>NZ_JAYRST010000013.1:0-57648 GCF_041920015.1 Phenylobacterium sp.
ACGCCGCGGCGGCCCCGACGCTCAGATCATGATCATCGACTACAACGCCGAGATGATCGCCGCCGGCCGGACCAAGGGCGGCGAGCCGGAGATCACCTGGAACGTGGGCGACGCCCAGCGCCTGCCGCTGCCCGACGCCTGCGCCGACGCCTATGTGATCTCGTTCGGCATCCGCAACGTCACCGACATTCCCGCGGCCCTGCGCGAGGCGCGCCGGGTGCTGAAGCGCGGCGGCCGGTTCCTGTGCCTGGAGTTCTCGCATCCGGCCACCGAGATGCTGCGCAAGGCCTATGACGCCTATTCCTTCAAGGTCATTCCGCAGATCGGCCAGATCGTGGCCAAGGACCGCGACAGCTATCAGTACCTGGTCGAGAGCATCCGCCGCTTCCCCGACCAGCGGACCTTCGTCTCGATGATCGAAGAGGCCGGCTTCAAGAAGGCCGGCTACACCAACTTCACCGGCGGCGTCGCGGCCCTGCACCACGGCTGGGCGCTCTAGATCATGGGCAGTCTCGCCGCCTTCGGACGGCTGGCGGCCGCCGGCTGGTCGCTGGCCCGCAACGACGCCCTGCTGCCGCGCGAGCTGGACGAGCTCTATCCGCCCAGCGTGAAGGCGTTGTCGAAGTCGTTGCGGATCTTCGCCGGCCGCCAGGCGCGCGATGGCCGTCCCGGCGAGCGGCTGGCCCGCTCGCTGGAAAGGCTCGGCCCCGTCGCCATCAAGCTCGGCCAATTGCTCTCCACCCGCGCCGACATCTTCGGCGCGGCCTTCGCCGAGGACCTGTCGCGGCTGAAGGACAAGCTCGACCCCTTCCCCACCGCGATCGCGCGGCGCGAGGTGGAGCTGGCGCTCGGCCGTCCGATCGAGACGCTGTTCGCCAGCTTCGGCGAGCCGGTCGCCGCCGCCTCTCTCGCCCAGGCGCACGAGGCGATGCTGCTGGACGGCCGCAAGGTCGCGGTGAAGGTGCTGCGTCCGGGCGTCGACCGCCGCGTCGCCCAGGACGCCGAGGTGCTGTGGCTGGCCGCCAGCCTGGTGGAGAAGGTCTCGGTTCCCGCCCGCCGGCTGGAGCCCAAGGCCCTGGCCGCGACGGTCATCCGCGCCACCGAGCTGGAGCTGGATCTGCGGCTGGAGGCGGCTGGCGGCGACGAGCTGGCCGAGATCATGGCCCGCGACGGCTACATGTCCGCGCCCAAGGTGGTGTGGGACGGGGTCGGCAAGAAGGTCCTGACCCAGGAATGGGCCGCCGGCGCCCCGCTGTCGGACCCGGCGACGCTGGACCTGCCCGGCCTCGACCGCCCGGCCCTGGCCGACAAGCTGCTGCGCGCCTTCCTGTCGCAGGCGCTGGACCACGGGGTCTTCCACGCCGACCTGCACGAGGGAAACCTGTTCGTCGCCGCCCCGGCCGAGATCACCGCCGTCGATTTCGGCATCATCGGGCGCCTGGCGCCGGCCGAGCGGCGCTATCTGGCCGAAATCCTCTGGGGCTTCCTGCAACGCGACTACGAGCAGATCGCCCAGACCCACTTCGAGGCCGGCTATGTGCCGCGCACCCATTCCGTCCACGCCTTCGCACAGGCCTTGCGGGCGGTGGGCGAACCGCTGTTCGGACGTACGGCGCGCGACGTCTCCATGGGCCGGGTCCTGACCCAGCTCTTCGAGATCACCGCCCTGTTCGACATGCGGCTGCAGCCGCAACTGGTGCTGCTGCAGAAGACCATGATGACGGTCGAGGGCGTCGCCCGCCGGCTCGATCCCGACCACGACATCTGGAAGGCCGCCGATCCGGTGGTGCGCCGCTGGATGCTGCGCGAACTCGGGCCCGCCGCCCGCGCCAGGCGCTTCGTCGACGAGGGGCTGGAGGCGCTGCGCGCCCTTCACCGGCTGATCGAGAACCCTCCGCAGCCGCAAGCCGCGCTCGCCGTGGTCCAGAAGGAAAGCCCGGCCTTCGCCTGGTTCGCCATCGGCGCGGCCGTGGCCGGGGCGGCCTTCGCCCTGGCCGCCTGGGTGTTCTGAGCCGCCGGCCGCCATGTCCTACGACCTGCCGCCCGCCCTGCGCCTGGCCGCCGACCGCCTGATGGAGGGCGTCTCGCGCAAGGACATGGCGCAGCGCGCCGACGCGATCTCCCGCCGTTATCGCGGCGGCGGCGGATCGGCGGCGGTGGTGACCTCACAGGCCGACGCGACGGCCTATGTCCTGACCCGGCTGCCGGCCACCTACGCCGCCTGCGCCCGCGTCTTCGCCGAGGCGGCCGAGCGCGCGCCCGACTTCGCGCCGCAGAGCCTGCTGGACGCCGGCGCCGGACCCGGCGGAGCCGGATGGGCGGCGCTGGAGGCCTGGCCGCAGATCGCCGCCGCCAGCCTGCTCGATTCCAACCGCGCCTTCCTCGACATCGCCGAAGCCCTGGTTGCTGAAGGGCCGGCGCCGCTGAAGGCCGCCCAGCGGCTGCGCGCCGACCTCACCGCGCCCGGCGACTGGCCGGCCGCCGACCTGGTGGCGGCCAGCTACGCCCTGGCCGAGATCGCGCCCGCCGCCCTGGCCGGAACGGTGGAGCGATTGTGGGCCGCGACACAGGGCCTGCTGGTCCTGGTCGAGCCGGGGACGCCGGCCGGCTACCAGCGCCTGCTGGCCGTCCGCGACCAGCTCATCGCGGCGGGCGGCGTGATCCTCGCCCCCTGCCCGCACCAGCAGCCCTGCCCGCTGGCCGCGCCGGACTGGTGCCATTTCTCCCAGAGGCTGGCGCGTTCGCGCGACCACCGCCTGGCCAAGGGCGCGGAGACGCCGTTCGAGGACGAGAAGTTCAGCTATCTGGTCGTCGCCCGGCCAGGCGTCGCGGCCGGTGTTCCCACGCCCCGCGTCCTGGCGCCGCCGCGAGCCGGCAAGTCCGGCATAGAGCTGAAGCTCTGCACCCCTGCCGGGGCGCTGGAAAACCGCTTCGCCGCCCGGCGCGACAAGGCCGCCTATGCTGTGGCCCGCCGGATCGACTGGGGCGAGGCCCTTCCCGGCTAGATCGGGCGTTTGCTCGAAGGCTCTGGCCTTACCGCGCCTGGCGGGCGACAGTCGCGCCCGCGCTCGCCCTATTCAGAGCCGCACGATTTCAACGAAACAAGGGAGGCCATTATGCCCAAGAGCCGCGAAATTCATCTGGTCAAGCGCCCGAACGGCATGCCGGCGCCCGAGGACTTCGCCATGGTCGAGACCGATGTGGCCGACGCCGCCGACGGCGAGGTGCTGGTCCAGAACCTCTACATGTCGGTCGACCCGGCCATGCGCCCGCGGCTGACCGCCGGCCAGGAACTGAACGAGGCGATGATGGGCGGGGCGCTGGGCCGGGTGGTCCAGTCCAGGCATCCCGACTTCGCGGTCGGGGACCTGGTCACCAATCGCAACGGCTTCCGCGAATTCTTCGTTTCGAGCGGCCAGGGCCTGGCGCGGCTGGCCGCCGATCCCGACCTGCCGGTGATCGCCTACATGCACGCCATGGGCATGACCGGCTTCACCGCCTATGGCGGCATCCTGCATATCGGACAGCTCAAGGACGGCGAGCAGGTCTTCGTCTCCACCGCCGCAGGGGCGGTCGGCTCGATCGCCGCCCAGATCGCCAAGATCAAGGGCTGCTACGTGGTCGGCTCCACCGGCTCGGCCGACAAGGCGGCCTGGCTGAAGGACGAGGTCGGGCTGGATGCGGTGATCAACTACAAGGAGACCCCAATCAAGAAGGCCCTGGAAGAGGCCACGCCCAAGGGGATCGACGTCTATTTCGACAATGTCGGGGGCGATCACCTGGAGGCGGCCCTGCGGCGCATGAACACCCTGGGCCGCATTCCGGTCTGCGGCTTCATCTCCGGCTACAATTCGGGCCATTCCAGCGTCTCGAACCTGTCGAACATCATCTATTCGCGGGTGATGCTGCGCGGCTTCGTCGGCACCGATTTCCTGCACCTGCACGACCAGTTCCTGGCCGACATGGCCGGCTGGCTGAAGGCCGGGAAGATCAAGACCCAGCAGACGGTGCTGGACGGCATCGCCAATGCGCCCGCCGCGATGATCGGCCTGATGCAGGGCAAGAACGCCGGCAAGATGCTGGTGAAGCTGGCGGAGTAGTCCGACCACGCTCCGCTCATCCCGGCGAAAGCCGGGACCCAGGCGGCCCATCCCTCCGCACAAGCTTTGATCCAGCTTGGGCCCCGGCTTTCGCCGGGGTGAGCGGGGGAAGGGGAGCAACTGGTCCCTACATGACTATCCCGCATCTTCCCTCGTCCCGCGCCGGTGCTAGGCTCCCCTGCTCGCAGACCGGGAAGACCGCATGTTCCGCACCCTCGCCGCCCTCGCCTTCGTCCTGGCCCTGGGAGGCCTGGCGCCCGTCTGGGCCGCCGACGTGGTTCCGCCGATCGCCTACAAGGAACGCACCCTGGCCAACGGGCTGAAGGTCTATTCCTCGGTCGACCGCACGACGCCGAACGTCACGGTCCAGGTCTGGTACGGGGTCGGCTCCAAGGACGATCCGGTCGGCCGCTCGGGTTTCGCGCACCTCTTCGAACACATGATGTTCAAGGCCACGCGCGACATGCCGTCCGAGACCATCGACCGGATGACCGAGGACGTAGGCGGCTTCAACAACGCCTCCACCTATGACGACTTCACCAACTATTACGAGGTGGTGCCGGCCGAGCATCTGCAGCGCCTGTTGTGGGTCGAGGCCCAGCGCCTGGGCGCGCTGGTGGTGGACGAGGCGACCTTCAGGTCCGAGCGCGACGTGGTGAAGGAGGAGCTGCGCCAGTCGGTGCTGAGCCAGCCCTACGGGCGGCTGTTCTATCTCTACCTGCCCCAGGCCAGCTATCAGGCCCACCCCTACAAGCGGCCGGGCATCGGCTCCATCGAGGAGCTGGACGCCGCCACCATCGACGACGTGCGGGCCTTCCACGCCGCCTATTACCGGCCCGACAACGCCGCCCTGATCGTGGTCGGCAATTTCGATGAGGCGCAGCTCGACGCCTGGGTCGACAGGTATTTCGCGCCACTGAAGACGCCCGCCACGCCGATCAGGCGGGTGACGGCGGTCGAGCCCCCGCGCACCACGCCCGGCGTTTTCAAGGGCTATGGCCCCAATGTGCCGCTGCCCGCGGTCCTGATGACCTGGCATGCGCCGGCCGCCAGCAGCCCCGACGCCCCGGCCCTGACCGTGCTCGACGCCATCCTCTCCAGCGGCAAGTCCTCGCGGCTCTACAACAGCCTGGTCTACGAAAAGCAGGTGGCGGCCGACATCTTCTCCGACGCCTCCCTGCCCCAGCAGCCGGGCATGGTGATGCTGGGCGCCATCCTGGCCGGCGGCAAGACCCTGGCCGAGGGCGAGGCGGCGCTGCTGGCCGAGGTCGCGCGCCTGCGCGAGGCGCCGCCGAGCGAGGCCGAACTGGCCGAGGCCAAGAACGAGCTGATCGCCCACAAGCTGCGCGAGCGCGAGACCATCGACGGCCGCGCCTTCGCCCTCGGCTACGCCCTGCGCACGGCCGGCGACGCGGCCCTGGCCAACCGGGAGTTGGCGGAGCTGCAGGCCGTCACCGCCGCCGCCGTGCAGCGGGTGGCGCGGACCTATCTGACCGACGCAGGCCGCATGACCATCCTCTACCAGGCCGACAGCGCCCGCCCGGCCGGTGAGACGGACGCGGCGCCCAAGCCGCCGGTCGTGGCGTCCGCCAAGTATGACGGCCCGGTCGTCACCCTGGCGCCGGAAGGCCAGCGCCAGGCGCCGCCGCCGGTCGGGACGCCGGTCAAGCCGGTCCTGCCGCAGCCGGCGGAACGGACCCTGGCCAACGGCCTGAAGGTGATCGTCGCCAGGTCATCGGACCTGCCGCTGGTCTCGGCCTCGCTCACGGTGCGCGCCGGCGCCTGGGCCGATCCGCAGGGCCTGGCCGGCGCCATGGGCATGACCGCCGGCATGCTGACCGAGGGCACCAAGACCCGCGGGGCCCAGCAGATCGCCAGCGAGGCCGAGGCGCTGGGCGCCACCCTGACCTCGGGCGGCGGCCAGGAGTCCGCGGCCGTCACGCTCAACGTCATGCCGGGCAAGCTGGACGCGGCCATGGCGATCATGGCCGACGTGGTGCGGAACCCGGCCTTCGCCAGCGAGGAACTGGAACGCCAGCGCAGCCAGGCCCTCGACGGCCTTTCGGTCGCCTACCAGTCGCCCGGCCAGCTCGCCAGCCTGGCCGCCGCGCCGGTGGTGTTTGGCGGCACGCCCTTCGGCCAGGTCGCCTCGGGCACCCCGGCTTCGATCGCCAGGATCGCGACGGGCGACCTCGCCCGGCTGCACGGACGCTATTTCCGGCCCGACAACGCCATACTGGTGATGACCGGCGACATCGCCCCGGAGGCGGGTTTCGCCCTGGCGGAGAAGGCGTTCGGCGACTGGGCCGCGCCGGCCGATCCGGCTCCCGCCCGCGCCGAGGTCAGCCCCAGGGCCGCCCCGCGCGCCGTGGCTATCGACCTGCCGGGCACGGGCCAGGCGGCGGTGAGCGTCGCCAAGGCGGCGATCGCGCGGGGCGATCCCGACTACTATGCGGGCGCGGTGGCCAATTCGGTGCTGGGCGGCGGCTACTCCGCCCGCCTGAACCAGGAGATCCGCATCAAGCGCGGCCTCTCCTACGGCGCCAGCTCGCGCCTTGCGGGCATGCGCACCACCGGCCTCTTCCGCGCCGTCGCCCAGACCAAGAACGAGTCCGCGCCGCAGGTGTTGGACCTGATCCTGGCCGAGCTGCAGCGCATGGCGAGCGCCCCGGCCGGGCCGGACGAACTGAAGGCCCGGAAGTCGGTGCTGATCGGCGGGTTCGGCCGCGAGCTGGCCACCACCGACGGCCTGGCCGGCATCCTGGGCAATCTCGCCCTCTACGACCTGCCGCTGACCGAGGTCGCCGACTACACCGGCAAGGTTGAGGGCGTCACGGCCGCCCAGGTCCAGGCGTTCTCGGCCAAGGCGCTGTCGCCCGCCAGCGTCAGCGTCATCGTGGCCGGCGACGCCAAGGCGTTCGAGGCCGGCCTCAAGCAACGCCGCCCCGACCTGGAGGTGATCCCCGCAAAGGACCTCGACCTGGACGCGGCCAGCTTGCGGAAGTGAGGTGGTTAGTGGCTCCGCCGCTGAGGGAGATGGCTGAGTCCGCAGGCCCCCTCCGTCTCGGCGCTGCGCGCCGATCCACCTCCCCCAGCGGGGGAGGAATTGTTCATGCTTGGCGGGCCCATTTGCTGAGGTCGCGTTCGCGGCCCATGAGCGCCAGGCCCGAAGCGATGGATTCCAGTTCGGCGCCGCTCTCGATCCTTTCGGCGGGGAAGCGGCGGTAGAAGATGTCCCGCACCGCCGGGACCAGGGACGAGCCGCCGGTCAGGAACACCTTGTCGACGCCCTCGGCGCCGAGTCCTGCGTCCGCCAGCGCGCGGTCGACGGCGTCCTCGATCAGGCGCAGTTCCGGGGCGATCCAGTCCTCGAACTCGGCCCGTTCGACCTGGGCGCCGATGTCGATGCCGCCGGCGGCGAAGCGAAAGGCGGCGGCGTCCTGCGAGGACAGCGCCTCCTTCAGGTCCGAGACGGCGCGATAGAGGCGGTAGCCGTAGTTCTCGTCCAGCACCTCGACCAGCCGTTCGATCTTCTCCGGCTCCACCGCCTCGCGGACCAGCTTGCGGATCTCGCGCATGTCGCGGCTGGCGCGCATCAGGGCGAGCTGGTCCCAGCGGGCGAAGGTCGAATAGTAGCGGTTGGGGATCGGCAGCACCTTGCCGAACGAGGTGTAGCTGGACCCCTTGCCCAGGGCCGGCGAGACCAGGTTGTCGATGATGCGGTAGTCGAAGGCGTCGCCCGCCACCCCGACCCCGGCGCGGCCGAGCGGGATCGCGGTGATCTCCCCGGCCTGGCGCGTGAAGCGGATGATCGAGAAGTCGCTGGTGCCGCCGCCGAAGTCGCCGACCAGCACGGTGGCGTCTTCCTTCAGCTCGCGGGCGAAGAAGAACGCCGCCCCGACCGGTTCGTAGGCGTAGAGGATCTCCTCGAACCCCAGCCGTCGGAACGCGGTCTCGTAGCGCGCCAGGGCCAGGGCCTCGTTCGGGGCGCCGCCGGCGAAGGTCACCGGCCGCCCGACGATCACTCGCCGCGGCAGGTCGGCCATGTCGCCGCCGCCATGCTCGCGCAGCTTCAGGAGGAAGGTCGAGAGCAGGTCCTCGAACTGGTAGCGTCGCCCGACGATCTGGGTTTCGGTGAAGCTCTCCGAGGCGGCGAAGCTCTTGAACGACTGGATGAACCGCGTTTCCAGCGGGTCTTCCACATAGGCCTCGATGGCCCATGGGCCGGCCTCGATCTCCCGTTCGTTCGGCAGGTCGGGCGGGGCGTAGAACGACAGGGCCGAGCGGAAGGCGAACACGTCACGCTCCGGCGCCGGGAACCGCGCCAGATGCGCCGGCCCTTGCGCGCCTGCGAGCGCGACGACCGTGTTGGTCGTGCCGAAGTCGATGCCGATGCTGAGACCGGTCATGGGTCGCGCTCCTTTCGGGGATGGGACGGGAAGACCGCCCGCACCCCCGAAGGCGCGGGCGGCCCTAGATCAGGTGGGCGAGCGCGCGGCTCACGCCTGCGCCTCCGCCAGGTCCTGCTCGTAGGCGGCCAGGGTCGCCATCTGCAGCACGCGGGCGACCGAGGCCGACAGCGGCGCGATCTGGACGGACTTGGTGAGGCCGAGCAGCATCGGCCCGATCACGGTCGCCCCGCCCAGGGCCTGGACGAGCTGGGTCGAGATCGAGGCCGAATGGATGGCCGGCATGATCAGCACGTTGGCCGGGCCGTTCAGGCGCATGAACGGATAGTTGACCCGCTTGGAGGGATCGAGCGCCAGGACCGGCGTCATCTCCCCCTCGTACTCGAAGTCGACATCCATCATGTCGAGCATCGCGACCGCGTCGCGGACCTTTTCCGAACGCATGCCCATCGGGTTGCCGAAGGTCGAATAGGACATGAAGGCCACGCGCGGCACATAGCCCAGGGTCTTGACCGTGCGGGCCGCCTCGACGGCGATCTCCACCAGTTCCTCGGCGTCCGGCATCTCGGTGATGCTGGTGTCGGCGATGAACAGGGTATGGCCCTTGGCCAGCACCACGCTCATGCCCATGATCCGGCCGTCGGGCTCGGGGTCGACCACCCGCAGCACCTCTTCCAGCACCTGGTCGTAGGACCGCGTCACGCCGGTCACCATGCCGTCGGCGTAGCCCAGCGACACCATCGAGGCGGCGAAGGAGTTGCGGTCCTGGTTGACCAGCCGCTGCACGTCGCGCTTCAGGTAGCCCTGGCGCGACAGCCGCTCGTAGAGGAAGTCCACGAACTCCGGATTGTGGCGCGAGACCCGGGCGTTGACGATCTCCAGCTTGGTCTCGGCCGGGTCGAGGCCGGCCTCGACCATGTTCGCCTTGACCAGTTCCTCGCGTCCCACCAGCACCGCATGGCCCAGGCCCGCGGCTTCGAAGGCGTGGGCGGCGCGGATCACCGTCGGCTCCTCGCCCTCGGCGAAGACGATGCGCTTCTTGGGCGCCTTCAGCACCGCGCCCTGCAGCTTCTGGAGGAAGGCCGCGGTCGGGTCTAGGCGCTGGGCCAGCGAGGCCCGATAGGCGTCCATGTCGGTGATCGGCCGGCGGGCGACGCCGGTGTCCATCGCCGCCTGGGCGACGAAGGGCGGGATGTAGGCGATCAGCCGCGGGTCGAACGGGGTCGGGATGATGTACTGCGGCCCGAACTTGAGCTGCGTGCCGTGATAGGCGGCGGCCACCTCGTCGGGCACGTCCTCGCGCGCCAGTTGGGCCAGGGCCTGGGCGCAGGCGATCTTCATCTCCATGTTCACCCGGCGCGCGCGCACGTCCATGGCCCCGCGGAAGATGTAGGGGAAGCCGAGGACGTTGTTCACCTGGTTCGGATAGTCCGAGCGGCCGGTGGCGACGATGGCGTCGGCGCGGACGGCGTGGACCTCCTCCGGGGTGATTTCCGGATCGGGGTTGGCCATGGCGAAGATGATCGGCCGGTCGGCCATCGACTTCACCATCTCCTGGGTCAGGGCGCCCTTGGCCGACAGGCCGATGAAGACGTCCGCGCCGGCCATGGCGTCGGCCAGGGTCCGGGCGTCGGTCTCGATCGCGTGGGCGCTCTTCCACTGGTTCATGTCGTTCGGGCGGCCGCGATAGATCACGCCCTTGGAGTCGCAGGCGATCACGTTCTCGGGCGAGGCGCCCATGGCCTTGATGAGCTCCAGGGTGGCGATGCCCGCCGCCCCGGCGCCGTTCAGCACCACCTTGACCTGCGAGATGTCGCGCCCGGTGATGGCGCAGGCGTTGATCAGGCCGGCGGCGGAGATGATCGCCGTGCCGTGCTGGTCGTCATGGAACACCGGGACGTCAAGCAGTTCCTGCAGCTCGGTCTCGATGCGGAAGCATTCGGGAGCCTTGATGTCCTCGAGGTTGATGCCGCCGAAGGTGACCCCGATGTTCTTGACCACCGTGATGATCTCGTCGGGATCGGTGGCGCTGACCTCGATGTCGATGGAATCGACGTCGGCGAAACGCTTGAAGAGGACGCTCTTGCCCTCCATCACCGGCTTGGAGGCGAGCGCCCCCAGATTGCCGAGCCCCAGGATCGCCGTCCCGTTGGAGATCACCGCCACCAGGTTGCCCTTGGAGGTGTAGTCGTAGGCGGCCTCGGGATCCTCCGCGATCTTCAGGACCGGTACGGCGACCCCCGGCGAATAGGCAAGCGACAGGTCCCGCTGGGTGGCCATCGGCTTGGTCGGGGCGATGGCGATCTTCCCGGGAACCGGGTGCTTGTGGAAGCTCAGGGCTTCTTCGTCGGTGAAGGTGCGTTTCTCGGCGTCGCTCATCGGCGCGGCGTTTCCTCTTGGCCTTCTGAGGCCTGGCTAGGCTGAAAGGGCGTCACCCTATAAACCCCGAGCGCCTGCTGACAACCGCTGAGCGCCGCCTTAGCGTCCTGCCGCCGCGGCGCCGTTGCGCATCTGCCGCGTCTGCGAGCCGTCCGGCGACAGGAAGATCAGCCCATCCGGATCGAACCGAATGCGCCGCGACGGGGCGCCCTCGACGAAGAACAGACCGTTCTCGTCTAGCGGCGTGAGCACGTTCTGCGGCTGTCGACCATAGCGCAGGACCAGGACCTTTCCGTCCACGGCCGCCTCGAACGGACCATAGCCGCCGGCATAGGCCGCCAGCCTTTCATGGGCGATCTGCGGATGGGCCTCCAGCGCCTCGAGCGTCCAGCGGTTCTCGGTCAGGGCCGGCTCGCCGAGCGGTGCGGAGACCAGCTTGGCCAACGCCAATCGCTGGGCCTGCGCCAGGGCCTCGTCGGCGGTGGTGGGTACGTCGGGGATCACCCCGGTCCCTTCCCAGTTCGTGCCTGTGATCGGATTGATCGGCGTGCCGCTGGAGATGAACACCGAAAGGCCGTCGTCCAATGGCGCCGACCCGCCTGGATTGGCTCCGCCGCGAGAAGCTTCCCCTACCACGGTCGCCCGTTTGGCCGCTTGCAGGGTGTAAGCGAAGCTTTCGGCCGCTGAAGCCGTGCGACCGCTGGTCAGGACGTAGAGCGGTGTTTCCAGCCGCCGCTGCGTGGTGATTGGAACCGTCGGCCCCTCGTCGCCGTCGGGTTCGCCCCGAGTCTTGAAGGTATTGTAGATTTTCGCCCCGTCCGGCGTGAAATGGCCGATCAGGTAGCCGACCATGGCCGGTGAGCCGCCAAAGTTCTCTCGAAGATCGAAGATCACCGCGTCCGTTCCGGCGACCAAGGCCAGGGCGGCGTCAGCGGCTCTTCGCACCGCCTGGTCGCCAGTCGGCTCGAAATGGGCGAAGCCGCGCATGTCGATGTAGCCGATATTGCCCGGCAGGATGCGAACCGCCGCAAAGCCATAGCCGCCCCGCCGCGCCAAGAAGCTGGGCGGACCAGATGGGCCGCGTTGGCTGGTCGTCGGTCCGGGAGGAGTCCAGCTTACCGAGAAGTGCCCGTCGAGTGGCCGGAGACGTTCGGTCAGGGCCGCCGCAAAATCCCGCGGATCGGTCAGCTTGTCATAGACGCCCTTCTTCGCCTCCGCTCGCAATTCCGCGGCGATCCGGTGAGCGCGCGGTGCGTCGAAGAAGCGGGTGTCGATGGCCTTGGCCAGGGCCTCGACCTTGGGGCGTGGCGTGATCTGCGGGGGTGTCAGGGCCGAGGCGGCGGCGACGGATGCAAGCGCAGCCGCCAGCGCGGTCGGAGCCAGGACGGCGCGGCGCCAGCTGGGGAGAGGACGGGACATGCGAAAACTCCGGGGCTGGCGACGGCTATGGCCGACTTGGCGACACGCCGGAACGCCGGTCAAGGCCGCCGAGCCGTCGGCAGCCTGACGTCGCGCCTTGACCGGCCGGCCTTGGGCGGGAGACTAGGCGCCCGCAATCGCCTTCGGAGAGTTTCCCCTGACCGCCCCAATCGATATCGCCGTGGCCGGCGCGCTCGGCCGCATGGGCCAGGCCGTGGCCAAGGCGCTGGCCGAGCGTTCCGACATGCGGCTGGCCGCCCGTTTCGACCGTCCTGGCGCGACCGGCGAGGGACTGGTCTCGATGGAGGCGGCGTTGGAAGCCTCCCAGGCGGTGATCGACTTCACCACCCCGGCCGCCTCCGTGGCCCTGGCCCAAGCGGCCGCAGCGCGCAAGGGGCCGGCCCTGGTCATCGGCTCGACCGGCGCGTCGCCCGAGCAGGTCGGCGCCATCGAGGCGGCCTCGAAGGCGGTCCCGATCGTGTTCGCCGGCAACTACTCGCTGGGCGTCAACATGTTGATGGGCCTGGTCGCCCAGGCGGCGCGGGCCCTGCAGGCCGACGCCTACGACATCGAGGTGACCGAGGCGCACCACAAGCGGAAGGTCGACGCCCCGTCCGGCACCGCCCTGATGCTGGGCGAGGCCGCCGCCCGCGGCCGCCAGGTCGCCCTGGCCGAGGTCGCCCAGCGGGTCCGCGACGGGATCACCGGCCCGCGCCCAGCCGGCGAGATCGGGTTCTCGGTCGTGCGCGGCGGCGGGATCATCGGCGAGCATTCGGTAATCTTCGCGGCGGAGGATGAGATCCTGACCCTCAGCCACTCGGCGCGGGACCGCGGCCTCTTCGCCCGCGGCGCGGTCGAGGCGGCGCGCTGGGTCGTGGGCCGTCCCCCCGGCCTCTACGACATGCAGGATGTTCTGGGATTGAAGTGATGGCCGATCTCCTAGCCCGCGACGCCACCGGACAATTGCTGGCGCTGAAGGCCAAGGAGATTTCCGCCGTCGAGCTGCTGAAGCTCGTCCTGGCGCGGCACGAAAGGACCCATGGGCGGCTGAACGCCGTGGTTGCGGCCGATCTCGACCGGGCGCTGGACTACGCCAGGGCCGCCGACGACCTGCGCGCCAAGGGCGCCGCCGGGGCGCTGACCGGCCTGCCCATGACGGTCAAGGACACCCTGGACGTCATCGGCATGCCCGCCTCTTCCGGGGTCGAGGTTCTGCGGCGGCGAAAGCCCGATGACGCCGCGGTCGTGGCCGCCGTGCGGGCGGCGGGCGCGGTGATCTGGGGCAAGACCAACGTGCCGGTCAGGGCCGCCGACTGGCAGAGCTTCAACCGGCTCTATGGCGCGACCAGCAATCCCTGGGACCTGGCGCGCACGCCCGGCGGGTCTTCGGGCGGCGCGGCCGCGGCGCTGGCGGCCGGGGTCACCGCCCTGGAGATCGGATCGGACATCGGCGGCTCCCTGCGGGTTCCGGCCAGCTTCTGCGGGGTCTTCTCGCACAAGCCGACCTGGGGCCTGGTCAGCCAGGCGGGCCACATTCCGCCGGCCCCCGGAACCCATGCCGAGCGCGATCTCAACGTCGTCGGCCCGATGGCCCGCTCGGCCCGCGACCTGCGGCTGCTGATGTCGATCCTGGCCGAAGGCGTGCCGGCCAAGGCCGAGATTCCCGATCTCAAGACCCTGAAGCTCGGGCTGTGGCTGGACGGCTTTCCTTTGGACTCCGAGGTCAGGGCGACGATCGAGGATCTCGCCGGCCGCCTGCGCGCGGCGGGCGCGGAGGTGCGGCCGATCTCCGCCCCGGTCCCGCTCGACCAGCTCATGGACAGCTACCAGGTGCTGCTGGGTTCGGTGGTCGCCACGGACATGCCCGCCGCGGCCCAGGCGCGTCTGCGCCGGATGCGGGCCCTGGCCGCCCTCGCCCGCGGGCTCGGCGCCGGCCGGGCGTCCTGGGCGGGCCTGGCGCGCGCCTACGCCGCCAGCCATGCGGAATGGATCGCCGCCGACGAGGTGCGCGCGCGCCTGCGCGCCACGGTCGAGGCCGACCTGGCAAGCCTCGACGCCATCCTCGTCCCCGTCGCCCCGACCGTCGCCTTCCCGCACGATCACCGGCCGTTCGCCGCGCGGCGGCTGAAGCTGTCGGACGGTGGGACGATCCCCTATGGCGCCATGCTCAACTGGATCGCGCTGGCCACCGCCTGCCACCTGCCGGCCACGACGGTCCCGGCGGGCCTGGCCGCCAGCGGCCTGCCGGTCGGCGTCCAGATCATCGGCGCGCATGGCGCCGACTCCCGCACCCTCTCCATCGCCCAGGCCGTGGACGAAGCCCTCGGCGGCTTCATCGCCCCGCCGCCGGGATAAGGAAATCGCTCCCTTTCTGGAGGGAGGATCAAAGCGCCTTGAGCCGTTCCGCCGCCTCTGGCATTCCCGCCCCACACTTCCAAGACAGGGGCGAGCCCGCATGACCATGACCGCCAGGTTCAAGCGCTGGGAGGGCAATCGCGACCTGCCGCTGCCGGCCTACGCCACCGCCGGGGCCGCCGGGTTCGACTTCCGCGCCGCCACGCCCGAGGGCGAGACGGTGACCATCGCGCCGGGCGCGCGCAAGGTGATCCCGACCGGCTTCGCCGTCGCCCTGCCGACAGGCTACGAGCTGCAGGTGCGGCCGCGTTCAGGCCTGGCGGTCAAGAACGGGATTTCCATCGTCAATGCGCCCGGCACGGTCGACTGCGACTATCGCGGCGAGATCATGATCTGCCTGATCAATCTGGGCGCCGAGGACTTCCACGTCCGCCGCGGCGACCGCATCGCCCAGGGGATCATCGCCGCCGCCCCGCAATGGGAGCTGGTCGAGGTCGAGGAGCTGGACGACACTGTTCGCGGAGCCGGCGGCCACGGTTCGACCGGAGTCTAGTTTCGGCGGAGTGCGGCTGGCTCGGGCCCGCCGCTCGCCCAGTCGAGCAGCTCGACCGTATGGACGACCGGGACGCGCGCCCCGCCGGCGATCTGGGTCAGGCAGCCGATATTGCCGGCGGCGATGACGTCGGGGGCCGTCGCTTCGAGATTGCCGACCTTGCGCTCGCGCAGGCGTCCGGCCAGCTCCGGCTGCAGCAGGTTGTAGGTTCCGGCCGAGCCGCAGCAGATATGCGCCTCCATCGGCTCGGCCACCGCAAAGCCCGCCGATTGCAGCAGGGTCTTCGGAACATGGCCGATCTTCTGGCCGTGCTGCAGCGAGCAGGCCGAGTGGTAGGCGACCTTCAGGGGCCGGGGGGCCGCGGCCTCGATGGGGCCAAGCGCTTCGAGAACCTCGGAAACATCCTTGGCCAGGCCGGCGACGCGCGCGGCCTTGCCGGCCCATTCGGGCGACTGCTGGAAGAGGACGCCGTAGTCCTTCACGCTCGTACCGCAGCCCGAGGCGGTGACGATGATCGCGTCCAGCCCCTCGCCTTCGATCTCGCGGGTCCAGGCGGCGATGTTGGCGGCGGCGAGCGCGTGCGAGCGCTCGGTCTTGCCCATGTGGTGCGGCAAGGCTCCGCAACAGCCCGAGCCGTCCGCCACCACGACCTCGACCCCCAACCGGGTCAGCAGGCGGATCGCCGCGGCGTTGATCTGCGGCGCCAGCACCGGCTGGGCGCAGCCGGCCAGCATGGCCACCCGCATCCGGCGCGGGCCCTGAGCCTCGAACACCTGCGGCTTTTCGGCCGGGTCGGGCGGCGGCAGGCGGGCTGGCGCCATCTGCGCCATGGTCTTCAGCCGCCCAGGCAGCAGGCCCCGCAGCGGGCGGCCGACCTGCGCGGCGCGCAGGGCCAGCCGGAACGCGGCCCGGTTCGGCAGCAGCCAGGCCAGCAGGCCGCGCAGCAAACGCTCCGGCCACGGACGGACATGGTGCTGCTCGATATGCGCGCGGGCGTGATCGACCAGGTGCATGTAGTCCACGCCCGACGGGCAGGTGGTGGCGCAGGAGAGGCAGGAGAGGCAGCGGTCCACGTGCTTGACCGTTTTGGGCGAAGGGGGGCCGCCCGCCTCCAGCATCTCCTTCATCAGGTAGATGCGCCCCCGTGGGCTGTCGAGCTCGTCGCCCAGCAGCAGGTAGGTCGGGCAGGTCGCGGTGCAGAAGCCGCAGTGGACGCAGGTGCGGATGATCTTCTCGGACGTGGCGACCTGGGGGTCGTCCAGTTGCTCGGGGCGGAAATTGGTCTGCATCAGGGCTGCATCCGGCCAGGGTTGAAGATCCCCTGCGGATCGAATTGGCGGCGCACCCGCTCGCTGAGGGCGGCGACGGCGGGCGACGGCGGCTGGAACGGCGGGGTGCAGGCCCGCACCTCTTGGCTGGCCCGCATCAGGGTCGCATGGCCATCGGCGCCGGCGACCTTCGCCAGCACGGCCCGCACCTGCGGGGCGTGGGCGTCGGGGACGGCCGGCGCCTCCAGCCAGACGCCGCCGCCGGCCCAGTCGTAGACGCAGCGGCCGCCCAGGTCGCCGGCCAGGCTGCGCCCGATCTCCGCGCCCAGGGTCGGGGGGACCGAGAGCTTCCAGACCTGGGTCTCGCCGCCGGCCAGCAGCCGGGCGTCGGCGATCTCCGACCAGACCGCGCCGGACGCCTCGTGGTCCAGCACAGTCAGCGGCCCCAGCCCGGCCAGCAGGTCGGCGAGGTGCGCGATCCGTGCGCTCATCGAAGGTTTGACGCCCTCGACCCGCAGCAGGGTCGCGCTGGCCCCCGCTCCTGCGACTTCGGGAACCGCCGAGCCGCATGCGATGTCGGCCGGTAGGTGCGCGGCCGAGGAGACCTGGGCCGGGCAGCCCATGGCCTTGGCCATCGCCGTCATCGCCGCCTGGTCCGACAGGCCGCCGATCGAAAGGGTCTGCGAGGTCGGCGGCGCGGGCAGCACCTTCAGGGTCAGCTCGGTGACCGCGAACAGCGTGCCGAAACTGCCCGCCGTCAGTTTGGGCAGGTCGAAGCCGGTGACGTTCTTGACCACCCGGCCGCCCGCCGCGAAGGCCTCCCCGAAGCCGTTGACGCCCTTGACCCCCAGGCTGTGGTCGCGCGGGCCTCCGGCGGTCAGGCGGCGCGGGCCGCCGCGGCCGGTCATCACCGCCCCGCCGATGCTCCCGCCCTGGGCCGGCAGGCCCCAGAGCGGGCCGAAGTCCGGCGGCTCAAAGGCGAGGCACTGGCCGTTCGCGGCCAAGAGCTGGGCGATCTCGGCCATCGGCGTTCCCGGCCGCACGACCAGGATCAGCTCCTCCGGCTGATAGGCGACGACGCCGGCCAGGGCCGAGAGGTCCAGCACCGCGTCGGCCGCCACCGGCCGCCCGAAGGCCCGGCGCGTTCCGCGGCCCAGCAGTTCGAGCGTGCGGCCCCCCGCCAGGGCGTCCTTCACCGCCTCGACCGTCTGGTCGGCGTCGGCCGGGCTCCAGGTCTGGCCCATCTCAGAACCGCTCCAGCTCGGGGAAGCGGAGCTGGCCGCCATGGATATGGACGCGGCCGAGTTCGGCGCAGCGGCAGAGCTTGGGAAACACCTTGCCCGGATTGAGCAGGCCGCCCTCGTCGAAGGCGCATTTCAGCCGCTGCTGCTGGTCGAGGTCGGCGGGGCCGAACTGCACCTCCATCAGGTCGCGCTTCTCCACGCCCACCCCATGCTCGCCGGTCAGCACGCCGCCGACCTCGACGCAGAGGGTGAGGATGTCCGCGCCCAGCTTTTCGGCCAGGTCCAGCTCGCCGGGCTTGTCGGCGTCGTAGAGGATCAGCGGGTGCAGGTTGCCGTCGCCGGCATGGAAGACATTGGCGATGCGCAGGCCGCAAGCCTGCGACAGCTCGTTCATCCGGGTCAGGACCCTTGGCAGGGCCGCGCGCGGAATGGTGCCGTCCATGCAGTAGTAGTCGGCCGAGATCCGCCCCACCGCCGGGAACGCCGCCTTGCGTCCAGCCCAGAAGCCTATGCGCTCGGCCTCGTTGGTCGAGATGCGCAGATAGCTCGCCCCGCAGCGGTCGCCGATCTCGCGCACCACCTCGATCAGGTGGTCGACCTCGGCCGGCGGCCCGTCCAACTCGACGATCAGCAGCGCCTCGACATCGAGCGGATAGCCGACCTTCACGAAGGCCTCGGCCGCGGCGATGGCCAGCCGGTCCATCATCTCCATGCCGGCCGGAATGATCCCCGCGGCGATCACCGCGGCCACGCAAGCGCCCGCCGCCTCGACCTCGGCAAAGCCCATCAGCAGGGCGCGCTGGGTCTCCGGCGCCTGCAGGATGCGGACCGTGACCTCGGTCACCACGCCCAGCAGCCCTTCGGAACCGCAGACCACGCCCAGCAGGTCCAGGCCCTCCGGGTCGAGGTGCTTGCCGCCCAGCCGCAGCACCGTGCCGTCGATCAGCACCATCTCGACCCCCAGCAGGTTGTTGGTGGTCATGCCGTATTTCAGGCAGTGTACCCCGCCGGAGTTCTCCGCGACATTGCCGCCGATGGAGCAGGCGATCTGGCTGGAGGGATCGGGGGCGTAATAGAAGCCGCGCTGCGCCACTGCCTGGGTGACGGCCAGGTTGGTGACCCCCGGCTGCACCACCGCGCAGCGGTTGTCGTAGTCCACCTGCAGCACGCGGTTGAACTTGCCCATGCCGAGGATGATGCCGTCGGCCAGCGGCAGCGAGCCGCCCGAGAGGGAGGTGCCGGCCCCCCGCGGCACCACCTTCAGCCCCTCGCGATGGCAATAGGCCAGCACCCGGCTCACCTGCTCGACGGTCTCGGGCAGGACCACGATCATCGGCCGCTGGCGATAGGCGGTCAGGCCGTCGCACTCGTAGGCGGCCAGTTCGGCGTCGTCGTCGATTACCCCTTCGCCGGGAACGATGGCGCGCAGGGCGGAGACGAACTCCGGGCGGCGGGCCAGCAAGGCGGCATCGGGCGGCGGCATCTGCATGTCGGTTTCGACATAGCGCGAGGCGCGGGTGAACGCCAATCGCCCGGAGGCCACGGTGAGGGTTTGTGCAGGCCGCGCGTCTTGGGAGTCGGCAGCCGGGACCGGAGGTGGTTCGAGTGCAAACTCTGTTCAAAGAGTCTCTTGTTCACGAACGCGTCATGTCGGAGTTCATAGCCTCGCTTGAAGAGGAGGAACTTCATGCCGCGATTCATCGCTCGGTCCATCGCCCTGGGCGCCTGCGCCGCCGCCGTCCTGGCGACGCCGGCCCTCGCCCAGGCGCCAAACGGCGAGACGCTCTTCAAACAGCAATGCGGCGTGTGCCACTCGATCGCCCCGGCGCCGGGCAAGATGGGTCCCCCGCTGAAGGGCGTGGTCGGGCGCAAGGCCGGGACCCTGCCCGGCTACGCCTATTCGGGCGCCATGAAGGCCTATGGCGTCACCTGGGACGCAGGCAAGCTGGAGGCCTATCTGGCCAAACCGACGGCGGCCGTTCCGGGAACCAAGATGATGATCGGGGCGGCCAATCCGGCCCAGCGCTCAGCGATCGTCGCCTATCTCGCCACCCAGAAGTAGCGAGGCTCCATGAGCGCGGTTGAGCTTCGCCGGGGCGCCGGCGGGGCCGCCGCGCATGCGGCCCCGGGGCCTGCGACCGACTATCACGCTCTGGGCGCCTTCACCGAGACCTGGGCGTTCCTCGAGCTGTTCTTCGGACGCTGCGCCGAAACGGTGGGGATCGACGCCGAGGGCGAGGCTTCGGCGCGGGCCGAAGCGCTGGCGCGCGCGGTGCCGGCCAATCCGGCGTTCGCGCCCCTGGCCGGCAAGACCTGCACGCTGGCCCGCGAGGCGGCCGATCTGGCCCAGCGCCGCCAGGCTCTGCTGGAGGACCTCGCCTACGCCAGTCTGCGCCGCATGGGGGTGGAGGTCTGCAACGCCCCGCCCGCCGGCCCGCCGCCGGCGCTCGACGCCCTGCATATGAGCGCCTGCGATCTCGTGCGCCGCACCGTGCTGTTGCTGGGCCAGCTCAAGGCCCGGCGAGGCGGCTCGGCCTAGCTTAACCGGTCATCCACACGAAGGCGGTACGCGGAAACCACGTTCCTCGAGGCTTGGATCACCATCGCCTTTCGGCGCGTGGTCTACGGTCGAGGGTGTTCGGGGGAATGCGCGTGAAACGGCGAACGATCGTGGCGGGAGCCGCGCTGCTGGCAGGGCTGTCCGGGGGGCAGGCCGCGGCCCAGGCCAGCGACGCCATCTGGATGTGCGCGTCGGAAGTGGCCGGCCCCGACGGGATCGGCATGACCATGGGCCTCCTCGGCCCCGGGCTGCGCCGTACCGCTCAATCGACGATCTACGTGGCCACCTTCCGATCCCCGATCGCGCAACAGTCTCACGACGCGGTTTACGAAGCGGCGTTCGGCCAGCACATGGCTTCGCGCGGCCAGGGCGGCGGCACGGTCTCCTGCGGGATCAAGGCGTCCGACGCTGCGGTCCAGTCGGCGTTGGCCACCCTCACCGGGACCTCCTACGTCGGCTATACGGGCGCCGGCGGCATCAAGGTCACCCGGAGCGTGGTGCGCATCGACTGGCGCCCCGCGGACGTGGCGGCCGCCCCGCCGCCGCCCGCGGTCGCAGCAGCGCCCGCCCCGGCCAAAACCGTTTCGGCTCTCGGCGCGGCGTTCGAGGACCTCGGCCCGCAGGCCGCAGCCATCGTCCGGTTGGATCCGGCCGCCGGCGCGCTGGTGATGGCCGTCGAGGCCGGCGGGAAGGCCGAGATCGGCGGCCTCAAACGCATGGACGTGGTCACTGAGATCGCCGGCCAGCGGGTCGACCGGGCCGTCGATGTCATCACGATCGTCGGCCGCATGCGGCCTGGCTTCGTCGCACCGGTGAAGGTCTGGCGCGGCGGTGCGACGACCGATTTGAACATCGAGATCGCCGCCCTGCCGGTGCAGGCCCCGCCCGCGCCGGCCGCACAGGGCGGCGGCCAGTCGTCCGAGCTCAAGGCCGCGCTTCAAGCCGCACTGGACCGTGGGAAGGGCTACGCCGCTCAGGCGCACACTGCGGCGGAGGAAGGCAAGGCCATGGCCGCCCAGGCGCGCGCGGCCGCCGTGGTCGCGCAGGACGCCGCGCAGCGCGGCGAGAAGAAGGAAGCCGGCTATTCGGCCTGGAACGGCCTGACGGCGGCGAGGGTGAAGTATCGCCACGCCGGCGGTGGCGTGAAGGAGGCGCCCGCTGGACCCGGCGTTCGCACCTACGAGGACGGCGAAACGGTCGCAGGACAATTCGATGGCCGTTTCGTGACTGGCCTTGGTGTGAACCGGCTGGTCAAAGGGACAGTCTACGAAGGTGAGATGGACAAGTTCCAGCGAGAGGGCCTCGGTGTGCTGACCGCAGCCCAGGGCTGGGTTTACGCGGGCAGGTTCGCTGCCGGGCGCACGGCGTTGGGTGTCTTCACGAACAGCACCGAGCCGCCCTATGCCGAATTCGCCGTCAGCACCTTGAAGGGCCAGCAGCAATCGGGCGTGATGATCCTCAGGGACGGTCGCCAGCAGATCGGCGAGTTCTTCTCGGAGAAGCTGACCGGCCTGGGCGCCGAATACGATGCGAGCGGCAGGCTGTTGCGACAGGGCTTCTGGGCGGCCGGCGAACTCAAGACGCCGATCGCCGAATCAGCGGCCCTGACAGGGGCCGCCGCACCCGCGACGCCCGCTCCGGGCGGTCCGCAATAACGTGACCGGGTGGAAGGTCAGGCCAGGGCCTGGGCCATGCGCAGGGCCAGCTTGCGGGCGACTTCGGACTTGGCCGTGCGGTCCCAGCGTTCGACGCCGCCGGCGGTGACGATGCTGACCGCATTGTCGTCGCCGCCCATGGTGCCGGCGATGCTGACGTCGTTGGCGACGATCCAGTCGCAGCCCTTCCGGGCCAGCTTGGCCTGGGCGTAGGCTTCCACGTCGTCAGTCTCGGCCGCGAAGCCGACCACCAGTCGCGGACGCTGGGCGCTGCGCGACAGGGTGGCCAGGATGTCGGGGTTCTCGACCAGGGAGATGGTCGGGGGTCCGCCAGCGCCCTTCTTCATCTTCGAGCCGGCCGCCGTTTCGGGCCGCCAGTCGGAGACCGCCGCCACGCAGACGGCGATGTCGGCGGGCAGGGCCGCCTCGCAGGCGGCCAGCATCTCGCGCGCGGTCTCGATGTCGACCCGCTTCACCCCGGCGGGCGTCGGCACGGCGACAGGGCCGGCGACCAGCGTCACCTCCGCGCCGAGGTCCGCCAGGGCCTTGGCGATGGAAAAGCCCTGCTTGCCGCTGGAGCGGTTGGTCAGCAACCGCACCGGGTCGATCGGCTCGGCGGTCGGGCCGGCGGTGACGATGGCGCGCTTGCCGGCCAGCGGCCGCGCGGCCGGGCCTTCTAGGGCCGCCATGATCGCCTCGAAGATCGCCGCCGGCTCGGCCATGCGCCCGAACCCGAACTCGCCGCAGGCCATGGCCCCCTCGTCCGGCCCGACGAACCGCACGCCGTCGGCCTTCAGGGTCGCCAGGTTGCGGCGCGTGGCCGGATGCTCCCACATGCGCACGTTCATCGCCGGGGCCATCAGCACCGGCTTGTCGGTGGCGAGCAGGGTGGTGGCGGCGAGGTCCCCGGCCAGGCCGTGCGCCGCCTTGGCCATCAGGTCGGCGGTGGCCGGTGCGACCACAACCAGGTCGGCCGAGCGCGACAGCTCGATATGGCCCATCTCCGCCTCGTCGGTCAGGGAGAAGAGCTCGGAATAGACCTTGTCCTCGCAGAGGGCCGAGAGCGACAGCGGGGTTACGAACTCCGCCCCTGCGTGGGTCAGGATCGGCCGGACCCCGACGCCGGCCTTGCGCAGCAGCCGCACCAGTTCGAGCGACTTGTAGGCGGCGATCCCGCCGCCGACGATCAGGAGAATTCGCTTGTCCGACAAGGCTTTTCCACCCTCCGTTCCGGCCGCTCGTCATAGAGCCCTTTGGCCTTGCAAGCTAGGCTCTGGACAAGCACCGATTTCTGTTCTTAATTTGTTCTGCAACCTGCCCGCGCAAGGAGAACCCAAGTGGCGCTGCAGTACAGACATGTGTTGAGCCTGGGCCTCGCCCTCGTGCTGGTCGCCGCCTGCGAGCGGCCCTCGGCGGTGGCCGACAAGACGCCCGATCAGGCGCCCGTGCAGGGCCTGCGCGAGGCCGCGCCCGCCCGCACCGCCGAGGCCGGACGCAACGAAGCGCCGGTGCGCGAACTGGACGGGCGGCCGATCTGGTCGTCCAGTCGCCGGGGCACGGCCGAGGAGAACGCCCAGCGCGCCTTCGATCGCAACGGCGAGGCGTTCGGGGCCAGGACCCTGGACGAGTTCATCCGCAAGACCCACGCCTTCGTGGCGAATCCGCCGCGCGGGACCGAGCGGCTGACCCGCCGCAACGGCGACGTGCTGCTCTACGATCCGAAGGGCAATGTCTTCGCGGTCGCCACCAAGGACGGCGCGCCGCGCACCATGTTCAAGCCGGACGAGGGCGCGGCCTACTGGCAGGAACAGAGGGACCGCGAAGCGCGGCAGTCGGCCCGTAGCGAGCGGGGCGAGCGCGACAGCGAAGGCTAATCCAAGACGCGGGCTTCTTCCGGCAGCATGATCGGCACGCCGTCGCGGATCGGATAGGCCAGCTTGGCGCCGTTGCTGATCAGTTCGCCGGCCTCGCGGTCATAGACCAGCGGGCCGTGGGTGATCGGGCAGACCAGGATTTCCAGCAGCCGCGGATCGACTTCCGCGGTCAGGGACAGGGGGACAAGGGCGTCGCTCATGGGCCCCTTCTACTGGATGGATTGCGGCCCGTCATCGTCCGCGCCGAGCCCGTCGATCTCCAGGAGGGCGGTCAGGGCCTCGCAGCGCTCGGTCATGGTGGGCGCCTCCAGCAGCGCCTGCTTCTCTGGCGGGTCGAACGGCAGGCCCATGGCCAGGCTGGTGACCAGGCTTTCCAGGGGCGCGGACTCGGCCGTCTCCCAGTCGATGTCCAGTTCGCGGCGGTTCAGATAGCGCTTGAGGGCGCCGGCGAAACGCCGCCGGTCGAAGGCGGCGATCTCCGCGCCTTCGTCCGAAAGGTCGTCGGCGAAGGCGTCGAAGGCCGCGCGGACCTGGCGATAGGGCGTGGCGACCGACAGCTCTTCCTTCAGGAGGAACCGACAGATCCCGGTCAGGGTGATGAGGTAGCGGCCGTCGGAGGTTTCGGAAAAGCTGGTCACCCGTCCGGCGCAGCCGACGCCGGCCAGGTTCGGCCGGGTGCGGTCGCCGCCGCTGCGCGTCTGGACCATGCCGATCATGCGGTCGCCGGCCATGACGTCGTCGATCATGTTGAGATAGCGCGGCTCGAAGATCTGCAGCGGCAGGTCGCCGCCCGGCAGCAGCAGCGCCCCGTCGAGGGGAAACACCGGGATCACCTGGGGCAGGTCGGAAACCTTGCGGAATACGGCGGCCGGCATGACGCGCCTCCCCTTCACGAGAACAGGATGGATGACAGCCGTCGCCGCCCCGCGCGGGTGATGTCCGATCCGGCGCCCGCCGCCTCGAAGATGGTCAGGAGCTGTTTGCGGGCGGCGTCCTCGTTCCAGTCGCGTTCGCGCTCGATGATCGTCAGCAGATGGTCGACCGCCTCGCCCCAGGCGCCGCGGGCGGCCAGGGCCTTGGCGATCTCGAACCGGGCCTCGTGGTCGCCTGCGTCCCGGGCCAGGCGCTGTTCGAACTCGCTCACCTCGCTCGGACCTTCCTCGGCCAGGGCGAGCGCGGCGCGCACGCTGTCGAGATCGGCGTCCTTGGCCCCTTCCGGCGCCATGGCGGCGACCTCGGCCGCCCGCTCGGCGTCGCCGCCGGCCAGGTAGCAGCGGGCCAGGCCGCCGATGGCCTTCACATTGTCGGGTTCGCCCTGCAGCACCTGGGCGTAGGCCTGGGCCGCGCCGCCGACGTCGCCGACATCCAGCGACTCCTTGGCCATAGCCAGCAATTCGTCCGTGGCGTTGGCCGGCGCCTGGCCGGCGATGCGGTCGACGAACTGCTTCACCTGGCTGTCGGGCAAGGCGCCCATGAAGCCGTCCACCGGCCGGCCGCCGACGAAGGCGAACACCGCGGGGATCGACTGCACGCGAAGCTGGCCGGCGAACTGCGGGTTCTGGTCGATGTCGATCTTGACCAGCTTCACCTTGCCCTTGGCGGCCAGGACGTTCTTCTTGATGGACGGGCCGAGCTGGCGGCAGGGACCGCACCAGGTCGCCCAGAAGTCGACGATGACCGGCGTCTCCTTCGACGCCTCGATCACGTCGGCGATGAAGCTGGCGTCCGTGCCGTCCTTGATCAGGTCGTCGGCGGATTGGGGCTGGGTTTCGCCGATCAGGCTCATGTCGATCTTCCAGACTTTGGGTAAGGCCCGGGCTTAACGCGCCCGGCCGCTAAAATGGTCCCTTCCTGCGCCGGCTTCAACGGCGCGGTGAGGACTTAGGACGCCTGGACCAGCGCCATGGCGGCGAAATCGACGACGATGGGCGTCACGCCCAGGGCCGCCAGGAAGGCGGCGAAGCCTTCGCGCGATACGCCGGTGGTCGCGGTGTTGGTCAGGGGATGGAAATTGACCCGCTCGGCCTGCGCCAGCCGCCGGTCGAGCACGAAGGTCAGCCGGCGCTCCACGTCGTTGATGAGGCCGAACGCCGTGACCGAGCCGGGCGTCACGCCCAGGGCCTGCTCCATCAGCTCCGCCGATCCGAACGACAGCCGCGCCGAGCCGATCACCGTATGCAGGCGCTTCAGGTCGATCGCCGTGTCGTCCTGGGCCGAGATCAGCCACAGCCGGCCCTTGGCGTCCTTCAGAAACAGGTTCTTGGTGTGGGCGCCGGGGATGTCGTCCTTGATCCCCTCCCCTTCCCCCACGCGGAACACGGCCGGATGATCGGTGGTGTCGTGCGCGATGGCGTGGGCGTCGAAGAAGGCGATCAGGTCGGAACGGGTCTTCATGGCGCCTGCTTAGCCGAAGGCGGGCTCTGGCCGCTAGCGGGGGGCCGCCAAGGGGACTAGAGCAGTCGGGATAGAGCCAGTCTGGAGGGAACCCATGGAGCTCGAGTGCTATCCGACCGCCGAGCGGCCGCCTGAAATCGTCCCTGGCCGGCCGCAGCGGGCCTGGATGGACCACTTCGCCGAGCGCCACCCCTATCGATGCCTGCCGCTGGCCATGGCCAACACCACCGGCTGGGAGATCCTCTGCCCGATGGCCTTCACCGCCGAGTGGAACGGCGGGGTGATGCAGGACGACATCACCCTGACCGCCGACCGGCCGCATCCGGACTTCCACAACTTCGTGAAGAGCCATTTCAGCCACGGCGTCGTGACCTTCCACCCCGGCTATCTGTTCCGCACCCCGCCCGGCTGGTCGATGGTCGCCCAGGGGCCGCCGAACCACGTCAAGGACGGCGTCCAGCCGCTGGCCGGCCTGGTCGAGACCGAATGGCTGCCCTTTCCCTTCACGATGAACTGGATCTTCACCCGGCCGGGCCGCGTGCGGTTCGAGAAGGGCGAGCCCTTCTGCTTCATCACCCTGACCAAGGACCGGGAGATGGCGCAGTTCCAGCCGGTGATCCGCGGCATGGATCGCAACCCCGAGCTGCGCGACCAGTACGACACCTGGGAAAAGCACCGCAGCGAGTTCAACAAGCGCATCTTCCGCGCCGACCCCGACGCGACCAAGGAGGCCTGGCAGCGCTACTACTTCCGGGGCGAGTTCCCCGAGGAGGTCGCCGAGGCCCCGAAGGACCATGTGAACAAGCGCCGGCTGAAGAGTCCAAAATTTGGTTGAGAGGGGTGTTGCCAACCTGCGGGCGCTCTGCCATAAGCCCGCTCTCGATTTTCGGGCGGCGGGGAAAACAAAGTCGCTTCGGAGTGCGGGCGTAGCTCAGGGGTAGAGCACAACCTTGCCAAGGTTGGGGTCGTGAGTTCGAATCTCATCGCCCGCTCCAATCGAAAATCGGACCAAGCAGGGGTCGCCTTCGGGCGGCCCTTTTGCTTTTCCGGCTCCTCGTGCATTGCATTCGCCGCCGCTGCGGGCGTATAGGCGCTGGCCATGACCTTCGTTTTCGACCCCGCCAGCCCGAGCCGAGCGCGCACTGCGCCTGCGGCCGCCTGCGCGTCGAAAACCACCATGACCATGATTATCACCCCCACCTCTGGGACGGGGCGAACGCGCGCGCTTTAGCCAAGCCGACGGATCGCAAGATCAGGAACCCCGCTCCCGAACAGGCAGCGGGGTTTTTTGTTGTGCGCGCCGTCGGTCCTCCACCTCGAAAGGACTGAAAGATGGACTGCCAGGACCTCCCCGATCATCCAGCCGCCGCGGGCCTCGCCGCCCGACGCTTCGCCGACGCCCTGGCGGCGCAGGCGCTGCTGACCCACACGGCGCGGCTGGAGGCGACGCTCGCCCCCACCGCCGGGCTGGAGGCGCTGTTCGCCGTCGAGCAGGCGCTGGACCTGGCCTGGCCGGCGGCCGCCCCGGCCTGCGAGATGATCTGGGCGACCGAGGAGGCGCCCCAGACCCTGGCCCTGCGCGCCTTCGACGAGGCCGGCCACCTGCTGCTGGCCCAGGCCTATCGCCGCGGGGGGCTCAAACATGGCTGAACCAGCACCCTGCCCTCACCGGACCTTCCTGCTGGAGACCGCGCCGGAGGCGGACGCCCTGCTGCGGGTGCTGGCGCCCTTCGCAGCGCTCGGCGCGCGCATCCTGGCCCTCGAAGCGCGCGAAGCCTCAGATCGCACCTCGATCCGCATCGAGGCCGCCGGGGTCGGCGGCGAGGCGGGCGACCATCTGGCCGAGCGCCTGCGGCGCCTGCCCTTCGTCATGCAGGTCGGCGTGGTCTGGCGGCTGGAGGCTGCGACCTGAGGTCGCGGTGCGACCAAGATCCCGAATTCATGATTCTGAATGAGCGGCTCACCGCGGGGCCGCAGCCTGGAGATTCCGGTCACGGCCGAGGGCGTCGAGACCGCCGAGCAGCTCGAATTCCTGCGCGGGGAAGCCTGCGCCGAGGTCCAGGGCTACGCCATCGGCCGCCCCGCCCCCGTCGACGCCCTGGAGGGCTGGACGGACGAGGCGGTCCGCAAGGCGCTGGCGGGCTAAGCCCGCCCGGTCAGTTCGCCGGCCGGGTCACCCGCGGGCCGAGATTGGCGATGACCGCCCGCGCGTCGAAGGCGCGCGGGTCGTCGGCCGGCTTGGCGCCGCGGTTCATGACGATCTCGGCGCTGGCCTCGAACTTGGTGACGGTGCGCACGTCCATGCGGTCGGCCCAGAAGGGGTCGCCCCACCAGGGGTCCCAGGTCCGCCAGCCGAAGCCGCCGTAATAGCGCCAGTAGGGCCGCCAGTAGCCGTAGGACGGGCCGTACCAGGGGCTGTAGAGCGGGTCGCGCTCGACATAGGTCCGGCGGTCCGCCTCGGTGTTGCGGTCGACGACGGCGAACCAGTCGTAGCCTTCCTGCACGGTCAGCTCGGCGGCGCGGAACAGCAGATAGCCCTCGACGGTCTCGCGCGAGGTGAGGCTGTTGCCCGAGAAGTTCACCCGAAAGCGGTTGGCCTCGACCCGCTGTTCGGAATAGCCGCCGGACACGGCCTGGCCGGGCAGGTTCGGCTGATAGGGCGTGGCGGTGGCGCAGGCGCTCAGCAGGCCCGCTAGGGCGAGGCTGGCGACGATGGCGGCTGACTTGCGTGACATGACTTCAGAATCCGAAGTTCCATCGTCCCTCGACGACGGGTGATCTTAGGCGAAACACCTGGGCCTAATTATGGTTGCGCTTGTTAAGCTCCGCCAGCCTTCTGGGCCATCATCAGGGCCGCGGCGAGCAGCAGGAGGCCGACCGCGACGGCGAAGCCGCGCCGGAAACCCGGTTCGCTCATCCTGGCGGCCAGGGCCGCGCCGCCCAGGCCATAGGCGCTCATGGCCACGACATCGAGCGCCAGGGTGGCGCAGGCGAAGGCGGCGAGCTGGGCCGGTAGCGGACGCGCCGGGTCGAGGAACGGCGGCAGGACGGCGGTGAAGAACAGCACCGCCTTGGGATTGGCGATCTGCACCGTGAAGCCGTCGAGGAAGGCCGAGCGGCCCTGGCGGAAGGCGCCGGCGGCGGGCTCGGCGTCCTTCTGGAACGCGCCCTTCAGCGACTTCAGACCCAGCCAGGCGATGTAGGCCGCCCCCGCATAGGCCAGCAGGTGGAACACCTGGGGAAAGGCCAGGACCAGGGCGCCCAGGCCCAGGGCGGCCGCGCCGAACCAGACCAGGGTGGCGCTGTTCATGCCCACGACCCCGACCAGGGCCGCGCCCTTGCCCTTCTGCGCGCCGGTGGCGATGGCGAACAGATTGGCCGGGCCGGGCGTGGCGGCCATCACCGCCATCACCCCTAAGAAGGTCGCGTAGCGGGCCGGATCGACGGGGAGGTTCATGAGCGGCCCGAGGCGAGGGGAGGGGTGCAGAAATGCTGAGTCCGCCCCGAGGTAATCCCCATTGCGTCGCTCGGAAAGCTCTGCGACCTGCCAGGCCGGATCGGGAGGGACGATGGGTCCGGAGTTCTGGCTCTATTTCGCCGTCGGCTTCGCCGCGCAGCTCGTCGACGGCGCGCTGGGCATGGCCTATGGCGTGGTGACGACCACGGTGCTGCTGGCGGGCGGCGTGACCCCGGCCAACGCCTCGGCCAGCGTGCATGCGGCCAAGGTGTTCACCGGCGCGGCCTCGGCCATTTCGCATATCGCTCACCGCAATGTGGACTGGCGGCTGCTGGTCCTGCTGTCGACCGGCGGCGTGGTCGGGGGCGTGCTCGGGACCTACATCCTGACCTCGGTCGATGGCGATGCGATCAAGCCCTACGTGGTCGGCTGGCTCGGTTTGATGGGCCTGGTCATCCTCTATCGCGCCTGGAAGGGGGCTCGGCCCAAGCCGTTCTCGTGGAAGTCGCCGCTGCCGCTGGGCCTGACCGGCGGGTTCTTCGATGCGGTCGGGGGCGGGGGCTGGGGGCCGGTGGTCACCTCCACCCTGCTGGGCTCGGGCGCGGACCCGCGCAAGGCGATCGGCACCACCAACGCCGCCGAGGCGTTTGTGGCCGCGGCGGTCTCGGCGGCGTTCCTGGCGGCCCTGGTGTCGGGCCATTGGGAAACCGACGGCCTGACCGATCACCTGTGGTCGGTGCTGGGGCTGATCGGCGGCGGCGTGATCGCCGCCCCGGTCGCCGGCTGGATGACCAAGGTCCTGCCCCTGCGGATGCTGACCTGGATCGTCGGCCTGGTGGTGACGGGCCTGGCCATCTGGCAGGCGGTGATCCTGTTTGGTTAGGCGCCGACGATCGCCAGGGTCCAGAGGATCCGGCCGGCCGCGCCCAGCAGCAGGAGGGCGCTGGCGGCCATCTGGATCATGAACCCGGCCTCGCGCTTCTTCGGATCGGCGACATAGCCGACCGCATAGAGGATGCGCCCGACGATCCAGACCACGCCCAGGCCCGCGGCGATCAGGTCGTTCCAGTAGATGGCGAACAGCCAGAGGCCCGCCAGGAAGATCGGCAGCCATTCCAGCGTATTGGCCTGGACCCGGATGTGGCGCTCGAGGATCGGATCGCCGGTCATGGCCGGGGCGGCGACGCCGCTTTGGGCGCGGGCCCGGCCGACCCGAACTCCCATCCAGACATAGACCAGCAGCGCGGCTACGGTGACCAGCGCCACATAACTGTGCGGTTGCATGTTTCCCCCTGAAGTCGGTGGCGCCTCGCGCGCCTTGGGGCCAAGCTTGGCACAGTCCGGCGCCCGCAGGGAACCGCCCATGCGGGTCGATGCGTTTCACTGACACCTACGGAACATTGGCATCCACGGAACACTGGAGGCCCGCCCATGCAGGTCCTTTCCGAAGCGATCCGCGATATCTCCTACGATCCGCAGCGCGCGAAGCTGTTCGTGACCTTCAACGACGGCGACCAGTACGTCTATGTCGGCGTCCCCGGCGAGGTGCACCGAAGTTTTCTGGACGCGGACTCCAAAGGCCAGTTCTTCGCCTACGAGATCCGCGATCAGTACCCGTACAACCGGGTCGGGGCCTGAAACCGCGATCCTTCCCCGTCAGCGGGGCTGACTGACGGGGGCAGGCATATGGCGCGGATGAGCAGCCGCAACCCACTTCGCATGTCGTCCCGGAAAGCGCGCAGCGCTTGTCCGGGACCCATGAACACCTGAGCTTTCAGGCTCTGGCGCCGCCGAGACGGCCCCTGAACCGCATGTGTTCATGGGTCCCGGTCTTGCTTCGCAAACCGGGATGACACCCATATGCGATCGCTCCGCCCCCAGCGGTCACCCCCGCCGGTCGCGCTTGGCCGAGACGCGCAGGCGCAGGGCGTTGAGCTTGATGAAGCCGGCGGCGTCACGGTGGTCATAGGCGACCTTGCCTTCTTCGAAGGTGACCAGCTCCTGGTCGTACAGCGAATAGGGGCTGGTGCGGCCGATGACCGTGACATTGCCCTTGTAGAGCTTCACCCGCACCTGGCCGGTGACGTTCTTCTGGCTGTAGTCGATGGCCGCCTGCAGCATCTCGCGCTCGGGGGCGAACCAGAAGCCGTTGTAGATGAGCGATGCATATTTCGGCATCAGCTCGTCCTTCAGGTGCATCGCGCCGCGGTCGAGGGTGATCGACTCCATGCCGCGGTGCGCGGCCAGCAGGATGGTCCCGCCGGGGGTCTCGTAGACGCCGCGCGACTTCATGCCGACGAAGCGGTTTTCGACCAGGTCGAGCCGGCCGACGCCGTTGTCGTGGCCGAGCTGGTTCAGCTTGGTCAGCAGGGCGGCGGGCGAAAGCTTCACGCCGTCGATGGCGACCGGATCGCCGCCCTCGAAGTCCATGGTGAAGATCGTCGGTTCGTTCGGCGCGTCCTCGGGCGAGATGGTGCGCATGTGGACGAACTCGGGGGCCTCGACCGCCGGGTCTTCCAGCACCTTGCCCTCGGAGGAGGAGTGCAGAAGGTTGGCGTCGACGCTGAACGGCGCCTCGCCGCGCTTGTCCTTGGTGATCTGGATCTGGTGCTTCTCGGCGAAGTCCAGCAGGGCCTCGCGGGACTTGAAGTCCCATTCGCGCCAGGGGGCGATCACGTGGATGTCGGGTTCGAGGGCGTAGTAGCCCAGCTCGAAGCGGACCTGGTCGTTGCCCTTGCCGGTGGCGCCGTGGCTGACGGCGTCGGCGCCGGTCTGGCGGGCGATCTCGATCTGGCGCTTGGCGATCAGCGGCCGGGCGATCGAGGTGCCGAGCAGGTACTGGCCCTCATAGACCGTGTTGGCGCGGAACATCGGGAACACGAAGTCGCGCACGAATTCCTCGCGCAGGTCCTCGATGAAGACGTTTTCGGGCTTCACGCCGGCGGCGATGGCCTTGGCGCGGGCCGGTTCGATCTCCTCGCCCTGGCCGAGGTCGGCGGTGAAGGTCACGACCTCCGCCCCGTATTCGGTCTGCAGCCACTTGAGGATGATCGAGGTGTCGAGCCCGCCCGAATAGGCCAGGACGACTTTCTTGATGGAGGGTTTGCTCGTGCTCATGGGTGGCACCCTACGCCAGGATCAAAACAATTGGATTGCAAAGACACCAACAATCGTCGCGATATTGGCGCCAGATTCCATGTTCGTCAGCATAGAGGGCGCCTGGCGCCAATGAAAATCGACGCCATCGACCGACGCATCCTGCGGGCCCTGCAACGCGACGGCCGCATGCAGAACATCGACCTGGCCAGGGAGGTGGGACTGTCGCCTTCGCCCTGCCTGCGGCGGGTGCGGCTGCTGGAGGAGGCTGGGGTCATCGAGCGCTATGTCGCGGTGGTCGACGGGGCCAGGGTCGGGGCGGGGCTGACGGTGTTCGCGCGGGTCTGGTTCAAGACCCAGGACGCCGAGGTCACCCACCAGTTCGCCGAGGCGGTGAGGCGGTTTCCCGAGGTGGTGGAATGCTACCTGACCACCGGCGAATGCGACGCCCTGCTGCGGATCGTCACCGCCGACCTCAACAGCTACTGGCGCTTTCAGGCCGATCACCTGACGCGCATCCCCAGCGTCCAGAGCGTGAAGACCGACGTGCCGATGGAGACGGTCAAGCGCAGCTACGAAATCCCGCTGCCTTAAGGCTTTAAGGAGCCCTCGGCCTCCAGGGTCTCCAGCGTCTTGCGCAGCCATTGCAGGTGGATCATGGCGATCACCGCGGCGAGGGTGGCGCGCAGGCCGAAGAAGATCACGTTGTAGGCCAGGTCCGGCGCCCGGTGATGGCCCCACAGCAGGATCAGGCCCACCGCGACGGCGGCGAGGATCGGCAAGGTCAGGGCGAGGTTGCGCGGCGCGCGCCAGCCGCCGACCAGGGGCAGGCGGGTTTCGGCGTCGATGCGGTTCCAGGCCGCGCGGGCGCTGCTGGCCATGATCGACAGGGCCAGGATCCAGAGGGCGTCCGCGGCGATGCTGAGGAGGTTCATTCTAGACCGTCACCTGGGTGCCCAGCTCGACCACGCGGCCGGGCGGAATCTTGTAGAAGTCGGTGGGGTTGGCGGAGTTTTTCATCAGGAAGATGAATATCTTATCCTGCCAGAGCGGCATGCCCGAGTGAGCCGATGGCACGATGGAGCGGCGGCCCAGGAAGAAGCTGGTGGCCATGATGTCGAACTTCAGCCCCAGCTTGCGGCAGAGGCCCAGCGCCTTGGGCAGGTTGGGGCTCTCCATGAAGCCGTAGGAGATGAAGACCTTCTTGAAGTCTTCGTTGACCTCCTCGATGCGGATGCGGTCCCCGTCGCGCACGCGCGGGGTCTCGGCGGTGACCACGGTGAGGATGATGTTCTTCTCGTGCAGGACCTTGTTGTGCTTAAGGTTGTGCATCAGGGCGACGGGGGCGATGTCCGGGTCCGAGGTCAGGAAGATCGCCGTGCCCGGGGCGCGGTGCGGGGCGCGGGCCTTGAGGATTTCGGAGAGCTCGATCAGGGGCACGCTGTCGCGGCGGGTCTTCTCGGCCAGGATCTGGGCGCCGCGGGTCCAGGTCCACATGATCAGGACCAGCACCCCGCCCATCACCAGCGGCAGCCAGGCGCCGTCGGGGATTTTCAGCAGGTTCGAGCCGATGAACACCAGGTCCAGCGCGCCGAAGGCGCTGGCCGCCAGGGCCGCCTGCCAGACCGGGCGCTTCCACATGAAGCGGATGATCACGAAGAACAGCAGGGTGTCGACGAACATCGCGCCGGTGACGGCGATGCCGTAGGCGGCGGCCAGAGACGAGGAGTCCTGGAAGGTGAACAGCAGCACCAGCACGCCGATCATCAGATAGGTGTTCACCTGGGGCACGTAGATTTGGCCGGCCTGGGTCTCGGAGGTGCGGCGGATGTCGATGCGCGGCAGCAGGCCGAGCTGCACGGCCTGCTGGGTCATGGAAAAGGCGCCGGTGATCACCGCCTGGCTGGCGATGACGGTCGCGGCCGTGGCCAGCACGAAGACCGGCCAGTAGGCGAGCTCGGGCACCATCTCCCAGAACGGGTTGAAGCGCGCGGCCGAGTGGGCCAGCACGTTCGCGCCCTGGCCCAGATAGCTGAGCGCCAGGCAAGGCAGGGCGAAGGCCAGCCACGAGGCGCGGATCGGCGCGCGGCCGAAATGGCCCATGTCGGCGTAGAGCGCCTCGGCCCCGGTCACCGCCAGGAACACGCTGCCCAGGATGACGAAGCCGACCAGGCCGTCGTTCACCAGGAAGCGGACGCCGTAATAGGGGTTCAGCGCCCGCAGGATCGACCAGTCGTCGGCGATGTGAAACACCCCGAGCCCGCCCAGGGTGAGGAACCACAGGGCCATGATCGGCCCGAAGAAGGCGGCGACGCGGTGGGTGCCCCTGGCCTGGACCATGAACAGCGCCACCAGCACGCCGGCGGCGATGGGGACGAGATAGGGCTCGACGCCCGAGCCGACGCCCGGCGCGTCCTTCAGGCCCTCGACTGCCGAGAGCACCGAGATCGCCGGGGTGATGATGCCGTCGCCGTAGAACAGGGCGGCGCCGATCACGCCCAGGAAGAAGACGGCGGTGGAGCGCTTGGGCAGGTAGCGCTGGGCCAGGGCCATCAGGGCCAGGGTGCCGCCTTCGCCCTTGTTGTCGGCCCGCATCAGGAAGACGACGTACTTGATGGTGACGATCAGGACGAGCGCCCAGAGCACCAGGGAGACGACGCCCAGCACCGCCAGCTCGCTGGCCCCGCCGGAGCGCGAATGGTGCAGGGCCTCCTTCATCGCATAGAGCGGACTGGTCCCGATGTCCCCGAAGACGACGCCGATCGCGCCCAGGGCCAGGGCCGCGAAGCTGTCCTTCTTATGGTGAGGATGGGACTCCTTGGCCGCCTCCGGGGCGACGCCGGCCGAGTCAGCCATTCAAGCTCTCCGGGAACACGCCATCAGGCTCCCATGCGCGGCGGAAACGCCACAAAGGCGAGCGCGATTACACCCAATCTCGCGACGGTACAATCGCGATGAACCCGCGTCACGCCGCCGCCCCGCCTGATCTCACGCCGACTTGACCTTGCCTGGGCTTTGGCCACCTTCGGGCGCGAGCAGGGCAAGGGGCGCAGATGGACCGCAGATTGGCGCTGGTGACGGGGGCCTCGGCCGGATCGGCGCGGCCTTCTGCCGGCTCTATGCGAGCCAGGGCTACGACATCGCCCTGACCGCGCGCCGGGCCGGGCGGCTGGACGAACTGGCCGAGGCGTTGCGGGCGAAATTCGGGGTCGAGACCCTGACCATTCCCGCCGACCTGGCCGACCCGCAGGCGCCGGGGATGATCCTGAAGCACCTGGCGGCGCAGGGCCGGGCGGTCGACGCCCTGGTCAACAACGCCGGCTACGGCGTGCCGGGCGGCTTTCTTCAGTCGCCGTGGGAGACGCACGAGGCCTTCCTGCGGGTCATGCTGACCGCGCCGACGGAACTGGCCTACCGGGTGCTGGCGGGGATGGGCGAGCGGCGGTTCGGGCGGATCGTCAATGTCGCCTCCCTGGCCGGGCTGATCCCCGGATCGCCGGGGGCGACGCTCTATGGGGCGGTGAAGGGCTATCTGATCAAGGCCAGCCAGAGCCTGCACCTGGAGACCCTGGGCAAGGGCGTGCACGTCACTGCGCTCTGCCCCGGCTTCACCTATTCGGAGTTTCACGACGTCAACGACACGCGCGAGCAGATCAGCCGCAGCGCCCCGTCGTGGATGTGGATGGACGCCGAGGCAGTGGCCGCCGCCGGCTATGCGGCGGCCGAGGCCAACCGGGCGATCTGCGTGCCGGGGCTCCCCAACAAGGCCATCGCCGCGGGCGTGAAGCTGGCGCCCGACACCTGGGCCCTGGCGCTGATGGCCTCGCAGGGGCCGCGTTTCCGGGGCGAGGTCTGATCGGCAGGGCGGGGCGCAAACCTGCCGAGATGGGCGATCGCCGATGGAAAAGCAGGGATTTCGGCGCCGATAGAGGCGCTATCGGCAGGTTTTCGACCCTGATCTTGCAGAAAGGCGCCGATAGCTACTTCGCGTAGGGGGCGGCGGCTTCGCGCAGGATGACGCCGGCGGTGGATTCGGCGATCCCGGCCAGGATGAACTGCACGGCCAGGGCGCAGAGGATGAGGCCCAGGACCCGGACCACGATGGTCAGGCCGATCCGGCCGAGCAGGCGGCTGATGAGCGGGGTGGCCCAGAAGATCAGCATGACCGCCAGCGACAGGGCGGCGATGACGCCGACCCCCACCGCCGCGCCCGCCAGGCCGAAGGTCTTGGCCTCGGAGGCGTAGATCACCACGGTCGAGATCGCGCCGGGGCCGATCAGCAGGGGCATGGCGAAGGGGACGATCATCCGCTCGAAGCGGCGGCGGGCGTGGGCGCGGCCCTCGCCGGCCGGGAGGTCGTCGTCGGCCGCGCCGGCGAAGGCGGCGGTGAAGTCGTCGCGCGCCATCTCCAGCCCGAGCAGGAACAGGATCACCCCGCCGGCGATGCGGAAGGCCGGAAGCGAGATGCCGAAGAACTCCAGCAGCGACAGGCCCGAGAAATAGAAGAAGGTCAGGAAGCCGAAGACGAACAACGAGATGTAGACCGAGATCCAGCGCGCATCGCGGCTCTTCACGCCGTTCGTCGCCGCCGCGAACAGGGGCACGTTGCCGATCGGATCGATCAGGGCGAACAGGGCGACGAAGAAGTTGACGGCGAAGTTCCACTGGCTCATGCACCGCTCTTAGCCCAATTCGCCGCCCACGCCGACACCCGCCAGGGGTGGCGCGCCCCTGCCTGGAAGGACCCCCGCATGGCCCTCGCCGATCCGCGCCTGATCGTTCCGCTGGATACGCCCACGACCGCCGATGCGCGGCGGCTGGTCGAGGCCATCGGCGCGGCGGCGAGCTTCTACAAGGTCGGGCTGGAGCTGTTCGCCACCGGCGGGGGCATGGAGCTGGCGCACGAGCTGAAGGGCGCGGGCAAGCAGGTGTTCCTCGACTGGAAGCTCCACGACATCGGCGCCACGGTCGAGCGTTCGGCCGCCGTGCTGGCGGGGGCCGGCTGCGACTTCCTGACCGTCCACGCCGAGCCGCAGGTGCTGGCCGCCGCGGTGCGGGGCAGGGCGGGCTCGGACCTTAAGGTGCTGGGCGTGACGGTGCTGACCAGCCTGACCGACGCCGACCTGGCGGACATGGGCTTTTCGGAAACCACCGGCCAACTGGTCGAGCGGCGCATCCGCCACGCCATCGCCGCCGGCGCCGACGGGGTGATCGCCAGCCCGCACGAGGCGGCCCTGGCCCGCAGGCTGGGCGGGCCGGACTTCCTGGTGGTCACGCCGGGCGTGCGCCCCGAGTGGTCGGCGAAGAACGACCAGGCCCGCATCGCCACTCCGGCTGACGCGCTGCGCGCCGGCGCCAGCCACATCGTCTGCGGCCGGCCGATCACCGCCGCGCCCGATCCGCATGCGGCGGCGCTGAAGGTGGCGGCGGAGATGGCGGAGGCCTGAGCTGCGGGAGCTTTTCGCCCCGCTTCGCAGGCAGGGCTATCGCATATGGCGCGGGTGAGCCGCCGCCCTCCTTGCATGTCGTCCCGGAAAGCGCGCAGCGCTTGTCCGGGATCCATGAACGCCTGATATTTCAGGATCTTGTGCTGTCGGGACATATTCCGATCCGCCTGTGTTCATAGGTCCCGGTCTTGCTTCGCAAACCGGGATGACACCGATACGGAAAGGAAGGCCGCCTACAGCATGGAGGGGATGACGCGGTCGGGGGGGCGGTGGCCGTCCATCCAGGTCTTCAGGTTGATGATGACCTTTTCGCCCATGTCGATGCGGGCCTCGACCGTGGCCGAGCCGAGGTGGGGCAGCAGCACCGCCTTGGGCTGGGTCAGGAGCTTGGGGTTGATCGCCGGTTCGAACTCGAAGACGTCGAGGCCGGCCCCGGCGATCGCGCCTTCGGCCAGCATGTCGGCCAGGGCCGCCTCGTCGATGATGCCGCCGCGGGCGGTGTTGACGATCACCGCATGCGGCTGGAGCAGCTTCAGCCGGCGAGCCGAGAGCAGGTGGTAGGTGGCCGGGGTGTGCGGGCAGTTGACCGAGATGATGTCCATGCGGGCCAGCATCTGGTCGAGGCTTTCCCAGTAGGTGGCCTCCAGCTCCTCGGAGATCACGTGGCTGACCGGCTTGCGGTTGTGATAGTGGATCTGCATGCCGAAGGCCTTGGCCCGGCGCGCCACGGCCTGGCCGATGCGGCCCATGCCGATGATCCCCAGCCGCTTGCCGTTGACGCGGCGGCCCATCATCCAGGTCGGGGTCCAGCCGGTGAACCCCCCGGCCTGGACCACGTTGGCGCCTTCCACGATGCGGCGCGAGACGGCCATGATCAGGGCCATGGTCAGGTCGGCGGTGTCCTCGGTCAGCACGCCGGGGGTGTTGGTGACGACCACGCCGCGTTCGTTGGCGGCGGCCACGTCGATGTGATCGATCCCCATGCCGAAATTGGCGATCAGCTTCAGCCGGTCCCCCGCCTGGGCCAGCAGGTCGGCGTCGATGGCGTCGGTGATGGTGGGCACGATGGCGTCGGCCCGCTGCATGGCCGAGAGCAGGGCCGCGCGGTCCATCGGGGCGTCATCGAGGTTCAGCTCGGTGTCGAACAGTTCGCGCATGCGCGTCTCCACTTGGTCGGGGAGGCGGCGGGTGACGATGACTTTGGGTTTGCGAGCGGGCATGGGCGTTCTGGAAAGGAATCTTTAACCGCGCTCGGCGCGCCTTGCGTTGTGACCAGGAACCTCTAGCAAAGCCCCCATGGACGGCCAAGGCGAGCCACGTACGAATGAGCGGCGGAAAGCCGCTGCGCTCACTTTTTTAGCGGCGACGCTGGCCTGGGCGGCCTGGGCGGCCTGGGCGGCCCCGGCGCAGGCCGCGCCGCGGCAGACGCCGTCGGGCCAGCCGGTGCCGCGCTATGTCTCGCTGAAGTTCGACAAGGTCTATGCGCGGGCGGGGCCGGGAGAGGATCACCGGCTGCTGTGGGTCTACGAGGCCAAGGGCCTGCCCGTGCAGGTGATCGCCGAGAACATCGAGTGGCGGCGCATCTGCGACCCGGACGGCGGCGTGGCCTGGATTCACCGCCGGCTGACCAGCGGCGAGGCCACGGTGATGCGGGTCAAGACCACGCGCCTGGCCCTGCACAAGAAACCGCGCGCCGAGGCCGAGATCGTCGCCTATCTCAACCCCCGGTCCATCGCCGAACTGGTCAAGGACTGCGAAAAAGGCTGGTGCAAGGTGCGCGGCGAGGGGGTCAGCGGCTGGGCGCCGGCCGGCGAACTCTGGGGCGTTTCCCCGGCCATCCAGTGCAAGGTCGGCGGAGCGTCGCGGCCGCGCAGCCGTTGAGCAGATGGGCTGGCTCTGCTAGGGCCTGAAGTGACGATTCCCAAGGGCCCGTAAAACGGACCGCCGCCAAGAAAGCCAAGCATGATCCAGGGCGCCAAGGCCAAGGACCACTACGATCTCGAAGAGCTGCTGGCCTGCGGCCGTGGCGAGATGTTCGGCCCGGGCAACGCGCAGTTGCCAGTGCCGCCGATGCTGATGTTCGACCGCATCGTCAAGATCACCGAGGACGGCGGGGCGCACGGCAAGGGCTATGTCGAGGCCGAACTCGACATCAACCGGGACCTCTGGTTCTTCCAGTGCCACTTCATCAACGATCCGGTGATGCCCGGCTGCCTGGGCCTGGACGCCATGTGGCAGCTCGTCGGCTTCTTCCTCGGCTGGTCGGGGGCGCCCGGCAAGGGCCGCGCCCTGGGGGTCGGCGAGGTGAAGTTCACCGGCCAGGTGACGCCGAACGTGAAGAAGCTCGTCTACAAGATCGACCTGAAGCGGGTGATCATGCGCAAGCTGGTCATGGGCATCGGCGACGGCGTGCTCGAAGCCGACGGCAAGGTGATCTACGAAGCCAAGGACCTGCGCGTCGGCCTGTTCGACGCCAAGGACCTGGTCTGAGGACGGAGCCGCCCATGCGTCGCGTCGTCGTCACCGGGATCGGCATCGTCTCCTCGATCGGGAACAACGCGGGCGAGGTGCTGACCTCGCTGCGCGAAGCCCGGTCGGGAATTACGTTCTCGCCGGAATATGCAGAACTGGGCTTCCGCTCGCAGGTGCACGCCGCGCCGACCGTGGACTGGGAGTCGATGGTCGACCGCCGCGCCGCGCGGTTCCTGGCCCAGGGCACGGCCTTCGGCCACATCGCCATGGAACAGGCTATCGCCGATTCCGGCCTGGAAGAGGGCGAGGTCAGCCACGAGCGCACCGGCCTGATCGTCGGCTCCGGCGGTCCCTCGACCAAGGCGATCATCGAGGCGGCCCACACCGCCAAGGAACGCGGCCCCAAGCGCGTCGGCCCGTTCGCGGTGCCCAAGGCGATGAGCTCGGGCGCCTCGGCGACGCTCGCCACCTGGTTCAAGATCAAGGGCCTGAACTTCTCGATCTCCTCGGCCTGCGCCACCTCCACCCACTGCATCGGCTCGGCCTACGAGCAGATCCTGATGGGCAAGCAGGACGTGGTGTTCGCCGGCGGGACCGAAGAGCTGGACTGGACCTTGAGCGTGCTCTTCGACGCAATGGGCGCGATGAGCTCGAACTTCAACGACCGCGCCGCCACCGCCAGCCGCGCCTATGACGCCGCCCGCGACGGCTTCGTGATCGCCGGCGGCGCCGGGATCGTGGTGCTGGAGGAATACGAGCGCGCCAAGGCCCGCGGGGCGAAGATCTATGGCGAGATCGTCGGCTACGCCGCCAATTCCGACGGCTTCGACATGGTCGCGCCCTCGGGCGAGGGGGCGGTGCGCTGCATGCGCCTGGCCATGGCCGACCTGGGCGGGCGCCGGGTCGACTATCTGAACCCGCACGGCACCTCGACCCCGGTCGGGGACGTCAAGGAGATGGGCGCGGTGCGCGAGGTGTTCGGCAAGGACGTCCCGCTGATCTCGTCCACCAAGTCGCTGACCGGGCACAGCCTGGGCGCGGCCGGGGCGCAGGAGGCGATCTATTCGCTGCTGATGCTGAACAACGGCTTCGCCGCCGAGAGCGCGCACATCGAAAACCTCGATCCGGAGTTCGCCGACCTGCCGATCCTGCGCCAGCGCAAGGACGTGGAGCTGGAGACGGTGATGTCTAACTCCTTCGGCTTCGGCGGCACCAACGGCTGCCTGGTGATGGCGCGGGTCTGACCCCGCGCCGCGCCGCCTCATAGACCAGACCTCAAGGAGATCCCGCGTGGCCGACGAGTATCAGATGCCCAAGGGCGAGCTGATGAAGGGCAAGAAGGGCGTGATCACGGGGGTGGCCAACCACCAGTCGATCGCCTGGGGCATCGCCTCGCAGCTCGCCGCCCAGGGCGCGGAGCTGTCCTTCCTGCACCTGCCGGGCATGGAGCGGCGGGTGACGCCGCTGGCGCAGAGCGTCGGCGCCAAGGCCATCGTGCCGGCCGACGTGCAGGACGACGCCTCGATGGACGCGGCCTTCGCGCAGATCGAGAAGGCGCATGGGACCATCGACTTCTTCCTCCACTCGATCGCCTTCGCCAACAAGGACGAGCTGAAGGGCTCGTTCGTCGAGAACACCAGCCGCGAGAGCTTCCTGCGGGCGATGGACATCTCGGTGTTCAGCTTCGTGGACTGCGCCAAGCGCGCGGCGCGGCTGATGCCGAACGGCGGGTCGATCGTGACCATGACCTATCTGGGCGCCGAGCGGGCGATCCCCAACTACAACACCATGGGCGTGGCCAAGGCGGGGCTGGAGGCGGCGACCCGCTATGTGGCGCGCGACCTGGGCCCGGCGCGAATCCGCGTCAACGCCATCTCGGCCGGGGCGATGAAGACCCTGTCGCTGGCGGGGATTTCCGGCGGCCGCGGCATGCTGGCCCAGGGACGGGCGATGTCGGCGCTGGGCGAGGACACCTCGATGGAAGGCGTGGCCGGTTGCGCGCTGTGGCTGATGTCGGACCTTGGCCTGTCGACCACCGGCGAGGTGGTGCATGTGGACGCCGGCTTCCACATGATGGGCGTGGGGACGGACAGCGAAGGCTGAGACGCGTCGCTGGCTGGGGCTTCTTTTCCTCACCTGCGCAGCGGGGGTGATCGCATATGGCGCGGATAAGCGGCGGCAGCCCCCTTCGCATGTCGTCCCGGAAAGCGCGGAGCGCTTATCCGGGATCCATGAACGCCTGAGCTTTCAGGCTCTGGCGCCGCCGAGACGGCCCCTGAACCGCATGTGTTCATGGGTCCCGGTCTTGCTTCGCAAACCGGGATGACACCCATATGCGATAGCCCCCCGCATAGTGGGGGAGGAAGTTCCTCTACGCCGCGCCGTAGGCCTTCATGAAGCGGTAGGCGGCTTCGTGGGCGATGTGGTCGATCTCGGTCTCGTCCAGGGTGCGGCCGACGCCGAGCAGGTGGGCGAGCTGGTGCGAGCCGATCACCATCGAGGCGAAGAAGTCGGCGGCCAGGGGCGGGTCCTCGACCGCCAGGCGGCCGGCCTCGGTCTCCAGCCGCAGGAAGTCGGCCAGGCGCCGGCGCGAGGTGGCCGGACCGGATTCGAAGAAGGCGCGGGCCAGGTCCGGCTGGTCGGCGGCGCTTTCCACCGTCATGCGCAGCATGGCGCCGCCGCGCGGCTGCATCACCGCATCCAGCATGAAGCGGGCGAAGGTGGCCAGGGTCTCTTCCGGGCGGCCCGCCGCGGCGGCCGGCGCCATCAGCGGGGCGGTGATCTCGCGCACGCGGCGGTCGACGATGGCGCGGATCAACTCGGGCTTGGAGCCGTAGTGGTTGTAGATGGTCTGCTTGGAGACCTTGGCCCGGCGCGCGATCTCCTCCATCGAGGCGGCCAGGCCCCGCTCGCCGAACACCTGGCCGGCGGCGTCGAGGATGGCCTGGGTCTTGACGCGGTCGATCTGACCGGGCGCGCGCGGCATCAGTGACCCCCGCCGCCGGGACCGGCCGGCGGGGTCTTGCCCGGCGTGGCCAGGAAGCCCAGCAGGGCGGCGACCGCGCAGCCCGCCGCCAGGAAGAAGAAGCCGTCGCCGAAGCCCATCACGGCGGCGTCGCGATAGAGGCCCATGGAGAGGAACTTGCGGGCCGCGCCCTCCGGATTGGCCACCCCTTGCTCCTGCATCATGGCGGTGAGGCCGGCCAGCATGTCCTGGCCCTGGAGGCTGGAGACGCTCATGGCGGCCGACAGCTCGCTCATGTGCAGGGCGGTCTGGTCGGTGAGCACGGTGGTGAGGATGGCCAGGCCGATGGCGCCGCCGACGTTGCGGATCAGGTTCACCAGGCCCGAGGCGTCCTTCATCATCGAGATCGGCAGGGTGGAGACCGACAGGGCCTGGGCGGCGATCATCGCCACCATCACCCCGAAGCCGCGGATCGCCTGCAGGGCCGCGAACTCCCAGAAGCCCCAGTCGGCGGTCACGCGGACGCCGAGGCCGACGCCGTAGGCGGCGAGGGCGAAGCCCGCGACCAGCGAGATGCGCGGGTCCATCATCCGCACCACGCGGCCGACCACCGGGGCGCTGAGGAACATGGTCAGGCCCGAGACCAGCATGGTGGTGCCGACCTCGGCGGCCGAATACTGGCGAATCTGGCCCAGGAACAGCGGCAGGATGAAGGTGCCGCCGAACAGGCTCATCCCCGAGACGGCGTTCATCAGGAAGCCGAGGGTGAAGTTGCGGTCCTGGAACGGGCGCAGGGAGACGATCGGCTGGCGGTAGGTGAGCTGTCGCCAGATGAACACCACGCCGGTGATGACCGCGGTGACGGTGAGCCAGAGGATCAGGTCGTCCTCGAACCAGCCCTCGCCCGAGCCTTCCTCGAAGACGTACTGCATCGAGAGCAGGAAGACGGTCATGGTGACCAGGCCGAACCAGTCGATGCCCTTGGCCAGCTCCGGGTCGCCCTTGTCGAAATCGCCGTAGCGGCCGACCAGGAACATCACCAGCAGGCCGGGCGGGATGTTGACGAAGAACAGCCAGCGCCAGTTCAGCGCCTCGGTCAGGTGGCCGCCCAGGGTGGGGCCGATGGTCGGCGCCAGGGTGACGATCAGCCCGACGGTGACATTGGCCATCACCCGCTTCTCCGGCGGAAAGACGGTCATGGCGGTGGCGAAGACGGCGGGGATCATCGCCCCGGCGGCCAGGCCCTGGAGCGCGCGGGTGACGATCATCATCTCGATGCTGGTCGAGAGGCCGGTGAGGATCGAGGTGACGATGAAGCCGGCGGCGGCGGCCACATAGACCGGCCGCGTGCCCCACATCTTGGTCAGGTAGGCGGTGAGCGGGATGATCACCACCTCGGCCAGGAGGTAGATGGTCTGCACCCAGCTTATCTCGTCGGCGCTGGCGCCGATGCCGGCCTGGATCTGGCTGAGCGAGGAGGCGACGATCTGGATGTCGAGCGTGGCCATGAACTGGCCGACGACCATGCCGCCGAAGCCGAGGAAGATCTTGACCCAGTCGATCTCGCCGGTCTCGGTCACATGACCGCCCGCGGGGCCGGCCGGGGCCTGGCCCGGCTTGATGTCCGCGACAGCGGTGTCGGCCACGACCGGGCTCCTAGCGCGAGGCGCCGGTGCGGGCGAGCTGGGCGGCGGAGACCGCCTGGGCGAAGCCCGGGCCGGTGTCGGCGGTGACGTCGACCTTCACCTCGACCGAGAGGCCCGGGCGCAGGGCCCCGGCGAGCGGGGAGGCCGGATCGACCGCGATCTTCACCGGCAGGCGTTGGGCGATCTTGGTGAAGTTGCCGACCGCGTTCTCCACCGGGATCAAGGCGAATTCCGAACCGGTGGCGGGGGCGAAGGAGTCGATCTTGCCCTTGAACGCCTGCTTGCCGAAGGCGTCGGCGCGGATGGTCACCGGCTGGCCGACCTTCAGGCGCGAGACCTGGGTCTCCTTGAAGTTGGCGACGATGTAGGCGTTCTGGACCGGCACCACGCTCATCAGGGCGCTGCCGGGGCGGACGTACTGGCCAGGGCGCACGGCCCGCGCCCCCACCACGCCGGCGACCGGGGCCTTGATCTCGGCGCGGTCGAGATTGATGCGCGCCTGCTCGACCGCAGCATGGGCGGCCTGGGCCTGGGCCAGGGTCTGGGCGCGGCTGGAGCCGAGGCTCTCGGCGGTGCGGCGCTCGGCCTCCAGGGTGGCCCTGGCCTGCTCGACGCCGGCGCTGGCCTGGCTGGCGGCGGCCTTGGCGGTCTGGGCGCGCTGGGGCGAGACCCAGCCCTGGGTGGCGAGGGTTCCGTAGCGGGCGAGCTCGGCCTGGGCGAGCTGGGCCTGGGCGTGGGCCGAGGCGACGCCGGCCGCCTTCTGGGCGATCATCGCCTGTTCCAGCCGGGCCTTGTCGTCCACCGCGCGGACGGCGGCGTCGAGCGCCGCGGCGTTGGCTTCGGCCTGGGCCAGGGCCGCCTTCAACGGGGCGGTGTCGAGCCGCACCAGCACCTGGCCGGCCGCGACCTGCTGGTTGTCGCCGACCAGCACCTCGGCGACGTAGCCGTCGACCTGGGGCGCGACCGAGACCTTGTCGGCGGCGATGAAGGCGTTGTCGGTCTTTTCGTAGTGCTGCTTGTCCATCCACCAGGCGGCGCCGCCGATCACCAGGAGCACGGCCACCACCCCGCCAGCCGCGAGGGGAACGAACTTCTTGGGCAAAACCGCCATGGGATACGCCTGAAATAGCTCAAAAATGGACGCACCGGTCCAATCAAGACGGAAGTAAGACCGCTTGCCGGGCGGCGCAATGGGTAAGGTGGCCGCTAGGTCCGGAACCAGCCGCCGACGACGCAGGAGGCCTCGCCCCCGCGGATCGTCACCGTGGCGGGGCGGCCGACGCCGGGCTTGAAATAGATGACGCCTTTCGAAGTGGCGACGGCCAGGGCCGCCGGGCCGTTGAACTGGCAGACATGGAAGGTCTCGCCGGGGATCAGGCCGCCGTCCTGGGGCGCGGCGCAACTGGCGTGGCCGAAGCGGCGGGAGAACTGCGCGCCGCCATAGGAGAAGGTGCGCGGGCCCTGGGGACCGAACAGCTCGGCGGCCGGCTGGACGGTCGGGCAGTCGGGTCCGGCGACGGTCCAGGCCGCGCGCTCCTCGTGGCGCAGGGCCCAGGCCTGATAGATCACGAAGGCCGGTGCGGCGGCCACGAAGATCAGGAAGGCGGCCGCGCCGACCGCCTGCGATCCTGGCCGAAGGGAACGTGCTGGCGTCATGGCGGCCTCCCCCGATGCAGATCATACGCAATCGGCGGCGGGTGCAACCCTGGGGCGCGGGAGCGCTCTCGCCGGAAAGGCCTCCCGGCGCCTGGCCAGGAGTGCTAGATCACCGGCATGGCATTCGATGCGGACGTGATCATCGCCGGCGCCGGCATGGCGGGCGCCACCCTGGCCCTGGCCCTGAAGAGCGCGGGGCTGGAGCCGATCCTGATCGACCCGGTGGTGTTCGACGACCAGGTGGCGCCGACCTTCGACGGGCGGGCCTCGGCCATCGCCTTCGCCTCGTTCCGCCAGTGGCGGACGCTGGGCCTGGCCGCCGAGATCGAGCCCTACGCCCAGCGGATCGAGCAGATCCTGGTGACGGACGGGTTCTCGCCGGGCGCGGCGGCGCGCCAGCCGACGCCGTTCTACCTGCGCTTCGATTCCGCCGAGATCGCGGGCTGCACCGAGGGCGAGCCGTTGGGCTACATGCTGGAGAACCGGCGCAGCCGCGCGGCCCTGGCGGCCGGCGTCGGGCGGGCGGGCGTCCGGGTCGAGGCGCCGGCGCGGGTGAAGAGCGTCGAACTGGCGCCGGCCGGGGCGCGGGTGACGCTGGAGGACGGCCGGGTGCTGACCGCCCCGCTGGTGGTGGGCGCGGAGGGGCGCGGCTCGGTGGTGCGGGCCGCCGCCGGCATCGGCGTGACCGGCTGGGACTATCACCAGACCGGGGTGGTCGCGACGGTGAAGCTGGAGCGCGGCCACGAGGGCGTGGCGCACGAATATTTCCTGCCGGGCGGGCCGTTCGCGATCCTGCCGCTGACCGAGGACCGGGCGAGCCTGGTCTGGACCGAGAGCCGGGCCAAGGCCGCGGCGCTGAAGGCGGCCTCGCCCCAGGCGTTCCATGCGCACCTGCAACGGCGGTTCGGAGAGTTCCTGGGGGCCGCGACCCTGGACGGCGGGGTGTTCACCTATCCGCTGTCGCTGCAACTGGCCGAACGGATGGCCGCACCGCGCGCGGTGCTGTTGGGCGACGCCGCCCACGGAATCCACCCGATCGCCGGCCAGGGGCTGAACCTCGGCCTCAAGGGCGCAGCGGCGTTGGCGCAGGTGCTGGTCGAGGCCGCGCGGCTGGGCGAGGACATCGGCTCGGAGCTGGTGCTGGAGCGCTACGCCCGCTGGCGGCGGTTCGACACGGTGATGCTTGCCGCGGCGACCGACGTCTTCACGCGGCTGTTCTCGAACGACAACCCGGTGCTGCGGCTGGCGCGGGGCGTGGGCATGGCGGCGGTCAACCGCATCGGGCCGGCGCGGCGGTTCTTCATGGAAGACGCCGGCGGCGCCAGCGGCGACCTGCCCCGGCTGCTGCGGGGCGAGGCGCTGTAGGAACGGCCCCGGCCCTTGACGGGTCGGGACCTTGGGCCGGTCAGGCGCCGTGGCGGTTCTTGAGCAGGTCGTCGACCACCGACGGATCGGCAAGCGTGGTGGTGTCGCCGAGGTTGGAGAGGTCGTTCTCGGCGATCTTGCGCAGGATGCGGCGCATGATCTTGCCCGAGCGGGTCTTGGGCAGGCCCGGCGCGAACTGCACGATGTCCGGGGCGGCGAACGGCCCGATCTCGCGGCGGACCCAGCCCTTGAGCTCGGCCTGCAGGATGTCGGAGGGGGCGCTGTCGGCCTTCAGGGTCACGAAGCAGTAGACGCCCTGACCCTTGATGTCGTGCGGGTAGCCGACGACCGCAGCCTCGGCGACATGCTCGTTGGCGACCAGGGCGCTCTCGATCTCGGCGGTGCCCAGGCGGTGGCCCGAGACGTTGATGACGTCGTCCACCCGGCCGGTGATCCAGTAGTAGCCGTCCTCGTCGCGGCGGCAGCCGTCGCCGGTGAAATACTTGCCCGGATAGGTCGAGAAGTAGGTGTCGATGAAGCGCTGATGGTCGCCGTAGACCGTGCGCATCTGGCCCGGCCAGCTATCGGTGATGCAGAGATTGCCGGAGGCCGCGCCCTCCAGCACCGCGCCCTCGGCGTCGACGAGCTGGAACTTCACGCCCGGCAGCGGCTTGGCGCAGGAGCCGGGCTTGGCCGCATGGGCGCCGGGCAGGGGCGAGGCCAGGCACGCGCCGGTCTCGGTCTGCCAGTAGGTGTCGACGATCGGGCAGCGGCCTTCGCCGACCACGCGGTTGTACCAGAGCCAGGCCTCGGGGTTGATCGGCTCGCCCACCGTGCCCAGCAGGCGTAGCGAGGTGCGCTTGGTGCGGGTGACGTATTCGTCGCCCTCGCGCATCAGGGCGCGGATGGCGGTGGGGGCGGTGTAGAAGATCTCGACCTTGTGGCGGTCGATCACGTCCCAGAACCGCGAATGGTTCGGATAGTTGGGAACGCCCTCGAAGATCAGGCTGGTGGCGGCATTGGCCAGCGGGCCGTAGACCACGTAGCTGTGGCCGGTGACCCAACCCACGTCGGCGGTGCACCAGAAGACCTCGCCAGGTCGATAGTCGAACACCAGCTCGTGGGTGTAGGCGGTCCAGGCGAGATAGCCGCCGGTGGTGTGCAGCACGCCCTTCGGCTTGCCGGTCGAACCGGAGGTGTAGAGGATGAACAGCGGGTCCTCGGCGTTCATCGGCTCGGGATCGCAGGTGTCGGAGACGCCCTGCTTGAGGTCCGAGAAATAGGCGTCGCGGCCCTCGGTCATCGGCACGTCGCCCTTGGTGCGGCGGATGACGATGACGTCCTTCACCTGCGGGCAGGTCTGCAGCGCCTCGTCGACATTGCGCTTCAGCGGCACGATCCGGCCGCCGCGCAGGCCCTCGTCGGCGGTGATGACGATGCGGCTGTCGCAGTCCTGGATGCGGCCGGAGATGGAGTCCGGCGAGAAGCCGCCGAAGATCACCGAATGCACCGCCCCGATGCGGGCGCAGGCCAGCATGGCGACCGCGGCCTGCGGGATCATGGGCAGGTAGATGGTGACGCGGTCGCCCTTCTTGACGCCCTTGGCCTTCAGCACGTTGGCCATGCGGCAGGTTTCGGCCAGCAGCTCGCGATAGGTGAGGGTGGTGGTCTCGCCACCGTCGCCTTCCCAGATGATGGCGACCTGGTCGCCGCGGGTCGGGATATGGCGGTCCAGGCAGTTGACCGAGAGGTTCAGCACGCCGTCGGCGAACCAGCGGATGCGGAAGTCCTCCTTGTTGAAGGAGACGTCCTTGACCACCGAGAACGGCTTGATCCAGTCGAGCCTGTTCCCGACCTTGGTCCAGTAGGCGTCGGGATCGGCCTCGACCTGCGCGACCGCGGCCTCGTAGCCCGCCGCGTTCATGAGGGCCTTCTGCGCCCAGGCTTCGGGAACCGGAAAGACTTCGCCTTCGCTCACGCTGCTACTCCCTAATCTAACGCTTTCCTTCGGAGTTACGCGCGCGGGGGCCGGCGTGCAAGGGCGGGGGGCCGGAGGCTTTAGGAATGAGCGCCGCCGCGGCGTTGCGGATGGCGCATAGCTTGCCCATCCGTGTCGTCCGGGAAAGCGCGCAGCGCTTGTCCGGGATCTATGGACGCCTGAAGCTTCAGAACCTTGCGCTGTGGGAACACGCCGACCCGCCTGTGTTCATGGGCCCCGGTCTTGCTACGCAAACCGGGGTGACATCGGTTTGTGGTGGGCCTGGCCGAGCGTGAGAGTCCTGAAGCGCCGGGGATGCGGCCCGCTTGCCGGGCGGGACGGATCGGGGAATGGTCGGGGTTTCCGCTATCGAGCCGAGCCATTCCGACATGCGCCTGACCCTGGCCTTCGCCGCCCTCGCCCTCGCCGCCTTCCCCGCCCTGGCGGCGGACGCCGACGGGAGCCGCTGGTGGGCGCATGTCGAGACCCTGGCCGGGCCGCAGTTCGAGGGGCGGATGACCGGCACGGCCGGCTATGACCGCGCCGCCGACTACGCCGCGCGCGCCTTCGCCGCCTATGGCCTGCAGCCGGCCGGGACGGAGGGCTATCTCCAGCCCATGACCTTCACCGAGCAGACGGTGCTGGCCGACCGCTCGAGCGCGGCGCTGGTCGCCGGGGGAGAGGTCGCGCCGCTGGAGGTCGTCCCGCTGGAGGTCGGGCCGGACCTGCTGTTTGGCGCGCGCATTCCCCAGCCGGAGGCGATCGAGGCGCCGCTGGTGTTCATCGGCTATGGCCTGCACTTGCCGGAGGTCGGCTATGACGACTTCGCCGGCCAGGACCTGAAGGGCAAGATCGCGGTCTATGTGAACGGCGGGCCGGGCGACATCGCCGCCGAGCTGAAGTCGCACTCGCGCGGGTCGGAGACCTGGCGTGCGGCGCAGGCGGCCGGGGCGGTGGGGTTGATCTCCATCGCCAATCCGAAGTCGATGGACGTGCCCTGGGCGCGGCAGGTCCAGAACTCGAACCAGCCGGGCATGTACCCGGCCGACGCCGCGCTGAACGAGGTGCGCGAGGCCAAGCTGTCGGCGGCGTTCAATCCGGCCCAGGCCGAAAAGCTGTTCGCCCGCTCCGGCCACAGCTTCGCCGAGGTGCTGGCCCTGGCGGATGCGGCCAGGCCCATCGCGGGTTTCGACCTGGCCCAATCGATCCGCGCGCAGGTGGCGACGCGGACGCGGCAGGTGACCTCCGCCAATGTGGTCGCCAAGCTGCCGGGGCGCGATCCGGCGCTGGCCGCCGAGCATGTGGTGGTCACCGCCCACCTGGACCACCTGGGCCTCAACACCAGCGGCGCGGGGCCGGCCTATTATCCCGGCGCGCTGGACAATGCGGCGGGCGCGGCCTCGGTGCTGGAGATCGCCCGCGACATGGCCGCCGCCAAGGCGCGGCCGCGACGCTCGGTGCTGTTCGTACTGCTGACCGGCGAGGAGAAGGGGTTGCTGGGATCGCGGCACTTCGCCGGCCGGCCGAGCGTGCCGGCGGACTCGGTGGTGGCCGACCTCAACATGGACATGGCCCTGCCGCTTTGGACCTTCGATTCGGTGCTGATGTACGGGGTCGACGAAAGCACCCTGGGCGACACGGCACGGCGGGTGTCGAAGGCGGCGGGGCTGGAGGTGGTGGCCGATCCCTATCCGGACCGCAACTCGTTCATCCGCTCGGATCAGTACAGCTTCATCCGCGCCGGGATTCCGGCCCTGGCCTTCAAGTTCGGCTTCAAGCCGGGCACGCCGCAGGCGCAGATCGAGTCCGCCTGGCGGGCCAGCCGCTATCACGCCCTGACCGATGATCTTTCGCAGCCGGTGGAGAAGGCGCAGGCGGCCAGGTTCAATGTCTTCCTCGGCAAGCTGATCTTCGCCGTCGCCGATGGGCGCGAGCGGCCGCGCTGGAAGGAGACCAGCTTTTTCAAGAGGTTCGCGAAGTAGGGCGCTTTTCCGCCTGTTGAGGCCATTGCGCCATCAGCTGCTCCCCCTCTGGGGAGGGCAATCGCATATGGCTCCGATAAGCGGCGGTAGCCCACTTCGCGTGTCGTCCCGGAAAGCGCGCAGCGCTTGTCCGGGATCCATGAACGCCTGAGCTTTCAGGCTCTGGCGCCGCCGAGACCGATCCCGAACCGTATGTGTTCATAGGTCCCGGTCTTGCTTCGCAAACCGGGATGACACCCATATGCGATAGCCCTGCCCCTCAGGGGGAGCTGTCGGCGAATGCCGACTGAGGGGGACTTCGAGCCCCGCCGCCCCGTGGGCCGACTGTGCGCCGGAGACTTGAACTCGGAGTGGATTTCCCGGACTTGCTGCTGGCGGATTTAAAGTCCCCCTCACCCGGCCATACGGCCGGGAGCTCCCCCAGAGGGGGAGCATCCAGGCTCGTGTCGGGCAGGGAAAGCGCTTCGTTCCTGCGGCTAGGGCGCTACTATCCTGGCGCATCTGCTCAGTAGGATTTCACGACATGCTGCTTCACCTTTCGACCTGGCAAGAGATCGAGGCCTTTCTCCAGCGCTCGAAGGCGGTGGTGATCCCGATCGGGTCGAACGAGCAGCATGGGCCGACGGGGCTTCTGGGCACCGACTGGCTGTGCCCGGAGATCATCGCCCACGAGGCGCAGAAGAGCGCGGACCTGTTGGTCGCGCCGACCTTCAACATCGGCATGGCGCAGCATCACCTGGGCTTTCCGGGGACGATCTCGCTGCGGCCCTCGACCTTCATCGCCGCGATCGGCGACTGGTGCCGCTCGCTGGCGGCGCACGGGTTCGAGAAGATCTATTTCCTGAACGGCCACGGCGGCAATGTCGCCACCATCGAGGCGGCGTTCTCAGAGCTCTACGCCGAGGCGAGCTTTGCGCGGGCCGAGCGGGGCTTCGCCTGCAAGCTCAAGAACTGGTGGGAGCTGCCGGGCGTAACCGCCCTGGCCAACAGCCAGTTCCCGACCGGCCATGGCAGTCATGCGACGCCTTCGGAGATCGCCGTGACCCAGTGGGCCTATCCGGACGCCATCAAGACCGCGAACTATGCGCCACAGATCGCGCCGACCGGGCCGATCCGCGAGGCCAGGGACTTCCGCGCCCGCTATCCCGATGGGCGCATGGGCTCCGACCCGGCCCAGGCGACGCCGGAAAAGGGCGGGGAGCTGGTCGCCCTGGCCGCCAAGGGCCTGGCCGCCGACCTGGCGGCGTTCGCGGCCGAGCCGTTCCCGGCGCGGGGGTGAGCGAGGGGCCGATCAGGCGGTGAGCACCTCGCCGCCCACCACCTGGACCGGCCAGGGGGAGAGCGCCTGGCCGGCGCAGGGGCCGGCGACGCAGACGCCGTCGAGCGGGCGGAAGAGGGCGGCGTGGCCGCCGCAGAGGATCAGGTCGCCCTCGCGCCTCAGATAGCGGTCGTCCCAGGCGGCCAGGGGCCAGCCGGCATGGGGGCAGGAATCGACATAGCCGCGGACCTGGCCGCCTGTCCGCACCACGAAGCCGGCGAACAGCTTGCCGTCCTGGCGGAAGCGGAACCCCCTGGAGCCGGGGTCGGCCAGGTCGGAAAGGGCGCAGAGCCGCACGCCCGGCCTTGGCCGGGCCGGGTTGTCTGGCCCGTCGCGCATCAGGTCGAGAAGCCGCCGAGCGTGGCCTTGAAGGCGGTGATGTCGACGCGCTGGAAAAGGCCCGCCTTGACATAGGGGTCTTCGGCCGAGAACGCCTGGGCTGCGGCCAGGTCCTCGAACTCCATCACCAGCAGCGAGCCGGCCATGTTCCCCTCGGCGTCCAGCAGCGGGCCGCCGACGCGCGCCTGGTCCTTGAAGCCGCCGACATAGGCGAGGTGCGCCTGGCGGTTGGCGAGCCGCAGGTCGAGCGAGGCGGGCTTGTCGAGGCAGTGGATGGCGAAGAGGGGCAAGGGGTCTTCCTTCTATCGTTCGGAGCGGATCGGGCGGGCGAGCAAGCGGCCGATGGCTTCGTCCACCTGGGCTTCGCCGGCCAGGATGGCGGCGACGGCTTCGCAGATCGGCGCCTCGACCCCGAGCTTGCGGGCCAGGGCGACCACGGCGGGGGCGGAGGCGACGCCCTCGGCCACCGAGACCTTGCCGGCCAGGGCCTGCTGGAGGGTCTGGCCGGCCCCGAGGGCGAGGCCGACGCTCATGTTGCGCGATTGCGGGGAGGAGCAGGTCAGCACCAGGTCGCCCAGGCCGCAGAGGCCGGCGACGGTCTCGGCCTCTCCGCCCAGCGCCACGGCCATGCGGGTCATCTCGGCGAAGCCGCGGGTGATGAGGGCGGCGTGGGCGCTGCGGCCCAGGCCCTTGCCCTCGGAAATCCCGCAGGCGATGGCCAGCACGTTCTTCACCGAGCCGCCGATCTCCGCGCCGATCATGTCGGTGGCGAGGTAGGGCCGGAAGGTCGGCAGGCCGAGGGCCGCGCCGATGCGGAAGCCCAGCTCCTCGTCCGGGCAGGCCAGGGTGACGGCGGTGGGCAGGCCGCGGGCCACGTCGATGGCGAAGCTGGGGCCGGAGAGAACGGCGGGCGCGGCCTGGGGCAGGCCCTCGTCCAGCACCTCGGTCATCAGTTTCAGCGTGCCCTGCTCGACGCCTTTGGAGCACAGCACCATCGGCACGCCGGCGCGGGCGTGGGGGCGGAAGGCCTCCAGACTGGCGCGGAAATGCTGGGCCGGGGTGACGTTGAGGATCATGTCGGCGCCGGAAAGGTCGGCGAGGTCGCCAGTGGCGCGGACCGGGGCGTCGAACACCACGCCGGGCAGGAAGGTGGCGTTCTCGCGCGTGTCGTTGACGGCCGAGACGACCTCGGGCTCGCGCGCCCAGAGGATGGTGTCGAGGCCGGCGCGGGCGCAGACCAGGGCCAGCGCCGTGCCCCAGGCCCCGCCGCCGATGACGCCTGCGGTCTTCATGCCTTGGCTCCCTTGCGGCCGAATGCGTGGGTGGGGTTGGCGGCTGCGGCCTCGGCGTCCAGCGGCCAGCGGGGGCGGGCGACGGCGTCGAGGGGGTCGCTGATCCCGAGCGCCAGGCGTTCGGCGCCGGCCAGGGCGATCATGGCGGCGTTGTCGGTGCAGTAGGCGAGCGGCGGGGCGTCGAAGGAAAAGCCGTGCTGGGCGGCGGTCTCCTGCAGGCGGGCGCGCACGGTCTTGTTGGCGGCCACGCCGCCGGCGACCACGAAGCGCAGAGCCTGGCCCGGATGAGCGGCGGCGTAGGCGGCCATAGCCTTGCCGGTGCGCTCGGAGAGCTGGCGGGCGATGGCGCCCTGGACCGTGGCGGCGAGGTCGCGGCGCTGGTCGTCCGTGGTCACGGCGGCGGCGAAGCGGGCGGCGGCGGTCTTCAGGCCCGAGAACGAGAAGTCGAAGCCCTGGCGGCCGAGCAGGGCGCGCGGCAGGTCGTAGGCGGAGGGATCGCCGCCCTGCGCCAGCGCCTCCAGCGCCGGGCCGCCCGGATAGGGCAGGCCCATGCTCTTGGCGATCTTGTCGAAGGCCTCGCCGGCCGCATCGTCGATGGTCGAGCCGAGACGCTTGCAGGCGCCGATCCCCTCGACGGCGAGAAGCTGGCAATGGCCGCCGGAGACCAGCAGCAGCAGGAAGGGATAGGGGATGTCGGCGGTGAGCCGGGCCGAGACGGCGTGGCCCTCCAGATGGTTCACCGCGACCAGGGGTAGGCCGCGGGCCAGGGCGACGGCCTTGCCGAACGACAGCCCGACCATCACCCCGCCCACCAGGCCCGGCCCGGCGGTGGCCGCGACGCCGGAGAGATCGCCATAGGACAGGCCGGCGTCGGCCATCGCCTGGGCGGCGACCGCGTCGATGGTCTCGACATGGGCGCGGGCGGCGATCTCGGGCACCACGCCGCCATAGGGCGCGTGCTGGGCGAACTGGGTCCCGATCACCGAGGACAGCACCTGGACGGCGCCGCCGGCCTCCAGGCGCACGACCGAGGCTGCGGTCTCGTCGCAGCTCGTCTCGAGGCCGAGGACGGTCAGGGTCTGGCTCACTCAGGCTCCCAATGGTTGCGGCGCCCGGCGCGGTCCTATAGGCCGGGGCTTTCCTTGAACCGCCGAGGTAGACTGCGCGTCGTGCCCACGCAACAGCCCGTCCGGATCGGAGCCCGCGGCTCCAAGCTCTCGCTCGCCCAAACGGGCATGGTTCAGCGCCGGATCGCCGCCGCCTTGGGCGCGGACCCGACCAACCAGGCCGAGGTCGACGCGGTCGCTCCGCTGGTGATCATCACCACCACCGGCGACCGGGTGCAGGATCGCCGGCTGCTGGAGATCGGCGGCAAGGGGCTGTTCACCAAGGAGATCGAGGAGGCGCTGGCCTCCGGCGAGATCGACTGCGCGGTGCATTCGATGAAGGACATGCCGACGGCCCTGCCCGAGGGCCTGTGCATCGCCGCGATCCCCGAGCGCGAGGACCCGCGCGACGCCTTCCTGAGCCACAAGGTCGAACGGATCGAGGATCTGCCGCACGGGGCGATCCTGGGCACCGCCTCGCTGCGCCGCCAGGCCCAGGCGATGCACCTGCGGCCCGACCTGGACGTGCGGATGCTGCGCGGCAATGTCGACACGCGGCTGGCCAAGCTGGCGGCGGGCGAGGCCGACGGCATCCTGCTGGCGCTGTCGGGGCTGAAGCGCCTGGGGCTGGGGCATCTGCCGCAGAGCCTGCTGGACCCGGTCGAGCGCCCGCCGGCCCCGGGCCAGGGGGCCCTGGCCATCGAGACCCGCGTCTCCGACCTGGGCGCTCCGTGGCTGGAGGCGATCCGCCATGCGCCCACCGCGGTCGCCGTGGCGGCCGAGCGCGGCGCCCTGACGGCGCTGGACGGCTCGTGCAAGACCGCCATCGGCGCGCATGCGTGGTTGGCGAACGGCTCGCTGCACCTGATCGTCGAGGCGCTGTCGGCCGACGGCGCCCACCGGTTCCGGCGCGAAGGCTCGGCCGAGCTGTCGGCCTCGGCCGATCCGCAAGGGGCGGCGCGGGACCTGGGCCTATCGCTGGGCGGGGCGGTCAAGCGCGACGGCGGCGACCTGATCCTGACGCCGCAGTAGCGTCTTCCGATTGCCATGGACGGCGGACCCCGCCAGGGTTGCGCGCGAAGATGACCGACGCGCGACCGCTCAATGTCTGGATCACCCGCGCCCAGCCCGGCGCCGACGCCACCGCCGCGCGGGTGCGGGCGCTGGGCCATGCGCCGCTCGTCCTGCCGCTGCTGGCGGTGCAGCCGATCCCGGACGTGCAGGTCGACCTGGCCGGGGTGCGCGCCCTGGCCTTCACCCGCGCCAAGGGGGGGTGGGCGTGCGCGCAGGCCGGCGCCGACCGCTCGCTGCAGGTGTTC
>NZ_JAYRST010000014.1:0-55810 GCF_041920015.1 Phenylobacterium sp.
CGCCGCCTGCAGACCCAGGAGACCATGACCCAGCAGATCGCCGATGCGATCACCGACAGCCTGCGCCCGGCCGGCGTCGCCATCCTGATCGACGCGGCCCACCAGTGCATGACCACCCGCGGCGTGCACCACCGCCACGTCTCGACCATCACCACCCAGTTCACGGGCGTGTTCAAGACCGACGCGACCTTGCGCCAGCGCTTCCTCGACTTCGTCAACAAGCGCTGAGCCGTCTTCGGCGAGCCGTGGCGCCCTGCGCCACGGCCGTGAAGCTTCAGAAGACCCGATCCTCGACCGCCGCCTTAGGAGGACCGCCAGCCGACGCCCTCGCGGCCGCCCGCTCCGGGCGATGGACGAGCGTCACCAGCACGAAGCTGAGCATCATCAGCAGATACCACGCCCCCAGCTTGCCGAGGGGCACAAGGCTCCAGCCGTCCTTCTGGCTCGGATAGAGCCATGCCGAGGTGAAGGTCCCCACGTTCTCGGCGATCCAGATGAACACCGCCACCAGCAGGAAGCCGAGCAGCATGGGCATGCGCCGCATCTTGCGGTCCGGCGTGAACTGGAACCAGGCCCGGCCGAACAGCACCGCCGAAAGCCCGTAGAGGCCGACCCGAATGTCGGGAAGGTAGTGGTGGGTGAAGAAGTTCGCATAGGCCAGCACCGCCAGCACCCACGGCCCCCACAGCGGCGGATACCGCTCGAACCTGATCTCGAACAGCCGGATCGCCCGCGCCATGTACGAGCCGACGCAGGCGTACATGAACCCCGAAAACAGCGGCACGCCGCCGATCCGGAGCAGGCTCGGCTCCGGATAGGTCCAGGACCCGTGCGCGGTCTTGAAGACCTCCATCGCCGTGCCGACGAGGTGGAAGATGAGGATGACCAGCGCCTCCTCCCACCGCTCCAGCCGGGTGGCCAGCAGCATGCCCTGGATCGCCAGGGCCGCGACCACCAGGAAGTCGTAACGGGCGACCGGCGCATGTTCGGGCCAGAAGAAGCCGGTCAGGATGAGCAGGGCCAGCATCGCCCCGCCGAACAGGCAGGCCCAGGCCTGCTTCAGGCCGAACAGCAGGAATTCGTAGGCGTAGCCCCGCCAGCGCCCGCGCTCCGCCCAAGGCCGCGCCATGGCGTCGAAGCGAGCGACCTGCGCCTTGATCTGGTCCTTCAGGCTCATGGACAGCCCCTGTCCGGGTTGGCTTGAATCAAGTCAACAGGGCCGAGTCTTCGAGTCTGGAGCCCGCCATGAGCCATCTTCAGCGGGAAGGACCCTAGCGCGAGCCTGGCTTCGCGCGCCATATGCGCGCCATGACCCAAGCGAGCTTTCCCACCGCCCCCGACAAGGCCGCGCTCGAGCGCGGCGAAATCCTGAGCCCTCGGTTCGATGCGAACGGCCTGATCGCCGCCATCGCGACCCATGCCCAGACCGGCGAGGTGCTGATGTTCGCCCACATGAACGCCGAGTCCTTGGCCCGCACGCTGGAACTGGGCGAGGCGGTCTATTTCAGCCGGTCGCGCAATGAAATTTGGCACAAGGGCGCGACCAGCGGCCAGATCCAGAAGGTGGTCGAGATGCGCGTCGACTGCGACCAGGACTGCCTGTGGCTGAAGGTGCTGCCGCAAGGCGACGGCGGCGCCTGCCACGTCGGCTTCCGCTCGTGCTTCTACCGCGTGGTCGAAGACGGCCGGCTGGTTGAAAGGCCCTGAAGTCGAACAAGCCTGACCAGCCTCAGCGGCGCAGGGTGAACCCCACCCGCAGGGTGCGCGGAGCGGCGTAGCTTTCGACGCCGTCCGCCGTCTCTCCCACCTCGATGTCCGCATCCAGCAGGTTGTCGGCGGCCAGATAGGCCTCGCTCGCCGCCGACAGTTTCCACGCCGCGCGCAGGTCCAGCGCCCAGGCGGCCGCCAGCTTGCGGGTGTTGAGGTCGTCCTCGAACCGCCCGCTCTCGTAGCGGGCATCGCCGCTCAGGGTCAGCCGCTCGCTCGCCCGCCAGGTCGCCCCGGCGGTGAGCGTCAGTTCCGGCGTCTGAGCCGGCCGCTTGCCGGTCAGTTGCGGCGCGGCGGCCCCGCCGTCCACCTCGGCCCTGGTCGCCGAGAACGCTGCCTGGACGCGCCAGGCCGGGCCGAGGTCGGCGGCGATGTCGCCCTCCAGCCCCCAGGCCTCGATCTCCCCGGCGTTGCGCCGCTGGCGCAGCACCCCGCCAGCCGGAATGAAGCCAGCGGTCGGAAAGGTGGCCGGGCCGAAGCCGACCGTGACATTGGTGATCGGGTCCTGCAGCCGGTTGTAGAAGACGCCCATCGACCAGCGCACCGCCCCCTCGCCCACCAGCGCCGCCTCCACCCCGTAGAGCGTCTCCGGCTTCAGCCCGCCATTGGCCTCGGTCACGTCGTTGCCGACTCGGAACGGCCGGTGCAGTTCGTTCAAGGTCGGCGGCCGAAAGCCCGCATAGGCCGCCCCGCGCAGCCAGGCGTCGCCGGCCAGGCGCTGCTTGACGCCCAGCCGCGCGGTCGGGGTCGTCCCCGAACTGCCGGCCGGCGCCTGGTCCAGCAGGATCGCCCCGCCCTCCAGGTCGCGCTCGCGCCGGATCGCATCGCTGGAGCGCCAGCCGTCGATCCGCGCCCCGCCGGTCAGGATGGTGTCCTCGCCGGCATAGGCCGCCTCCGCATAGCCGCCGCCGACCAGGGTCTTCCCGCCGGCCACGCGCCCGCGGGTGAAGCCGCCGTTCATATAGCGGAAGCGCTCGCGCACCTCGCCCTGCGCCGCACGCAGGTCGGCGCCCAGCTCCCACGACCAGGCGCCCGAACGCGCCTGCCAGGCGGTGTTGAGGCCATAGCCGAGCGCAGGCGTCGCATACTGGTCGTTGGCCGGCGTGGTGAAGGCGCGCCCAGCCCCCACCGCCGCCGAGGAATTCTTCAGGTCGCTGGAGCGCAGCCAGGCCTGCACCCGCCAGCCGCTCTCCCCGTCCTGCGGCGGGCGCGCCGCGGTGAGGGTCAGCGAGCCGCCGCTGGCGATGGACCGCGCCCCGGCCAATCCCGCCCCGCGCCGTTCCTCGAAGGCGCCCAGGCGCACGGCCCAGTCGACGCCGTCCCGCTCACCCTGCAACCGCGCGGCCAGCGAAGCGTCCTCCAGCGTCGTCGGCGTATCGGCCGCGCCGGCCTTGGCGCCGCGCACGGGCCGGTAACCGTCGGTGGTCGAACCGCTGGCGGTGATCAGCAGGTGTTCCGTCCCGAACGCCGCCGCCGCCCGCAAGCCGCCGCGCTCGGCCGCCGAGACCGACAGCGCCGTCAGCCCCTCGCGCGCGCCGGCCTCGCGCAGCGCCACCACGCCGGTCAGCGCGCCGGCCCCATAGGGCCCGGCTCCTGCGCCGCGGATCACAGCCGCCCCGTCCAGCCCTTCGCCCGGCAGGGCCGACCAGATCACCCAGCCGCCGAACGGATCGTTCTGCGGCGCGCCGTCCAGCGTCACCAGGGCGCGGCCGGCGCCGGAGGGCGCCACGGCCCGCAGCGACAGGCCCTGGATGGTCGGATTGGCCGCCTCGCTGCCGGTTCGCCGGAACAGCGAGACGCCGGGCGAGCGCTTCAGCGCCTCATCCAGCCGCAGCGACCGGACCAGTTCGCTCCCGTCGAAACTCTGCACGGAAAACGCCGCCTCCCCCGCGAGCGGCGGCAGGCGCGGGGCCTCGACGACGACGGGCGCGACGGACGGCGGAATATCGACAGGCATGGAAGCGGACGAGCCTTCAGCGCCGCCAAGCCGCGCTGGCGTCGCGCAGAGGCCGAAACTCCGAGCCGTCCTTCCAGTTGGGCCAGTCGCGGCCGTTCGCCAGGTCCTTGCCCATCTCGTAGAACAGCGCCACGTCCTCGGCCGCGCCGGTCAGGTCCCAGTCGGCCGACCAGGCGTCGCAGGTCTTGTGATAGCAATCGGCGGTGTAGTCGCTGACCCACTTGTCGCCGGCCTCCCGCCCGCCGTTCTCCAGGTCGGCCCCGCCGCCCAGCCCCATCAGCAGCAGCACCGGCACGCCCCGCCGCGCCAGCGAGAAATGGTCGGCGCGGTAGAACAACGCCCGCTCGGGATGGGCGTCCGGCGTCACCGTCCGTCCCTGAGCGGCGGCGGCCTTGGCCAGCATGTCCTCCAGGGCGTTCTGGCCGGCGCCGATCAGCACCACGTCCTTGGCCCGGCCGTTCGGCTGCAGCACGTCCATGGTCAGGTTGGCGGCCATGGTCTCCAGCGGCGTGGTGGGGTGGACGCCGTAATATTCCGAGCCGAGCAGCCCGCGCTCCTCGGCGGTCCAGGCGGCGAAGACCAGGGTCCGTTCCGGCGGCGGCCCGGCCTTGAACGCCCGCGCGATCTCCATGGTCCCGGCCACGCCGATGGCGTCGTCCAGGGCGCCTGGCCGCACGGTGCGCCCCTGCGCGTCCGGCGCGCCGACCCCATAGGCGTCCCAGTGGGCGGCGAACATCACGCTCTCGGCCGGCCGCTTGGCGCCGGTGATCTTGCCGATCACGTTGCGGCTGACGATGCGCGCATGCTCCACGCCATAGCTCGCCGAGAAGCTCGCGCCCTCCAGCGCCACCGGCTGGAAGTCCGCCCGCCGCGCCGCGGTCTTCAGCGCCTCGAAATCCTGGCCCGCCGCGGCGAACAGCTCGCGCGAGGCCTCGCCGCTCAGCCAGCCTTGCAGCAGCACCTTCTCCTTGGCCGGGTCGGCGCGAACGATATCGAAGCCTTCGCCGTTCGAGGCGACCACCGTCGACCAGCCATAGCCCGCGCCCGGCGCCTCGTGGACGATCAGCGCGCCCAGCGCCCCGCGCCGCGCGGCCTCCTCGTACTTGTAGGTCCAGCGTGCATAGTAGGTCGCCGCCTGGCCGCCGAACTTGCCCGCGACCGGCTCGCCCGCCTGCGCCTCGAAATCGGGATCGTTGATCAGGAAGACGGCGATCTTGCCCTTCAGGTCGACGCCCTTGAAGTCGTCCCAGCCACGCTCGGGCGCGGTGACGCCATAGCCGACGAAGACCAGCGGCGCCTTGTCGATCTTCACTCGGTCCACCGGCCGCTGGGTCGAAGGCGCGATGTCCCGATTGCGCTCCAGCGGCCGCGCCTGACCCTTCAGGTCGAAGGAGAAGCTTCCGCCGTCTTTCACCTGGAAGCGCACCAGCGGCACGTCCTGGGTGAAGCGACCCTTGTCCCCGGCCGGCTCCAGGCCCAGGGCCTTGAACTCCCGCACCAGGTATTCGACCGTCCTGTCCTCGCCCGCCGTTCCGGGCCCGCGCCCTTCGAACGCGTCCGAAGCCAGCGTCCGGGTGATGTCCGACAACCGCGCAGGATCGATCGGCCCCGCCCCCTGCGCCAGGGCGCTCGAAGCCAGCAGCGAAAGGGCCAGGGCGGCGGCGCTGGTGCGGATCATGAGGACGACTCCGAGATAGCCATGGGTAGCGCGACCCTACCCATCGCCTCCTTCCGACGGAAGTCGCCGAACACTCCCCAGCGGGCAGGAACCCCGGCGCTCACGTCCGCGTAGCGAATTCCGCATCGCCCGTCGTCGCCACCGCCTGGTCGTCGAACGAGGCGTGGGCCGAGGTGTAGAGCCGTGCATAGAGCCCGCCGGCAGCCATCAGCTCGTCGTGCGGCCCCTGCTCCAGAATGCGCCCCTGCTGCAGCACGATGATCCGGTCGGCGTCGCGGATGGTCGCCAGCCGGTGGGCGATGACGATGCAGGTACGCCCGGCGAACAGCACCTTCAGCGCCTTCTGGATCGCCTGTTCGGTGAAGGAATCGATGTTCGCCGTCGCCTCGTCGAGAATCAGGATCTGCGGATCGGCCACCAGGGCGCGCGCGAACGAAATGAGCTGGCGCTGGCCCATGGAGATGTTGCGCCCGCGCTGGCCCAGCCGCGTCTGATAACCATCGGGCAGGCGCATGATGAAGTCGTGCGCCGCCACCGCCTTGGCCGCCGCCACGATGTCCTCGAAGCTCGCGCCCTCGGTGTTGTAGCGGATGTTCTCCTCGATGGTGCCGGTGAACAGGAACGGCTCCTGGAGCACCATGCCGATGGTCCGGCCCAGCGAATCCAGCGTCACGTCGCGCACGTCGCGGCCGCCGACCAGCACCTGGCCCTGATCGACCTCGTAGAAGCGGTGGGCGAGCGCGATGATCGAGGTCTTGCCCGATCCCGTCGGCCCGACCAGGGCCACCACCTCGCGCGGATTCACCTTCAGGCTGACGTCGTGCAGGATCGGCCGCTTGGGATCGTAGCCGAAGGTCACGTTGCGGAATTCCACCGTCGCCGCATCGGCCGGCAGGGCTTGCGCGCCCGGCGCGTCCTGGATCGTCACCTTCACGTCCAGCACCTCGAAGATGCGGTGCGCGGCGGCCATCGCCCGCTGCATCACCGTGTACTGCATCGACAGCATCCGCACCGGATCGAAGAACCGCTGCACATAGAAGATGAAGGCGACCATCACCCCCACCTCCAGCCGGCCGCCCAGAACCGCATTGCCGCCGATCACGATGACGATGGCCATGGCCAGGCCGGTCAGGATGTCGACGGTCGGCACCATGATCTGGGTCATCCACGACGCATGGGCCTGGGCGTTGAAGTTCTCCAGCGCCTTCTCGCGATAGAGTTCGAAGTTCAGCGCCTCGCGGCGGCTTTCCTGCACCGTGCGCACGCCGTTGATGTTCTCGGCCAGGGCCGAATTGGCGGTGGAGGACGCATCGCGCGCATCGCGGAAACTGGTCTTGGAGAATGGCAGCCAGACCGCGCGGATGGCGATCAGGGCCGGCAGCACCGTCAGGGTCAGAAGACCCAGCTTCCAGTCCATGCTGACCAGCACCGCGGCGATCCCGATCAGCATGACCAGGTCGCCGATCGCCCCGGTCGAGCTCTCGAGGAACTCCTGCAAGGCGTTCACGTCGCCCTGCAGCCGGGCCATGATCCGCCCGACATGGGTCTTGTCCATGAACGACAGCGACACGTCCTGGAAATGCTCGAACATCTGGCGGCGGATGTCGAAGATCACCCGCTGGGCCAGCCGCGCCGACAGCCACTGCTCCAGGAAGAAGGCCGCCGAATAGACGATCACCAGCGCGCCGAAGACCATCAGGGTGTGGTCCAGCAGCGCCCCGTCGCGCGCCACCGCCGCGTTCACCGCCCGCCCGATCAGCGCCGGAATCGTCACCACCGAAGCGGCCGAGGCCAGCACCGCGACCACCGCGATCATGAACGAGCGCCGATGCGGCTTCAGCATGGACAGGAACCGCCGCGCCACCCCGGCGTCGAAGGTCCCGAAGATGTCCTCTCCCTCGGACGAGCCCAGCGAGGCTCTCGGCTTGCGCGGTTCGGCCTGGCTCATGCGACCTCCTCGTCCAGCACCGCCTCGGCGTCGGCGCGCGTCTGCAGCTCGTAGAGGTCGGCATAGACGCCGCCGGCCGCCACCAGCTCGGCATGGCGGCCATGCTCGACGATGCGGCCCTCGTCCAGCACCAGGATCTGGTCGGCGTGCATCAGCGACGACAATCGGTGGGCGATGATGATCGTCGCCTTGGCTGCGGTCGCCTCAGCCAGGGCCTCGCGCACCCGCCGCTCGGTGACCGCATCGATCGCCGCCGTCGAGTCGTCGAAGATCATCAGGCCCGGTCCCGGCGCCACGCCGCGCGCGATGCTCATCCGCTGGCGCTGGCCGCCGGAAAGCGCCACGCCGCGCTCGCCAACCCGCGTCTCGTAACCTTCGGGCAGGCCGGCGATGTGGTCGTGGATCTGGGCGGTGCGCGCCGCGCCCAGGATCGCCTCGTCCTCAGCCCAGGGATCGGCATAGGCGACGTTGTGGCCGATCGAGGCGTCGAACAGGAACGCCTCCTGCTGCACCAGCCCCACATATTGGCGCAGCGATTCCAGCGTCACGTCGCGGATGTCCTGGCCGTCGATGGTGATCGCGCCCTCGCTGACGTCGTAGAAGCGGGGGATCAGGTTGGCGATGGTCGACTTGCCGCTGCCCGGCGCGCCGACGATCCCCAGGGTCTCGCCCGCCCGCACCTCGAAGCTGACGTCGCTCAGCACCGACTTGGCGCCGGGCGCATAGGTGAAGCTCACATTGTCGAACCGCAGCGTGCCCGCGGTGGGCGCCAGCGGCCGCGCGCCCGGCGCGTCGGCGATCTCCGGCTCCAGGTCCAGCACCTCGAAGACCCGCGCCCCGGAGGACGTCGCCCGCGCCGCGGCGTTGAAGATCATGGCGATCTGCCGGATCGGCGTCTGCAACAGGGTCATGTAGGTGAGGAACTCGGTCAGGCGGCCGACACTCATGGTCCCGTCCACGACCTTGTGCCCGCCGTACCACAGCAGCAGGCCCATCGAGCCGTAGAAGCTGACGGTCATCACCGACACGGCCCGGAACCGCAGGGTGATCCGCATGTAGGCGTAGCCGAGCGCATCCAGCGAGGCCTTGTCGAACTTGGCCATCTCGAACCGCTTGCCCGCGAAGGCGCGCACCACCCGGATGCCCTGGAGGTTCTCCTCCATGGTCAGGGTCAGCACGGCCATCAGTTCCTGCACCCGCAGCCAGGTGACCCGCAGCAGGAAGCCCATCCGCGCCAGCGCCCAGCCGGCGATCGGCGCGAAGGCCAGGCCGATGGCGCCCATGACCAGGTCGGTGGACAGCATCATCCAGGCCGAGAAACCCAGCAGCAGCACCAGCGAGACCGACTGCATCAGCCCATTCTGGATGAAGACCCGCGCGCCCTCCAGGTCGAGCATGCCGCGGGTGATCAGGTCGCCGGAATGGATGCGGTCGTGGAAGCCGAAGCTCAGCCGCTGCAACTGCTGGAAATATTGCAGGCGCAGGTCGTAGCCGACCCTCTGGCTGACATATTCGCCGAGGTACCCGCTGGTCATGGTCAGCAGGCCGCGGACCATGGTGGCGGCGATCACCAGCAAGGCCACGCCCACCAGCGCGCTTTGCGCCTGACCCGCCTGCGCGCCGCCGGCCTTCAGCAGCGCTCCGGCGTGATCGACCCCGGCCCCGAACAGCCGCGGCAGGGTGAGGGAAGCCGCAGCCGCCCCGACCGAGCAGGCGATGGCCAGCGCCAGCCGGCCTGGATAGCGCAGGGCGAGCGCCGAAATCCGCTGCAGCACGCGCGGCATCTCGCTGACATCCACCCGCGGCGGGCTGGAGTCAGCGACGCGCGCACCCCGTCTGGAGGGGTGTGACTCGCCCATGGCAAGATTCCAATCTGAAGTATGCGGATCATTTTGGCGCGGCTTTACGCGCCGCGCCAGACCCGTTTTGACCTCGGATGCAAATTTAGCGCGAGTGTCGAAAAAACTTCTAGGCATCGGCCTGGGGCGGCCGACGATCAGGACCGGCCTCGGGCGATCCGATCAATGTTTGGATAACAGGCGCCGTTGTCGTGGCGGCCCGGCCCTGTCATGGTAGGCTTCCGATACGGAAGCGACCCCATGCTGCAGCCCATATTTCGTGCTGGCGGGTCGGAAGATTTCCGCCGCGGGCCATAGATAAAGAACGCTGGCGCATGCCTTCGCGGCGCGCGGCGTCGGGAGGATTTGATGGAAGATTTGAAAGAGCGCCCCAGCCTGGAAGAAACCCTGGACCAGGCCGCCGCCGTCGGCATGACCACCGCCGTCTGGGCGCGGCTGACGCCGGACAAGGTCGCGGTCGTGAACCCCGACGGGTCCTCGCGCACCTTCGCCGAGGTCAACGCCGTGGCCAACAAGCTGACGCGCCTCTTCCGCCAGCATGGCCTGGGCAAGGGCGACGCGCTCGCCATCGTCTGCTCCAACCGCGCCGAGTTCGTCGAGGTCCAGGCCGCCACCCTGCGGTCGGGCCTGCGCATCACCCCGGTCAACTGGCACCTGACCGCCGACGAGATCGCCTACATCGTCAACGACTGCGAGGCCAAGGTGCTGGTGGGCGAGGCCCGCATCGCCGTCCTGCCCGAAGTGGTGGCGCAGTGCCCGAACGTGGTGCTGAAACTGGCGGTCGGCGGCCCCATCGCCGGGTTCCAGGACTACGAGGAAGCCATCGCCCCGCTCGACGGCTCGGACATTTCCGATCCGGTGCTCGGCAACCAGATGATGTACACCTCCGGCACCACCGGCCGGCCCAAGGGCGTGTACCGCGAGAACCCTCCCGTCACGCCGAGTTCGATGTACGCCCTGCGCGGCTATGACGAGAATTCGATCCAGCTCTGCGCCGGCCCGGCCTATCACGCCGCGCCGCTGGCCTTCGACATCCGTGCGGCCATGGGCGCCGGCGCCCCGCTGCACTTCCTCGACAAGTGGGATTCCGAACTGGTCCTGCGCACGATCTCCGAGCAGAAGATCACCCACCTGCACCTGGTCCCGATCATGTTCCAGCGCCTGCTGGCCCTGCCGGACGAGGTGAAGGCCAAGTATCCGGTCGACCATGTGAAATACATCGTCCACGGCGCGGCGCCCTGCCCGCCGGAGGTCAAGCACGCCATGATCGAATGGTTCGGCCCGGTGCTGTCGGAATACTACGCCGGCTCCGAAGGCGGCGCGGGCTTCACCATCTCCTCCGAGGAGTGGCTGAAGAAGCCGGGCAGCGTCGGCAAGCGCCCGGCCCTGCTGCAAGTCCGCATCCTCGACGAAGAAGGCAACGACTGCCCGCCCGGCGTGCCCGGCGGCATCTATCACCAGCTCCCGCCCGGCGGCGGCTTCACCTATTTCAAGGACGCCGCCAAGACCGCCGCCAACCGGGTCGGCGACTTCTTCACCATGGGCGACGTGGGGTATTTCGACGAGGACGACTACCTGTTCCTCACCGGCCGCAACGCCGAGACCATCATTTCCGGCGGCGTGAACATCTATCCGCAGGAAATCGACAACGAGTTGATCAAGCACGACGCCGTCGCCGACAGCTCCACGGTCGGGGTTCCCCACGACGAGTGGGGCGAACAGGTCAAGGCGGTCATCCTGCTGAAGCCCGGCTACCAGCCCTCCGAGGCCCTGGCCCAGGAGATCCTCGACTTCGCCCGCAAGGCCCTTCCCTCGTTCAAGGTGCCGCGCAGCCTGGACTTCGTCCACGACCTGCCCCGCTCCGAGGCCGGCAAGGTCCAGCGCAACAAGGTCCGCGCCCCCTACTGGGAAGGCCGCACCCGGCAGATCTAGCAAAGCTCCGCGCCATCCCGGACCAGCCGGGATGGCGCGTAAAGCCTCGGGTCCTTAGAGCATTTTCCGCCGAAATGGACGCCGGTTCGGCGCAGAAAATGCTCTGAATCCAAAGAGTCTCGAGCCTGACCCGAGGCTATCGAAACGGATCACGCTCTAAGTCACGAACATCCGGCCGCGAAGTCGCTTGCCGCCGCCGGGCCGGGCGGGCGAACCTCCACCGACCGGAGGCTTGTCCATGACTGCTGAACACGAAGCCCTGCTCGGAGAACTGAGGGCCGTTCTCGCCGCCGACCCGCGCGTGCGCTCGCTGTGGCTGTCGGGCAGCCTTGGCCGCGGCGAGGGCGACGCCTGGAGCGACATCGACCTGACCGTGGTGGCCGAGGCCGCCGACCTTCCCGCCCTGATCGCCGATTTCCACCGTACGCGCCAGGACATGCCGCCCCAGGTGTTCAGCCAACTCGTTCACGGCCGCATCGTCTCGGCGATCACCCCCGACTGGATGCGCTTCGACATCGCGTTTGTGACCCCAACCGAATTTGCGGTCCAGGACGGCGCTTCCCTGCGGCGGTTGGCCGGCGATCTGGATGAGGCCCCGCCGCCCCGCGAGCGCAGGCGCGACGCCGGATCGCCGGCGCAGGTCCTGGCCATCGCCCACGAGTTCATCCGCATCCTTGGCCTGCTGCCCGTCGCGGTCGCCCGCCAGGAATGGATCGTCGCCCAGCAGGGCTTCGGCCTGTTGCGCCAGCTCACCGTCGACCTCTTCCTCGAGGAGACCGCCCTTCCGCCCGGCGCGCGCGGCGTCAAGCGCCTCAACGCCTTTCTGACCGACGACCAGCGCGCGGCGCTGGAGGCCATCGCCCCGCCTGCCGCCGACGAAGCCGCGATCATCGCCGCCAACCGCGCCATCGCCGCCCTCTTCCTGCCCCGCGCCCGGCGGCTGGCGGCCGATCTTGGCCTGGACTGGCCCGAGGCGTTCGAGGCCGCCACCCGAAAGCGCCTGCACATCGACCTCGGCCTGGACGTCTGAAAACGCCTCATACGTAAATTACGCGGTTCCTCGACCGCGCCGCTCGGGCCGGTTGCTTAAGTTATCATAGTAAAGTTACGCCGACCGTGCGCAGATTGCGTATTTTGCGCAAAATAAACACATGATGTTCACTTATCATAACACGGCGTTATTTTGATCTTAACCAAACCTCGGCGTCATGACCCTCACCAAAGGATATATCCCCAAGGGGGGGATCATGACCTCGTCGAACGCCCTGGCCGAGCGGCTGGACTTCATCAGGCTCACGCCGGACGCCCTGCAGGACATCCGCGGCGTCAAACCGATCATCGTCAAGGAGCTGCCGGGCGCGCTCGACCGCTTCTATGAGTCGGTCCGCAAGACCCCGCAGACGCTCCGGTTCTTCAGCGGCGAAAGCCAGATCACCAGCGCCAAGAACAAGCAGCTCGCCCACTGGGAGACGATCTCCAGCGGCGTGCTCGACGACCGCTATGTCGCCGCCGTCACCACGGTCGGCGAAGTCCACGCCAAGATCGGCCTGGAGCCGCGCTGGTACATCGGCGGCTACGCCCTGGTGCTGGAGACCCTGGTCGAGAAGATCCTCGCCGCCCGCTGGCCCAAGGGCGGCTTCGGCTCGAAGAACGCCGGCTCCAAGCAGACCGCCGCCGAACTGAGCGCGCTGATCAAGGCCACCCTGCTCGACATGGACTTCGGCATCTCGGTCTATCTCGAGGCGCTGGAGACCGCCCGCCAGGAGGCCGACGCCCAGCGCCGCGCCGCCGAGGAAGAGCAGAACCGGATCGTCGCGACCCTGGCTGCGAGCCTCAAGCGGCTGGCCGAGGGCGATCTCACCACCCGCATCGACGCCAACTTCACCGGCGCCCACGAGCAGATCCGCACCGACTTCAACGCCGCGGTCGAGAGCCTGCGCGCCGCCATCGGGGCGATCTCCGAATCCACCGGCGCGCTGCGCAACGGCTCTGACGAGATCGCCGCCGCCTCCAACGACCTCTCCCACCGCACCGAGCAGCAGGCTGCCAGCCTCGAAGAAACCGCCGCCGCACTCGACGAGGTGACCGCCGCGGTCAAGCGCAGCGCCGAGGGCGCGCGCCAGGCCTCCTCCGCCGCCTCCACCGCCAAGGAAGACGCCAGCCATTCGGGCGAAGTGGTCCGCGGCGCGGTCGCGGCCATGGGCGAGATCGAGCAGAGCTCCGGCCAGATCACCCAGATCATCGGCGTCATCGACGAGATCGCCTTCCAGACCAACCTTCTGGCCCTGAACGCCGGCGTCGAAGCCGCCCGCGCCGGCGACGCCGGCAAGGGCTTCGCGGTCGTCGCCCAGGAAGTCCGCGCCCTGGCCCAGCGCTCGGCCGATGCGGCCAAGGAGATCAAGGCCCTGATCTCCAACTCCACGGCCCAGGTCGCCCGCGGCGTGAAGCTGGTCGGCGATACCGGCGAAGCCCTCAGCGGCATCGTGGCCAAGGTCGCCGAGATCGACAGCCTGATCTCCGAGATCGCCCAATCGGCCAACGAACAGTCGACCAGCCTCAACGAGGTCAACAGCGCGGTGAACCAGATGGACCAGGTCACCCAGCAGAACGCCGCCATGGTCGAGGAGGTCACCGCCGCGGCGACCAGCCTCAAGGGCGAGGGCGTCGAACTGGAACGCCTGGTCGCCCGCTTCAACACCGGCGCGTCCGCGGCGGCGGCCCCGACCCGCGCGCGGCCGCAGGTCGCCCAGGCCGGCCGCCACGCCCCGGCCCGCAGCCCGGCCCGCGCCGCCCAGGCCAAGCTCGCCGCGGCCGCCGACGAATGGGAGGAGTTCTAGAGCCCCCTGCGGCCCCGGCGTCCGCACGGCGAAACCTTCCGAAAACAAGCGTGTTTGGCCTAGGCTCGCGGCGCATGCCATGAAGCGCCCCGCTTCGTATCGCCGGATGTTCCCATGCCGATTCCGTTCATCGACCTGCAGAGCCAACGCGCCCGCCTGGGCCAGCCGCTGGAAGACGCCATCCTCAAGGTCGTCCGCTCGGGCGCCTATGTCATGGGTCCGGAGATCGCCCAGTTCGAGACGGCGCTGGGCGAGTTCGGCCAGGCGCCCTTCGTGCTTTCCTGCGGCTCGGGCACCGAGGCGCTGCAACTGCCGCTGATGGCCTGGGGGATCGGGCCGGGCGATGCGGTCTTCTGTCCCTCCTTCACCTTCGCTGCGACCGCCGAAGTCATGCCCCTGGTCGGCGCCTCGCCAGTGTTCGTGGACATCCTGGAGGATACCTACAACCTCGACCCCGCCGCCCTGGACCGCGCCATCGAAGCGGTGAAGGCCGAGGGGCGGCTCACCCCCAAGGCGGTGATCGCCGTCGACCTCTTCGGCCAGCCGGCCGACTATCCGGCCATCACCGCGGTGGCCAGGAAGCACGGCCTGAAGCTCATCGCCGACAGCGCCCAGGGCTTCGGCTGCACCTTGAACGGCCAGCACCCGATCCACTGGGCCGACGTCGCCACCACCAGCTTCTTCCCGGCCAAGCCGCTGGGCTGCTATGGCGACGGGGGCGCGGTGCTGTGCAAGGACGCGCGCCTGCACGACATCCTCGTCTCCCTGCGCGTCCACGGCCAGGCGGTGAAGTCCGATCTCGAAGGCAAGACCTTCGATCACGATCCGAAGTACCTCAACCTGCGCATCGGCATGAACAGCCGCATGGACACGATCCAGGCCGCGGTCCTGCTACAGAAGCTGTCGATCTTCGCCGACGAGATCGAGGCCCGTAACCGCGTCGCGGCCCGCTACGCCGCCGGCCTCTCCGATGTGGTCGTCACCCCGAAGGTGATCGAGGGCGGGGTCAGCGTCTGGGCGCAGTACACCATCGAAACCGACGACCGCGACGGCCTGATCGCCCACCTGAAGGGCCACGAAATCCCGACCGCCGTCTACTACCCGATCCCGATCCACCGCCAGGACGTCTATTCGGCCTATCCGGCGCCGGGCGGCCTGCCGGTCACCGACGCCAAGGCCGGCAAGGTCATGAGCCTGCCGATGCACCCCTATCTGACGCCGGAAGACCAGGATGCGATCATCGCCGCCATCCGCGCCTTCGCCGGCCGCAACGCCTGAGGCTCAAAAGAATACGGACGCGGCTCCCCCAGGGACCCGCGTCCGCTTCTCCTAGAGGTCTGGTCGGAACTCCCCCGAGATCGACCAGTACGCCGGGGTTCCGAGCTGCCCGGCTCCCGCTAGTAGCCTAGAGCGTTATCCGTTTCGATAGACACGGATAACGCTCAAGACTCTTTGAATTTAGAGCATTTTCTGCGCCGAACCGGCCGCCACTTCGGCGGAAAATGCTCTTACCCTCGAAAGAGAGAGTGGATCCGCCGCCTCTGCTGGGTGGGGCTTTGGCGGCGGATCCTCGAGCCCGGAGCGAAGCGGCCGGACTCTTTGCATTGGAGACGGCGACGAGGCCCGGCGACGACAGTGCGCCGACGCTCCCCGCCCGTCTCGATCCCGTTTCCATGGTCATTTGTCCCACCCGACAAATCGCATCCGATGAGAGAAGGTTGCCACGACGGATGGCGGCCGCGCATGACACAAATGCACTATGGCGCGTCGGGGCTTGGAAGGTCAGGCCGCCGCATCGGCCAGCAGGCTGCGCCAGTGCTTCAGCATCATCATGTGCCCGATATCCGGCATCACGTGCACCTCGCTGGCCCTGTCGCCCAGGAAGGCCAGCAGCGGCGCCAGCGGCGCGAAATGATCCTGCTCGCCGTGCCAGACGATCAGCGGCGCGCGCAGGGCGCCGATATCCATGTTCCGCGCCCGGCGGAAGGCGCGGATCTCATCGGCGGGCCCGCGGCTCGACCGCGCCAGGGCCTCGCCGATATAGGCCGTCAGGAAGGTCGAGGTCTCGGGATGGCTGTCCAGATAGTCCAGGTCGCCCGGCGAATGGACGCTGGAGCGCCGCACGATCCGCTCCAGCATGGCCGTCGACAGCCGCATGCGCAGGATCGCGAAGAAGCTCTCCAGCACCCATGCGTTCTCCTCGATCCCCCGGCGGAACATCACCAGCGGATTGCCGGGGGTGAACTCCGGCGCACGCGGCGGGCGTCCGGAATAGAGCTGCACCTTCACCGCCCGATCGCCCAGGGCGATCGCCGTCTGGATCGCCGAGGGCGCGCCCGACAGCACCCCGCCGATCCGCACCCGCTCCAGGCCGATCTGGTCGCACAGCTCGACCATGTCGGCGGCCACGCCTTCGAAACTGTAGTCCTCGCGCGGGTCCGACTGCCCGAACCCCGGCCGCTCGGCGCAGACGATCCTCAGGCCCAGCTCACGCCCGATCCGGTCGCTGCCCGGCGGCAGCAGGCTGGAGCCCAGCCCCTCGTGAAAGGCCAGCAGCGGCTGGCCCAAGGGATCGCCGTATTCGCGATAGGCCAGCCGGCGCCCGTCGCTCAGAGTGACGAACTTCAGCGGCGGCGCCTGCAGCAACTCCAGCTCCTGCGCCCGCGCGCGTTCCTGGCCGTCGATCAGCCCGGCCAGGCTCGACAACTCCGTCAGGGCGCGGATCAGGTCGCTCTGTCGTTTCAGGCCCATCTTGTCGAAGATCGCGCGGAGCTGGTTGCGCACCGTATTGACGCTCACGGCCAGCTCGGCCGCCGCATCCTGCAGGGTGCGGCCGTCGCGCAGCTTGCGCGCCAGGCGGACCTCAGCCGGCGTCAGGCCGAAACTTTCCCGGATCGAGGCCCACAGGCTGTTCGTCACGCTGGCGGCCGGAAACACCAGCGCCAGGCCGGCCTCTGCGTCCAGGCTGTCGGGAAGGTCCGCGCCGGCCACGCCCGCCAGGGCGCCCCCGCGCGTCAGATAGGCGAAGGCCGGTCCTTCCTCGTCGTCGCGGTCGAGCTTGACGATCACCTGCCCGGCCTGCCGCTGCGTCCGCGCACACGCCTGGGCCAGGGCCTCGTCATTGGCCGGGTCGTCGAAGGCGATGGCCCGGCCCTCGGCCAGTTCGCCCATGCCGCCCAGGATTTCCGCCGCCGCCCCGTTCCAGGCCAGCGCCTTGCGGCCCGGCGACAGCAGCACCCAGCCCAGGTCTGGCCGGCGCGCCGCATTGGGCCCCTCGTCCCGCCGCTGGGTCAGGCGGGCGATATCCTCGCTCAGCGCCAGATCGCGCACCAGTTCGGGCGTCGGCTCCTGCCCGTCGTCGTCCAGCACCTGGACGAGCTGTTCCCAAGCCTCCGGGTCGGCCGCGACCTGATACATGGTCTCGACCACCAGGCGCGCATCGCCCGGCGGCCGCGCGCTCTCCCGTAACTGACCGGCCATCGCGCCCCACTGCTCTCGCCCGTCCCGAATCTGTACGATGGGACTTCAGTCCACCCGCCGCTGCAAGGAGTCAGCCGCGCTCAGCGCAGCCAGTTCACCACCGTCAGCCCGAAGACCCGCGAGAACTCCCGCTCGTTGTCGGTGACGATGCAGCAGTCCGCCGCAAGCGCATGGGCTGCTATCAGCATGTCGTTGCCGCCGATCGGCGTCCCTGCGCTCTCCAGCCGGGCGCGGAGCTCGCCATAGATGCGATCGGCCGGCCCTTCGAACGGCAGAACCTCCAGAGCTCCAAGCACGCGCTCCAGTTGGATCGACAAGCGCTCGGAACCCTTCTTGGCTGCGCCATAGCGCAGCTCCGCGGCCACGATCACACTGGTGCAGACGCCGGCCTCCCCGACCTGCACGATCTGCTGCGCAGCGCGCCCTTGCGGATTGCGGACCAGGTCCGAGACGATGTTCGTATCGAGCAGGCGCCGCATCTAGAGCTCTACCGGCCGCGGCGGCGGATCGTCGATCGGCGGGAAGTCCTCATCCAGCGGCGAAAGTTCGGCCAGCACCGCCAGCAGCGAACGCGGCGAGGCCGGCTCGATCACCAACCGGTCGCCTTCCTTGTGCATGATGGCGTCCTCGCCCGGCAACTCGAACTCGCGAGGGATGCGGACGGCCTGGTTGCGGCCGTTCTTGAACAGCTTGACGCGCCGATGAAGGGTCATGCCGCTATATAGCATATGCCAAGGCATATGCCAAGACATATGCCAAGACGCCGAAGCCTTCCCTTGCGTCGTTCGCGCCCCCCCGTTAGCGTCCTCAAACAATTGTTTAAGCCATTTGGAGGAAGCCCATGAAGGCGGCGGTCTATTACGAGAACGGCGGCCCCGAAGTCCTGAAATACGAGGACTTCCCCGATCCGGACCTGCACCCCAAGGGGGTCATCATCAAGGTCGAGGCCATCGCCATCGAGGGCGGGGACACGCTCAACCGCTGGCGCGGGCCGCTGATGACCAATCCGCACATCGTCGGCTACCAGGCCGCCGGCGAGATCGTCGCCGTGGGCGAACAGGTCACGCACCTCAAGATCGGCCAGAAGGTCGCCACGGTGAACAACTGGGGCAGCCATGCCGAGCTGCGCTCCGTCCCGGCCCGCAACTGCTGGGTCATTCCCGACGGCTACGACGTGAAGAAGGCCGCCGCCATCCCGGTCACCTTCGGCACCGCCGACGACTGCCTGTTCGAGGCTGGCCGCCTGAAGGCCGGGGAGACCGTGCTGGTCCAGGCCGGCGCCTCGGGCGTCGGGGTCGCGGCCATCCAGCTCGCCAAGCGCGCGGGCGCGACGGTCCTGGCCACCGCTTCGTCGGACGAGCGGCTGGAGCGCCTGAAGCCGCTAGGCCTCGACCACGGCATCAACTACGCCCGCGAGGACGTCGTGAAGGAGGTCATGCGCCTGACCGACAAGAAGGGCGCCGACGTGGTGGTCGACTCGGTCGGCGGCCCGACCCTGCAGGGCTCGATCAACGCGCTCGCCTATCGCGGCCGCGTCTCCATGGTCGGCGCTGCGGGCCGTGAGCCGATGGTGGTCGATGTCGGGACCATGATGGGCGGCAACCGCCAACTCCGCGGCGTCTTCCTGGGCGCCGAGATCATGACCGACCGCGTTCACGACAACATCCAGCGCCTGATCGAGGAAGCCGCTCGCGGCGAGCTGGAAGTCCTGGTCGACAAGGTCTTCCCGCTCTCCGACGCCGCCGGCGCCCACGCCTATATCGAAAGCCGCGCCGCCGTCGGCCGCGTGGTGCTGGTTCCGTAAAGTCCCGCCGATTCTCCCCCTCTGGGGGAGCTGTCAGCAAAGCTGACTGAGGGGGACTTCGGTCCATCGGCCGTCGCCCCCTCCGTCGTTCGCCGCTTCGCGCCGAACGCCACCTCCCCCAGCGGGGGAGGATCTGAATGGAGACCGCCCATGCCCCGCGCGAAGAACGGCGCCGTCGAGATCGAATACGAATCCTTCGGCGACACGTCCGCCCCGACGATCCTGCTGATCAACGGCCTCGGCTCGCAGATGACCCGCTGGCCCGCGCCGTTCTGCGAACAGCTCGCCGCCCGCGGCTATCGCGTGATCCGGTTCGACAACCGCGACACCGGACTTTCCACCTGGTTCCAGCCGGGCGAGCGCTACAGCCTCTCGGACATGGCCGCCGACGCCATGGCGGTGCTGGATGCGGCCGGCGTGGACAAGGCCCACATAGCCGGGGTCTCCATGGGCGGCATGATCACCCAGGCCGTCGCGATCGAGCATCCGGGCCGCGTGCTCTCGATGACCTCGATCATGTCGGCCACCGGCGCGCCCGGCACCCTCGACCCGACGCCGGAGGCCGGCGCGGTCCTGACCGCCGCCGCGCCCGATCCGGCCGCCGATTACGAGGCCTTCCTCGACTTCCAGGTCAAGAACGCCCTGGTGATCGGCAGCCCCGCCTATCCGTGGCCGGAAGGCGCCCTGCGCCAGCGCGCGATCGACGAGCACGCCCGCGCCTACAACCCGACCGGCACGGTCCGGCAGATGGGCGCCATCCGCGGCGACGGCGACCGCACCGAACGACTCTCCAAGCTCTCCGTGCCGGCCGTGGTGCTGCACGGCGCCGACGATCCGCTGGTCCCGCTGGTCGGGGGCGAGGCTACCGCCGCGGCCATTCCCGGCGCAGAACTGCGCGTCGTGGCCGGCATGGGCCATGACGTGCCGCCCGGCCTCTACGACACCTTCATCGACGCCATCCTGGCCGCCGCCGCGCGCGCCTGAACCCAACCAAGAGGAACCCCCATGGGACGTCTTTCCGGCAAGACCGCGATCATCACCGGCGCCGGCTCCGGCATCGGCCGCGCCAGCGCGATCCTGTTCGCACAGGAGGGCGCGAACCTGGTCATCGCCGACAAGATGGACAGCGTGAACGAAACCGCCGACCTGGTCCGCCAGGCCGGCGGCAAGGTGGTGGCCGCGACCGGCGACGCCGGCGACGAAGCCTTCGTCGAAAGCCTGGTCGCCAAGGCCGTGGCCGAATACGGCGGCCTCGACGTCGCCTGGGCCAACGCCGGGATTTCCGGCGGCTGGACGACCTTCGACGAGCAGGACGGCGCCTTCTGGGCCGAGATCCTGCGCGTCAATCTGATCGGAGCCTTCCTACTGGTGAAGCACGCCTCGCGGGTGATGATCCCGGCCGGCGAGGGCTCGATCATCTGCACCGCCTCGGTGGCCGGCATCCGCTCGGGCGCGGGCGGCTCGCCCTATTCGGCGTCTAAGGCCGGGGTCGTCAGCCTCGCCCAGACCTCGGCCAACGAGTTCTACGGGACCGGCGTGCGGGTCAACGCCATCTGCCCTGGCCTGATCGAGACCGGCATGACCAAGCCGATCTTCGAGGGCGCCCGCGCGCGCGGCAACGAAGACAAGATCGGCCAGCTCAACCCGCTGACCCGCGGCGGCGTGCCCATCGAAATCGCCAACGCGGCCCTGTTCCTGGCCAGCGACGAAGCCTCCTACGTCAACGGCCAGGCCATCGTGGTCGACGGCGGCCTCTCGTCCTCGCACCCGGTCGTGCGGCGCAAGAAATGATCTACCTGCTGCGTCACGGCCAGACCGACTACAACCGCGACGGCCGCATGCAGGGCCAGACCGACTCCCAGCTCACCTCGCTGGGCATGGCTCAGGTCGAGGCGATGGCCCAGGTGCTGCACGACGAAATCGACGACCTCTCGGGCTGGCGCATCCTCGCCAGCCCCCTGCGCCGCACCCGTCAGTCGGCGGCCATCGTCGGGCGCGCCCTGGGCCTGCCGGTCGCCATCGACCCAGCCCTGATCGAGGTCGGCTGCGGCGCGTGGGAGAATCGGATGTACGCCGACCTGCGCGCCGAACACCCGCAAGCCTTCGCCGGCCGCGAATGGGTGTTCGCCAGCCCCGACGGCGAGCGGTTCGAGGATGTCGACGCCCGGGTCCGCCCCTGGCTCGCGGCCCTGCCGCCCGAGGGCGAGCGCAAGGTCATCGCCGTCAGCCACGGCATCGCCGGCGTGCTGATGCGCGGCGCCTATCTGGGCCTCTCGCGCGAGGCGACCATGGCCCAGGACACGCCCCAGGACGCGATCTTCCGGCTGACGGGGGGCGCGGTCGACCGCCTCGCCTGCGCGCCGGTCGCCGCATGATCTACCTCGTCCGTCACGGCCAGACTCAGTTCAACGCCGAGCGTCGGATGCAGGGATGGCTGGACTCGCCGCTGACCGACCTCGGCCGCGCCCAGGGCGCCGCCATCGGCAGGTTGCTGCGGGGCCTGATCGGAAAACCTGACGGTTGGCGCCTTGTCGCAAGCCCGCTCGGCCGGGCGCAGGCCACCGCCGGCCTGGTCGGCGAAGCCCTCGGCCTGCCGATTGAAACCGACCGCCGGGTCATCGAGGTGTCGTTCGGACAGTGGGACGGGCGGCTGCGCGACGAACTCGCCGCCGAGCATCCCGACACCTTCGGGCGCGGCGGCTGGCAGTTCGCAGCGCCGGGCGGCGAAGGCGTCGAGGCGGTCGAAGCCCGCGTCTCCGACTGGCTGGCCGACCTGCCGCCGGAACCGGAGCGCAAGGTGATCGTGGTCAGCCACGGCGGAGCGGGGCGCGTGGTGCGCGGCGCCTATCTGGGCCTGAGCCGCGAGGAGACCTGGGCGCAGGACGTGCCCCAGGACGCCGTGTTCCGCCTGGCTAGCGGAGCCGTCGAGAGGTTCGATTGTGAACCTGCCCAACCGTGAACCGGCTGGTTAGCGCCATCAGCCCGACCGCCGCGGCCAAGCCCAGGACGAACGCCCCGGCCACCGCTCCAGACAACGCCGCAGGGCTCAGATGCATCGGCGGGCGGTCCATCCAGCGCACCACCGAACCGCTCGGCTCATCGTCCAGCCTGTCGTCGAGATAGTCGCTCATCGCCTGCGCTCCCACGTCTGCGCAGGCCTAACCCCTTCATCGGGCCGAGGTTCCTGGCCGCTGGCGTTCGGACGCGCGGGGCGCTAGAAGCCGCCCACTGAACTTTCAGAGAGACCCATGGCTGGACATTCCAAGTTCAAGAACATCATGCACCGCAAGGGCCGCGCGGACGCGGCGCGGTCCAAACTGTTCTCCAAGCTGTCGCGTGAAATCACCGTCGCCGCCAAGTCGGGCATGCCCGACCCGGCGATGAACCCCCGCCTGCGCCTGGCCATCGCCAACGCCAAGGCCGAGTCGATGCCCAAGGACAACATCGAGCGGGCCGTCAAGAAGGGCGCCGGCGGCGACGGCGAGAACTACGAGGAAGTGCGCTACGAGGGCTTCGGCCCCGGCGGCGTCAACCTCATCGTCGAGGGCCTGACCGACAATCGCAACCGCGCGGCCTCGAACATCCGGAGCATCTTCGCCAAGAACGGCGGCAACCTCGGCGCCTCCGGCTCGGTGACGTTCCAGTTCGACCGCATGGGCGAGCTGACCTATCCCGCCTCCGTCGGCTCCGAAGACGCGGTCATGGAAGCGGCCATCGAGGCCGGCGCCCAGGACGTCGAGTCCGACGAGGAAAGCCACGTCGTCTACACCGCCTTCGAGGACTTCGCCGAGGTTGCGACGGCGCTGGAGGGCGCGTTGGGCGAGCCGAAGTCCAGCAAGATCGTCTGGCGCCCGAAGAACACCACCGCCGTCACCGGCGATGCGGTCGCCACCTTGATGAAGCTGATCGACGCCCTCGACGACGACGACGACGTCCAGAACGTCTACGGCGACTACGACGTCTCCGATGAAGACATGGAGAAGTACGCCTAACCCCGTTTCCCAGCGGACGTGCTATGGCTGGGGCCATGCACGGCGTCATGGAATGGTGGTGGCCGCACTACACGCTCCCGATCCTGGGCAGCGTGATCACCGGCGGCCTGATCGGCTTCGAGCGCGAGCATCGCGGCCGCGCCGCCGGCATGCGCACCCATATCCTGCTCAGCCTGGCCTCGACCCTGTTGATGCTGGCGGCGGTCCATCAGGTGCGCTGGATGGCCGACATCCCGCCGGGCGTCCTGCGCATCGACCCGGCGCGCATGGCGCACGGCGTCCTGACCGGCATCGGCTTTCTCTGCGGCGGGGTGATCTTCCGCGAAGGCTTTTCCGTCCGTGGGCTGACCAGCGCCGCCTCGCTGTGGACGACCGCCGCGCTCGGCATGCTCTACGGGGTCGGCATGTTCGGCCTGGCGGTCGGCGGCGCCCTGACCGCCCTCTTCGTGCTGGCGGGCCTGCGCCTTGTCGAGGAGCGCCTGCCCCGCCAGCGGCATGTCGATATCTCCGTGAGCTACGGCGCCCAGGCTGCGAGCCAAGCCGAACTGACCGCCCAGCTCGGCGCCCTGGGCCTGGTTCCCGACGTGATGACTCACCGCCGCACGCCCGATGGGACCACGGAGCTCTCGGCGACGTTCCGCAGCCGCCGCCGCATCGACGGCCAGGCGCTGGCCGACCGCCTGGGCTCGGACCCTCGCATCGTCGCCTTCGACATCGCCCCGCGCCACGAATAGCCGCGGCGCGGCGCCGCTCGATTTCTCCCAATAGGCGAGTGGGACGAGCCAGTTCCCGCAAACCGGGCGAATGTGCTTGGCGGCGACCGATCCCGTGGCCCAAGTTGCGGCATCTGTAGCGAAGCTCCGCGCGCGGCGCGGCGAGTATGGGGATCGGCGATGAAAGCGATTCTGGCGGCCATGGCGCTCTGCGCGGCTACCCTGGCGGGCCCGGCCTGCGCGGATGTCATCACCTTCGACGACCGCGGCCACGCCGTTCAGTCGCTCGGTCACTACGAGGGCTTCGACTGGACCAACATCAGCACCGTCGCTCCCAAGAAGGTGGGGCTCGGCAATACGGGCTACGGCAAGGGCGTGGTCTCGCCGAAGAACGTCGCCTTCAACGACTATGGCCTGAAGCAGAGCTCGGTCTCGGTGGCCACCGGCACCTTCACCTTCGAGAGCGCCTATTTCACCGCCGCCTGGATCGACGGGCTGAAGCTGACCATCGTCGGCCTCGCCGACGGCGTGCAGAAGTACAAGCAGACCCTGACGCTCAACACCAAGGGCCCGCAGCTCTTCCAGGCCGACTGGGCCGGCGTCGACAAGCTGACCTTCGAAACCTACATCAACGACTGCACCGACAAGGGCCGCCAGTTCGTGATGGACAACTTCAAGTTCGTCTCCGGCGTGCCCGAGCCGAGCACCTGGGCCCTGATGATCGCCGGGTTCGGCGGCGTGGGCGTGATGATCCGCGCCGACCGCCGTCGCAGTCTGGCCGCCGCGGCCTGAGATTGTTCCGCTTGTCCTGGCAGGGGACGGGGCGAGCGGGCGCATACCCCGTTACGCCAGGCGATAGTCCCCTACCGCCAGGGCCTCAAGCGCCCCGGCGACCGCCTGTTCGATCGTGAGATTCGACGTGTCGTAGGCGTGCGTCTCAAGGTCGCCCAAGTTCGAGAACTGGTCCCACATGCGCCCGATGACTTCGGCGTCGCGCATCGGATGCTCTTGGCGCGACACCCCTCGGCCCACCGTAGTTTCGCGCGATGGCCGCAGGACCAGATAGTCCAGCCCCACGTCCGCACGCCGAGCCGCCTCGCGAAACGGCTGGAGAAACCAGGGCCCGACCACGCCATCGAAGAATACGGGATAGGCCGTCGCGAGCACAGCCGCCTGCGCCGCCATCGCATCGGTCACAACGGCGTTCTGCACCGCCGATCGGGACTCCCACGGCGGAATCCAGCCTTTCGTGAAATAGGTCCACAGATCGTCGGAATGGATATGGAGCGCGGCCTCGGCAGGCCACGCCTCAGACAGCCGGCGCGAAATCGTGCTCTTCCCGGCTCCGGGCGGGCCTGTGACGATGACGAGCCGGCCGCTCATATTCACCGCCCCCGAACGGGCTCAGGCCCGCGGATAAAGGATGATCTGGGTGCAGCGGAAAGCGGCCATCAGCTTGCCGGTGGCCGCATCCTCGACCTTGGCGTCCCAGACCTGGGTGGTGCGCCCGCCGTGCAGCAGGGTCGCGGTGCAGACCGCCTCGCCCTCGCGCAGCGTTCCCATGAAGTTGGCCTTCACTTCAGCGGTGGTGAAGCCGTTGGCGCCCTCGGGCCAGGCCGTCGAAACGCCGTAGGCGCAGAGGATGTCGGCCACCGACAGCACCGCGCCCGCCAGCAGGTAGCCGGTATGGGCGACCAGGTCCGGCCGGACCTTGAAACGCCCCACCACCTTGCCGTCCGCCACCTCGACGATCTCCAGGCCGAGATGACCGGGCAGCTTGCCCTCGTTGGCCTGGTTCAGCTTCTCGACGCTCGTATGATTGCTGGTCGCGGCCATGTTCCACACTCCATGGTGGTTTCGCGCAGAGACATGCGGCTGATTCCCCAAGCTGCTAAACCCTTCCCATGACCGACTGCATCTGGATTCAGACCAGCTTCCACCCGGCCTTCAAATGCGGCGGCTGGGCCTATGTCCGCCGCCAGGGCGCCCAGGCGACCGGCCAGGCCGGCGGCGCGCGCTACACCACGCCCCAGCGTATGGCCCTGACCGCCCTGATCGCGGCGCTGAAGGGCCTGCCGCCCGGCTCCGTCTCGATCCAGATGAACGATGGCGCTGTGGCCCGCACCGCCGCCCTGATCGCCGCCGGCCGCCCGCCCCAGGGCGAGGCTGCGCCAACCGACGACCTCGACCTCTGGGCCCAACTCACCGCCGCCCTGGCCGGCCGCAAGCCGGCCTTCGCCATCGCCCAGCCCAGCAAGGCCGCCCCCACCGGCTTTTCCGCCGCCTGGGCCGAACTGGCGCGCGACAAGGCCAATGCGCAGGGCGCCTTCGCCTCGGCCATTCCCAAGCCCAACCTCGCCAAGGTCCCCGGCCTCCTCCTATAGTCGCGCTCCGCCGCAGCGAGCCCGCCCTTGACCCTCGACGACATCGCCGCCCTCCTGGCGCCGCACCGGCCCGCCGCTGGCCCGTTCCTGCTGGGGATCACCGGCTCGGTCGCGGTCGGCAAGAGCACCTTCGCCGCCCAGCTCGCCGAGCGCCTGGCCCAGGACGGCGCGGCGGTGGAGATCGCCTGCACCGACGGTTTCCTGATGCCCAACGCCCGGCTGGAAGCCCTGGGCCTGCTGGGCGCCAAGGGCGCGCCGGCCACCTACGATCACGCCGCCCTGCGCACGGCGCTGACCGGCATCCGCAGCGGCCCGGCGGTGTTTCCAGCCTATTCGCACGTCACCTACGACATCGACCCGGCGCTAGCCCGCCGCCTCGCCCCGCCCGATGTCCTGCTGATCGAGGGCCTGACCCTGCGACACCCCGACACCGGTCCGCCCGCCCTGCTCGACGCCATGGTCTATCTGGAGGCCGACGAAGCCGACCTGGAGCGCTGGTACGTCGCCCGCTTCCTGGAGCTCTGGGAGGCGGCCGAGCATGACCCGACCTCGTTCTACGCCCGCTTCCGGCATATGGACCGCGAGCAGACCGACGCCCTGGCCCGCATGGTCTGGCGCGACGTGAACCTGAAGACCCTGCACGACCATATCGTCCACGCCCGCCCGCTCGCCGACCTGGTGGTGCGCAAGGGCCCGGACCACGCCTTCCTGTCCGTGAGCGCCCCATGACCTCGACCACCACCGCGGGCGAGGCCCGCCCCGGCGTCAGCCGCAACGCCCTCCTGCTGCTGGCGGGCTGGATCGTCTCGGGCGCAGCCCTGGTCGCCGCGCCAAGCGAGGCGCCGGGCCGCGTGCTGACCTTCGTCTTCGTCCTGCTGGGCTGGGTCCTGGCGGTGATGGCCCACGAGTTCGGCCACGCCTTCGTCGCCTACAAGGCCGGCGACCACACGATCCGCGCCAAGGGCTATCTCACCCTCGATCCGCTGAAATACGTCGACCTCGGCGTCTCGATCGTCATTCCGATCCTGGCGGTGGTGCTGGGCGGCATCGGCTTTCCGGGCGGAGCGGTCTATCTGCGCGAGGATCTGATGCGCACCCGCGGGCTGCGCGCGCTCGCCTCCCTGGCCGGCCCGCTCGGCACCCTGCTGGTCTTCGTGCTGCTGATCGCCGCCCTCTGGGCGGTCGCGCTTTCGCCGCTCGACACGCCGGGCGCGCGCATGCTGTGCGACGCCCTCGCCTTCCTGGCCTTCCTCCAGGCCACGGCCTTCGTGCTCAATCTGATGCCGGTCCCGGGGCTCGACGGCTACGGCGTCATCCGTCCGTTCCTGCCCGCCGCCATCGCCCAGCCGCTGCGCAAGTTCGAGGGCCTGGCGATCCTGGCCCTCTTCCTGGCGATCTTCCTGATCCCCCAGGCCTCGCTGCTGATCTTCGCGCCGGCGCTGTTCCTGACCGATGTCGCGGGCCTCCCGCGCGAGATGATCCAGGCCGGCTGGGACGCCTTCCGCTTCTGGAGCTAGGTTCCGGGATGGGAGTCCGGCCGGCTCATCGGGCCGGCGAAGGTGCTCACGCGCCGCTCGCCCTGCCACAGCTCGGCGCCATAGGCGTGCGCGCGGCGGGCCGCCTGCTCCAGCGCCGCCTCGTCCGAAGCGCAGCGCCACTCCTCGACGTCTGCGAATTTGCCGTCGGAATTCAACACGTAAAGCCGATAGTCCATCTTCCGCTCCTTTCTGCAGGGCCTAACCAACGCGAGGCCGAGCGGTTCCTTCAACCATTGCTTAACCCTGGCGCCGTCCTGTGCCAGTCTTGGAACAGATGACGAACGCGCCGATTCCCATGTCCGTCCCCCTCCGCATCCTCGGCCTCGACCCCGGCCTGCGCCGCACCGGCTGGGGCGTGATCGCGGTGGACGGCGCGCGCCTGGCCCACGTCGCCCATGGGGTGATCGTCCCGAAGGAGACCCTGCCCTTCGCCGAGCGCCTGCTGGTGCTGTTCGAGGAGATCGCCAAGGTGGTCGAGACCCAAGCCCCGCACGAGGCGGCGGTGGAGGAGACCTTCATGAACAACAACGCCGCCTCGGCCCTGAAGCTCGGCCATGCGCGGGCCATGGCGATGATCGTGCCCGCCCGCGCCGGCCTGCCGGTGGCCGAATACGCCGCCACCGTGGTCAAGAAGTCCGTCGTCGGAACCGGCGGGGCCGAGAAGGGCCAGGTCGGCTTCATGATCGCCCGCCTGCTGCCGACCGCCGGCAAGACCACCGCCGACGCCGCCGACGCCCTGGCCGTCGCCATCGCCCACGCCCATCACCGCAAGCTGCGCCGCATCGGAGCGGCGGCATGATCGGGCGGCTGCGCGGCCTGGTCGCCGAGATCGGCGAGGAAGAGGCCCTCATCGACGTGGCCGGGGTCGGCTACGTCGTGCGCTGCGGCTCGCGCACCCTGGCCCACCTGCCGCCGCTGGGCGAGGAGATCGTCCTCCACATCGAAAGCCAGTGGTCCGAGGCCCACGGCCTGAAGCTCTACGGCTTCCTCGGCCGCGACGAGCGCCGCGCCTTCGTCACCATGCTGACCATCCAGGGCGTCGGGCCCAAGGCGGCGCTGGCCGTGCTCGACGTCCTCGCCCCCGTCGATCTCGTCTCGGCCGTGGCGCGCGAGGACAAGGCCGCCATCGCCCGCGCCAACGGCGTCGGCGCCAAGCTCGCCCTGCGCCTCATCACCGAACTGAAGGACAAGCAGCTCACCGAAGGCCCGGTCGCGGCCTTCCACGCCCAGGTCCACGCGCCCGCCGCCCCGCCCGCGCCCAGCAATGTCGGCGAGGCGGTCGCCGCCCTGCTCGGCCTCGGCGTCGCCGAGGTCAACGCCCGCCGCGTGGTCGAACAGGCCGCCCTGCGCCTCGGCGACGACGCCGACATCCCCGCCCTCATCAAGGCCGGCCTGCAGGAGTTGGGACGGTGACCCGCATCGTCTCTCCAGACGCCCAGCCCTTCGAGGCCGGGCCGCACGACAAGGCGCTGCGCCCGCAGACCCTGGCCGAATTCGTCGGCCAGGAGCAGGCCAAGGGGAACCTCAAGATATTCATCGAGGCGGCCAAGGGCCGCGGCGAGGCCCTGGACCACGTGCTGCTGTTCGGCCCGCCGGGCCTGGGCAAGACCACGCTGGCCCAGATCGTCGCCCGCGAGCTGGGGGTAAACTTCCGCGCCACCAGCGGCCCGGTGCTGGCCAAGGCCGGCGACCTGGCGGCCATCCTCACCAACCTCGAACCGCGCGACGTGCTCTTCATCGACGAGATCCATCGCCTGGCGGCGAACGTCGAGGAGATCCTCTACCCGGCCATGGAGGACCACGTCCTCGACCTGGTGATCGGCGAGGGGCCGTCCGCCCGCTCGATCCGCATCGACCTGGCGCCCTTCACCCTGGTCGCCGCCACCACCCGCGCCGGCCTGCTGGCCACGCCCCTGCGCGACCGGTTCGGCATCCCCCTGCGGCTGGAGTTCTACACCCACGCCGAGCTTTCCAAGGTGTTGAGCGGCGCGGCCGCCAAGCTGGGACTCTCCCTCGCCCCCGGCGGGGCCGGAGAGATCGCCGCCCGCTCGCGCGGCACGCCCCGCGTCGCCGGCCGCCTGCTGCGCCGCGTCCGCGATTTCGCCGCCGCCGACGGGGTGGAGACCATCGACGCCAAGGCCGCCGCCCAGGCGCTCGCCCGCCTCGATGTCGACCAGGCGGGCTTGGACGCCCTCGACCGCCGCTACCTCCAGGCCATGATCGACAACTATGGCGGCGGCCCGGTCGGGGTGGAGACCATCGCCTACGCCATCGCCGAGGCCAGGGACGCCGTCGAGGACGTGATCGAGCCGTTCCTGATGCAGCAGGGCTTCATCCAGCGCACGCCGCGCGGCCGCATCGCCTGCGCCAAGGCCTACGCCCATCTCGGCCTTACGCCCCCGCCGCAACCCACGCCCGGCGGCCAGCCGACCCTGTTCGACGAGTAGACCTCAGAGCCGTCACCCGGTCATCCCGGCGAAGGACGGCGGTTCTCAGCCCAGCGGCTCCAGCGCCACGTCGAGGAACCGTTGCAGGGTCGGGGTCGCATCGCCCGCGCGCCAGACCAGGCCGCTTTCCAGATAGGCCCCCTCGCCCGGCAGGCTCATATAGCGCACGCCCGTCCGCGCCAGGTGACGCAGCGAGGCGGGCACCAGCGCCACCCCGATCCCGGCCGAGACCAGGGCGATGATGGTCTGCATCTGGATCGCCTCCTGCACGATGCGTGCGCCGCCGGTCAGGTCGGTCAGGGTTTCCATCACCAGGTCGTAGAAAGCCGGCGTCGAGCGGCGTGGGAAGATCACCCCCGGCGCGCCGACCAGGGCGCCCGGCGCCAGTCGTTCGCCGTCGTGGGCCAGCCGCCCCGCCTCGACCCAGCTTTCGGGAACGGCCGCCACCAGCGGCTCGACCAGCAGTCGCCGATAGCTCAGCCGATCCGGCAACCCGCCCGGCGGAGGAATGATGATCCCCGCATGTCCCTGGCCCTCCAGCAGGGCGGCGATCTGCACGTCGCTGGTCGCCTCGCTGAGCGTGATCTCCACCTCAGGATGCAGGGCGAGGTAGCGCCGCACCAGGGTCGGCAGGATGCTGTAGTCGGCGGTGCTGACGAACGACAGCTCGAGCTTGCCGGTCTCCCCGTCGCGCAACTGGCGAGCGATCTCCGGCAGCCGGCCGAGCCCATCCATGGCCGCCCGCACATGCGGCAACCACTGCGCGCCGAACGGGGTCAGCGCCACCTGCCGCTTGGTGCGCACGAACAGCGGCGCGCCCAGTTCCCGCTCCAGCGCCATGATCGACTGGCTGAGCGGCGGCTGGGTCATGGAAAGCTGCTCGGCCGCCCGCCCGAAATGCAGGGTCTGGGCCACCGCCAGGAAGTGCCGGAGCTGCCGCGCGTGCATATTAATATGCTTATACGACCTAATAATCACCGCTTAATATATTTCACCAACCAGACGCCATTGGCTACGGATAGGCGCGCGCAAGACCTTTCCAGGAACGACCTCATGCCGACCTATCGCTCCCGCACCACCACCCATGGCCGCAACATGGCCGGCGCCCGCGGCCTGTGGCGCGCCACAGGGATGAAGGACGGCGACTTCGGCAAGCCGATCATCGCGGTGGTCAACTCCTTCACCCAGTTCGTGCCGGGCCACGTCCACCTGAAGGACCTCGGCCAGCTCGTCGCGCGCGAGATCGAACGCGCCGGCGGCGTGGCCAAGGAGTTCAACACCATCGCCGTGGACGACGGCATCGCCATGGGCCACGACGGCATGCTCTACAGCCTGCCCTCGCGCGAGCTGATCGCCGACAGCGTCGAGTACATGGTCAACGCCCACTGCGCCGACGCCATGGTCTGCATTTCCAACTGCGACAAGATCACGCCCGGCATGCTGATGGCCGCCCTGCGGATCAATATCCCGACCGTCTTCGTCTCCGGCGGCCCGATGGAGGCCGGCAAGGTGATCCTGAAGGGCAAGGAGGTCGCCCTCGACCTGGTCGACGCCATGGTCGCCGCCGCCGACGACAAGATTTCCGACGCCGAGGTCGCCTCGATCGAGCGCTCGGCCTGCCCGACCTGTGGTTCCTGCTCGGGCATGTTCACCGCCAACTCGATGAACTGCCTGACCGAGGCGCTGGGCCTGTCACTGCCCGGCAACGGCTCGACTCTCGCCACCCACGCCGACCGCGAGCGGCTGTTCCTGGAAGCCGGCCACCTGATCGTCGACATCACCCGCCGCTATTACGAGCAGGACGACGCCTCGGTGCTGCCGCGCTCGGTCGCCTCCTTCGCGGCGTTCGAGAACGCCATGAGCCTGGACATCGCCATGGGCGGCTCGACCAACACCGTGCTGCACCTGCTGGCCGCCGCCCACGAGGCGCAGGTCGACTTCACCATGGCCGACATCGACCGCCTGTCGCGCAAGGTGCCTTGCCTGTCCAAGGTCGCTCCGGCCAAGGCCGACGTGCACATGGAGGATGTCCACCGCGCCGGCGGCATCATGGCCATACTGGGCGAGCTCGACCGCGCCGGCCTGCTGCACACCGACCTGCCCACCGTCCACGCCAAGAGCATGGGCGAGGCCCTCGACCGCTGGGACATCAAGCGCACCAACAGCGAGGCGGTGCAGACCTTCTTCAAGGCCGCGCCGGGCGGCGTGCCGACCCAGGTCGCCTTCAGCCAGAACCGCCGCTGGGACGACCTCGACCTCGACCGCGAAGGCGGCGTGATCCGCGAAGCCAGGCACGCCTTCTCGCAGGACGGGGGGCTGGCCGTGCTGTTCGGCAATCTGGCCGAGGATGGCTGCATCGTGAAGACCGCCGGGGTCGACGAGGAGATCCTGAAGTTCAACGGCGTGGCGCGCGTTTTCGAGAGCCAGGACGCCGCCGTCAGCGCCATCCTGACCGGCAAGATCGTCGCCGGCGACGTGGTGGTGATTCGCTACGAAGGCCCCAAGGGCGGGCCGGGCATGCAGGAGATGCTCTATCCGACCAGCTACCTGAAATCGAAGGGCCTGGGCAAAGCCTGCGCGCTCATCACCGACGGCCGCTTCTCGGGCGGCACCTCGGGCCTGTCCATCGGCCACGTCTCGCCCGAAGCGGCCGAGGGCGGGGTGATCGGCCTGGTCGAGGACGGCGATCCCATCGTCATCGACATCCCGCAGCGGATCATCCGGCTCGACATCCCCGACGCCGCCCTGGCCGAGCGCCGTGCGGCGATGGAGGCCAAGGGCGCTGCCGCCTGGAAGCCGGCCGAGCGCAAGCGCGTCGTCTCCCCCGCCCTGCGCGCCTACGCCGCCCTCACCACCAACGCCGCCCGCGGCGCGGTGCGCGACGTCAGCCAGGTCGAATAGCCACTAGGTGTCATCCCGGTTTCGGCGCAGCCGAAGACCGGGACCCATTCGCGCCTTGTCTTAAAGAATGAGGCGCCGTCCAGTCGCCTCCTGCTCCATCCGGTGTTCATGGGTCCCGGTCTTGCTTCGCAAACCGGGAGGACACGGATTTGAAGCTGGCCCCTTCCTAGTCCCGCCCCTAAATCTTGGCGCCATGCAGACCCCGATCCCCAGCGCCGGCGTCATCGACGGGCGCGAGCACGCCCTGCCTGTCCGCGTCTATTACGAGGACACCGACTTCACCGGGGTCGTCTACCACGCCAACTATGTTCGCTATTTCGAGCGCGGACGATCCGACTTCCTGCGCGTCGCCGGCGTCCGTCACGCCGACCTGCTGGACCGCGACGATCCGGCCGCCTTCGCCATCGTGCGCATGGAGATCGACTTCAAGCGCGCCGCGCGCATCGACGACGCCCTGGTCGTGCGCACCGCCTATGACGCCGCCAGGGGCCCGCGGCTGTTCATCTCGCAACGAATCACCCGCGGCGAGGAGCTGGTCTGCGCCGCCAAGGTCGAGGCCGCCTGCATCGACCTGGCCGGCCGGCCACGCAAACCCCCCGCCGGAATGCTGGAAACCCTGCGCCCGTACTTCGCGTAAGGTTTCCGTAAAACCGCCTTCACCTTTTCCGCGTTAGAAGCCGGTTAACCCAAACCGGCGGCCTTAAGATCGCCACCGCGCGCGGCTTGAAGTCGTGCGCTCGAACCTCGACCGGAGCCTCAGGAGCGCATGGACCCCGCCGCGATCACCGCCGACAGCTTCAGCTTCGTCAACCTGTTCATCCGCGCCGACTGGGTGGTCAAAGGGGTCATGATCGGGCTGATCCTGGCCTCGCTGTGGTCCTGGACCGTCATCATCGAAAAGACCCTGCGCCTGACCCGGCTGAACCGGGAGGCCGGCGCCTTCGAGGACCAGGTCTCCACCGGCCGCCCGCTGGAGGACATCGCCGCCGAGGCTGGCGAGCGCCCCGTCGCCGCCCTGCCCCGCATGCTCCAGGGCGCGCTCAAGGAATGGCGCGACGCCCGCAACCGCGGCGCCATGAGCGAAAGCCAGGTGGCCATGCTGATCCAGCGCATCGACCGAACCCTGGACACCACCATCGCCCGCGAAAGCGCCCGCGTGGAGAACGGCCTCGGCTCGCTGGCCATCGTCGCCACCGCCTCGCCGTTCGTGGGCCTGTTCGGCACCGTCTGGGGCATCATGAAGGCCTTTCAGTCGATCGCCGTCGAAAAGTCGACCAACCTCGCCGTCGTCGCCCCCTCGATCGCCGAGGCGCTGTTCGCCACCGCCATCGGCCTGATGGCCGCTATCCCCGCCTATATCGCCTACAACAAGTTCTCGACCGACGCCGGGCGCTACGCCGGCCGCCTCGAAGGCTTCGCCGACGACCTGTCGACCGCGATCCAGCGCCGCCTGGCCGAACGGGGCTGACCGATGGCGCTCTCCTCCCACGACGCCTTCGCCGCGCCGGGCGGATCGCGCCGGCGCCGCGGCCGCCGCTCGCGCGGCGCCCTGTCGGAGATCAACGTCACGCCGCTGGTCGATGTGATGCTGGTGCTGCTGATCATCTTCATGGTCTCGGCCCCGCTGCTGACCAGCGGCGTTGAGGTCGAACTGCCCAAGACCGAGGCCGGCGCCATGGAGGACCAGAACGAGCCTCTGACCGTCTCCATCCGCGCCGACGGCTCGCTGTTCATCCAGGAGGACGCCACCCCGTTCTCCAGCCTCGCCCCGCGCCTGCGCGCCATGGCCGGCGACGACGCCAAGCGGCCGATCTACGTCCGCGCCGACGGCCGCGCCTCCTACGCCATCGTCGCCCAGGTGATGGCCGCGCTGTCGACCTCGGGCTTCACCACCATCAACCTCATCACCGACACCGGCGGACCGTCCTCGGGCGGCGAGCCGCGCTGAGGGCTCGATGGCTCGCGCGCGGTCCGAATTCTCCGGTCCCATGCTCGCCTCGGCGCTGCTGCACGCCGGGGTGATCGCGGCCGCCCTGATCTCCTGGCCGTGGGGCCGCCAGTTGCCGCTCGGCTCGGCCGTGCCGATCAACATCGTCGCCAACGCCCCGGTCACCGACCTCGCCCCGGCCGAGCAGGGCCCGCAGGACCAGCTCGCCCAGACCGAGGAACCGGTCCCCGAGGCGCCCGCCCCGCCGGCCGCCCCCCCCCCCGCGCCCGCCCCGCCGACGCCCCAGCCCCAGCCGGCCCCCAAACCTGCGCCCACGCCGCCGAAACCCGCGCCGACACCGACGCCCAAGCCCGCCGCCAAGCCCACGCCTGCTCCCGCGGCTCCCGCCAAGCCGGCCCCGGCCAAGCCCGCGCCCAAGGCCGAGAAGAGCCTCGACCTCGACGCCCTGGCCGCCAGCGTCGCCAAGAGCAGCCAGCGCTCCTCCGCCGCCAAGGGCCCCGCCCGCCAGGCCACGGCGCCGGAGGCCCGCCCCGACCTCGGCTCGGGCCAGGCCGCCTCGGCCATCGCCGGCATGAGCGACGAGATCCAGAAGCGCTGGAATCCCAATTGCGAGGTCGAAGGCGGCCGCGACGTGCGGCTGAAGGTGTCCTTCACCCTGGGCGCCGGCGGCCAGGTGGTCGGCCAGGTCGACGCCCGCGGCGCCGAGCATTCCTCCGATCCGGTCGTGAAGGCCGCAGCCGAGCGCGCCATCCGCGCCGTCTACGCCGCCGCGCCCTTCACCCGCCTGCCCCGCAACCTCTATGGCCAGCGCTTCGACTTGAACTTCAAGACAAGCGAGGCCTGTTCGTGACCAAGGAGACCCGCCCCATGCGCATGAAGTCCCTGGCGCTCGCGCTCGTGGCCGCCCTCGTCTCGACCGCGGCGGTCACCACGCCCGCCCGCGCCCAGATCGAGGTCGACATCAACCGGGGCGACGTCAAGCCGCTGCCCATCGCCATCCCGGCGTTCGGCGGCTCCCAGGGCGCCGAGATCGCCCAGGTCATCACCGGCAACCTCGAGCGCTCGGGCCTGTTCGCGCCGATCCCGCAGAGCGCCTTCATCGAACAGACCCTGGACGTCAACGTCCAGCCCCGGTTCCCCGACTGGAAGACCATCAACGCCCAGGCCCTGCTGAACGGCCAGGTCACGGTCGAGGGCGGCCGGCTGACCGTCAATTTCCGCCTGTGGGACGTCTATGCCCAGCAACAGCTCCTGGGGCTGCAGTTCACCTCCACCCCCGACAACTGGCGCCGGGTCGCCCACAAGATCTCCGATGCGGTCTATGAGCGCCTGACCGGCGAAAAGGGCTATTTCGACACCCGCGTGGTGTTCGTGGCCGAGAGCGGCGGGCGGCTCGACCGCAAGAAGCAACTGGCGATCATGGACCAGGACGGCGCCAATCCGTCCTATCTGACCGACGGTTCGTCGATCGTGATGACCCCGCGCTTCTCCTCGACCAGCCAGGAAATCACCTACATGGCCCTGCGGCCGGAGGGATCGTCCGTCTACCTCTTCAACCTCGAAAGCGGCCGGCGCGAGACCCTGGGCGATTTCCCGGGCATGGTCTTCGCGCCGCGCTTCTCGCCGGACGGCGGCCGCGTCGCCTTCTCGGTCGAGCGCGCCGGCAACACCGACATCCACGTGATGAACCTGCGCAGCCGCACGACCACGCGCCTGACGTCGGACCCGTCGATCGAGACCTCCCCGTCCTTCTCTCCGGACGGCGCCCGCATCGTCTACGCCTCCGACCGCGGCGGCAGCGCCCAGCTCTACGTGATGGACGCCAACGGCGGCGGCAGCCGGCGCATCTCCTTCGGTTCGGGCATCTATACGACTCCGGTCTGGAGCCCGACCGGCGAATACATCGCCTTCACGCGTCAGAACGGCGGCGAATTCCACATCGGCATCATGCGGCCCGACGGCTCGGACGAGCGCATCCTGACGACCAGCTATCTCGACGAAGGCCCGACCTGGGCCCCGAACGGCCGTGTGCTGATGTTCAGCCGCGAAACGCCCGGCGGAGCTCCGCGTTTATGGACCGTGGATGTGACCGGCCGCATCCAGCGGGCCGCGCCGTATCCAGGTTCCGGCACCGACCCGGCCTGGTCGCCGCTGCTGAATTAATGCGTGTTTTCAGGTGTAAATTTCCCGTTCCGCAGTCTTTTGACATGTCCGTCAAAGGAAATGGCGGGTAGAACAAGGCACAGGCTGTGGGAACCGCCGTCGTCGTAAATTCAAAAGGAGAAGCCAACGTGCAGAGCTTCAGTACCAAGCACGCCCTTCGACTGGCCCTGGTCGCGGCCGCCGCCATTTCGGTGACGGCCTGTGCGTCGAAGCCCAAGCCGGCCCCCACGCCGGAGCCCCCGCCCGCCGCGCCTGCGCCCGCGCCTGAGCCGGCCCCCGCCCCGCCGCCGCCGTCGGCCTCGATCATCCCCGGCTCGGCCGCGGACTTCGCGCAGAACGTCGGCGACCGCGTCTATTTCGATCTCGACCGTTATGACGTGCGCGCCGACGCCGCCCCGGTGCTCGACGCCCAGGCCGCCTGGCTGGTCCGCTACCCCGCCGTCCAGGTCCGCATCGAAGGCAACGCCGACGAACGCGGCACCCGCGAGTACAACCTCGCCCTCGGCTCGCGCCGCGCCAACTCGGTGAAGGAACACCTCGTCTCGCGCGGGGTCGCCCCCTCGCGCATCGCCACCGTGTCCTACGGCAAGGAACGCCCGATCGATCCGGGCGCGAACGAGGAAGCCTATCAGCGGAACCGCAACGGCCACACGGCCATCATCAGCGGCGCCCAGTAAGGTCTGATCTGCAAGGTTCGACCTGATCCGTGCGGGAGGGGGCCTTCGGGTCCCCTCTTTGCATTTGCGCTCTACCTTCCCCGCCGCGCACGGTTTCTTGCGATCGCAGCCTTTGCATCGCAAACCAAACAGCCCCAATTTGGACGTTCACGCTTGTTGTTGTCTGCGATCATGAAGCTGCCCGTCCTCGTCCTCTGCCTGGTCGCCACCGCCGCGGCCGCCCCGCTCGCCCTCGCCCAGACGCCGATCGACCCGCTGGACGCACGCGACGTCCGGCGTCTCGACAAGATGGAACAGGTGGTCCGGGAGCTTCGCGCCATCGTCTTCCAGGGCCGCGACATCGGAAAGCCGGTCGTGGTCCAGCCGGCCGAGACCGACTATCAGCTCCAGGAGGTCAGCCGCCGGCTGGCCGACCTCGAACAGACCATCACCCGCATGACCGGCGACCTGGAGAACGCCAACCGCCAGGCCGAACTCGCCAAGCGCGACGCCGAAGCCCTGCGGACCGAGAACCGCTCCCTGTCCGACCGGATCGCCAGCCTCGAAAGTCGCGCCCTGGCCGAGACCGTGGCCCCGCCGGGCGGCCTGGGCGGCGCGTCCAGCGGCCTGTCGGCCAACGACCTCTTCAGCGAGGCGCGCCAGGCCCTCACCTCCGGCGACTACGCCGCCGCCGAAAGCGGCTTCCGAGAATATGTCGACGCCTATGGTGACAGCTCCAAGGCCGCCGAGGCCCGCTACTGGCTGGGCAAGGCCCTGACCGCCCGCGGCGCTCACGCCGACGCCGCCGGGTCCTACATCGCCGCCATCCGGGGCTGGCCGTCCACCTCCTGGGCGCCTGACGCGGTGGTGGAGCTGTCGCGCTCGCTGATCGCCCTCAAGAAGCCGGCCGACGCCTGCCAGACCCTGGCCGAATTCGCCAAGCGCTATCCCAAGGCCTCGACCACGGTGAAGACCCGCGCCGCCCAGGCGCGCAACCAGGCCAAGTGCGCGGCCTGATCGACGAGACATTGACCGGCGGCGTCTACGCCGTCCTCGACCGCCGCCTGGCGGCCTCTTCCACCGCGCCGCTGGCCGTGGCGCTGTCGGGCGGGGGCGATTCCCTGGCCTTGGCCCTGCTGGCCGCCGACTGGGCCAAGGTGCGCGGCCGCAGGCTGCTGATCCTCACCGTCGATCATCGCCTGAACCCGCAAAGCGCCGACTGGACGAAAACCTGCGCCGCGCACGCCGCGCGGTTGGGCGCGGACTTCCAGGCCCTGGCCTGGAACGGCGACAAACCGGCCCGCGGCCTGCCCGCGGCCGCCCGCGCCGCCCGCCACCGCCTGCTCGCCGGCGCCGCGCGGAAGGCGGGCGCGCGGGTGATCCTGATGGCCCACACCGCCAGCGACATCGCCGAGGCCGCCGCCATGCGCGTCGCCGGCTCGACCACCCCTTCGCCGCGCGAATGGACTCCTTCGCCGGTCTGGCCGGAAGGCCGCAGCGTCTTTCTGCTGCGCCCCATGCTGCACCTGGCGCGCGGCGAGATCCGCGCCTGGCTCGCCGCCCATGGCGAGACCTGGATCGAAGACCCGGCCAACGCCGACCTGCGCTTCGCCCGCGCCCGCGCCCGCGCAGCCGGCGCGGACCTCGCCCTTCCCGAACCGGCCAACCAACCGCCGGCGGCGGACGTGGAGGTCGACGCAGCCGGCGTCGTCTCCCTGCCTCGCACAGCGCTCACCCCGAGAGCCCTGGCGGTCGCCTGCCTCTGCGCGGCCGGCGCCGAGCGGCCGCCACGCGCCGAGCGCCTGGCCCGCATCATCGCCCTGACGGCGACCGGCGCGCCCTTCATCGCCACCCTGGCCGGCGCACGTATCGAGGCCAGCACGGACCGACTGTCGATCATGCGCGAACCGGGCGAACTGGTCCGCCGACCGCCCGCGCCGCTGATCCTCGCAGCGGGCGAAGCCGGCGTCTGGGACGGCCGCTTCGAGATCGCCGCGGACCGGCCGGCGCGGATCGTCCCGCTCGCCGGTCTCGCCGCTCGCCTGCCGCCGCTCGACGCCGCCGCGTTGCGGGAGGCCCCGGCCAAGGCCCGCGCCGCCCTTCCCGCCGAAGCCGAACCGCCGCGCCTGCGCATCGCTTCGGGCGCGGGCTTGACCGTCCGCTGCCTGGTGGAAGAGCGCCTGCTCGCCGCCCTTGGCGCCGTCGACCGCGAGCCGGCCGCCTAGAACCAGGTCAGGTCCGTGCGCCGCCCGTCCACGATCACGCCCTTCAGCCGCGCACGCCCGTCGGCGCCGACCGAGACCACCGCAAAGGCGCTGGGCGCCGAACCGTCCGTCCGCCGCGCGCGCAGCGCCCGCTCGATCCGCTCGGCCTCGTCCTGGTCAGCGTGGAAACGGTCGACGCCCATGTCGAGCGTGACCGCATTGCCCTCGCGATCCCCGAACGCCATGCGCGAGCAATAGACCCCGCCGCGTACGGCCAGCGCCGCCTCGCCGCCCAGGACCGCCGCGCGCGTATCGGCTGCCCGCACGAAACGTCCCTGACCGGTCAGGCCCAGCCACTTGCCGGCCGCATAGGCGCTGGGCGCGTCAGGGCACGGCTGGCCCGCCGGCAGCCTCTGGGTCAGGCGCAGCGCCACATAATGCCCGGTCAGCAGGTCGCGCGGATCGACCGCCTCCATCGGCAGGGCGACCTCCCGCCCCCTCGCCCGAGCCCGGCTTTCGGAGATCACCAGCCCCACCAGCACCACGATCAGGCCCGCCGCCACGATCAGGATGCGCCAGGAAAGCGCCAGCCTCATGCCCGCCTCCCCTTGCGCATCACCAGACCGGCGGCCAGCGCGATCACCGCGCAGGCCGCGAACAGCCCGGCCGCCGTCATCAGGCCCAGCCCGAGGTCGAACAGGATCGCGCACACCCCGGCGATCATCGCCGTGACGCCTGCGGCCGTGACCATCGTCTGCCGGTCGTGCATGCCCAGCGCGATGGCCCCGCCGGCCAGCATCAGCCAGCCGGCGCGATGGGCGATCTGCGCGCCGCCCTTCAAGTCGTCGAAGCCGGCGACCGCATAGAGCGCGAACGCCCCCCAGACGAACCACAGCAGGAAGACCAGCGCCGTCCGTCGCTCGCCCAATTGCCGCGACAGCCCCGCCAGCCCGGCCAGCACCGCCGCCCCCGCCAACAGGCCCGGCGCGCCGAACCGCTCGTAGAGCGAGATCACCGCCACGAGGCCGACGATCAAGGCCAGGCTCGCCGCATGGGCCAGCGGCCGCGAATTCCACAGCCAGGCCAGCGCCATCCCGACCGGAGCCGCGAAGATCAGCCAGCGCGACTCGCCAGCGCCAAACCGCCCGGCGAATTCCCCCAGCCCGATCAGGGCCAGGGCGACCACGCCCGCGGCGCTGGAGCGCCCGGCCAGCGCCAGCAGGCCGGCGGCGATCCCCGCTCCGCGCAGCGCCGCCTGCGGATCGCCGGCGATGTCGAAGATCTGGCCGGTCAGGCCGATGGCCGCCGCATAGACGCAGGCCGCCACCGCCAGCAGGGTGTTGGTCATCAACGGCCGGCGCCCGTCCCGGCCGGTCCAGGCCGCCGCACCCGACACCGCGGCGAACAATCCAAGGATCAGGCCGAACCGGGGCAGCCGGGGGATCGCCCCCCAGTTGGCCGCCACGAAGGCGATGGCCGCCGCGCCCAGCAGCAGGGCGCCGACCACCGCCAGGGCGGCCGAGGCGTCGATGCGCCGGCCGTCCGACACCCGGTCCAGAATGGCCTGGCGGCTGCCCGGCGACACCAGCCCAGCCTCGATCCATTCGTCCAGGTCGTCGGTCAGTCGAGCCTTGTAGCTCGCCATCCAGGCCTCCGCGCCGCCTCGCTTCACACCGACCCTCGCCCAGGGCCGCACGGAAGTCACGCGCGAACGCCCGCCCCTGGACGGGGCCGGCGAGCTTCGCCATGATCTGTCCTGCAACCTTCAAGAGAGGCAGCATGTCAGAGCTTGCGATCGAGGCCCGGGCCTAACCGCCGAACCGGCGTCCTCGTCTCCCATCGGCAGTCAGGCCCCAACGTCCGCGCCCTCGCATCGCGAGGCTGGCCCGGGCGCGTTTTCTCATGTCTGAATGCTGGATACCTCCTTGAACATCTCCAAAGCGCAGCAACGCACGCTGCACGCCCTGGCCCAAGGCGGCCGGATCGTCCTCGAACGCGACGATCGGGGCGACATCGTCTCGGCCGACTGCATCACCCGCGACGGCTGGACCCTCAGCGACTGCGACGTCGCCATCTTCAAGAGCCTGAAGAAGAAGAGGCTGATCGCCAGCCGGAACGGCCAGCCCTACCAGATCACCCGCGAGGGCCTGGTCAACCTGCGCAGCCAGCTCGACAACCGCACGAGCATGCGGGCCTTCTAGTTCGGCGCGTACTTCAGGAAATGGACGCGCGCGGCGCCGTAGTCGCGCGCGTCCAGCTTCTCGAATCCCGCGACCTCGAAATCCGGTTCGTCGCTTCCGCGCTCGAACATCACCACCGCGCCATCGGCCAGCCAGCCGCCGGCCGCCAGCCTGGCCAGCGCCTGCTCACCCAGCCCCTTGCCGTAGGGCGGATCGAGAAAGGCGAGGTCGAAGGCCGGGCCGTCGGCGCCGGGCCGCGTCCCGAGGTCCGTGGCGTCGCGCCGATGCACCCGCGTCCGCCCGAACAGTCCCATGGCGTCGACGTTCTGGCGGATCGCCCCGCGCGCCAACTCGTCGGTCTCGACGAACAGGCAGAAGGCCGCCCCCCGCGACAGCGCCTCGAACCCCAGGGCGCCCGAACCTGCGAAGAGATCGATGACCCGCAGGTCGCGCACGCCCGGCGACCAGCCCGCATGCTCCAGGATGTTGAACACCGCCTGTCGCGCCCGGTCGGAGGTCGGGCGCGTGCGCTCGCCCGGCGGCGTGACGATGGCCTTGCCGCGGAATTCGCCCGAGACGATGCGCATCAGCCGTCCCGCTTAGGCCCGCGCGAACCGCCGGGCCGCGGCCCCTTCGGGCCAGGTCGCGGGCCGCCGGGCTTGCCGCCGCCGGAATGCGGACGGTCGGAACGCGGCCGCTCCGAACGTGGGCCACGCGGCCCATCGCCTCGCGCGCCCGAAAAGCCGGGCTTGCCGCCCGGACGGGGGCCGCGCGGGCCATCGGCGCGCTCGGGACGCCCCTCGCCGCGCGGACCGCCGAAGCTGCGCGGCCTGGCCGGCTTGCCGTCATTGGCGCGCGGCCCCCGCTCGATCAGGGTCGCGCCCTTGCGCGGGCCGCGGGGCGAGCGCGGCTTGTCGAAACGCTCGGCGCGGCTTGCCTCTTCGCCGGCGGCCCGCGGCGGTCCGCGCTCGTCCCGGCTCTTGCCCTTGAAACCTTCGCGCTTGAAGCCCTCGCCCTTCGACGCCGGACCGCGCCTGGCTGGCGCTTCGCGCGGCGGCGGGGCCAGCGGGTCGCCCGGCGAATAGGTGCGGATGCCGCCCGGCGTGTCGCCGGCCAGGCGCGAGGACCGGCGGCGCGGCGCCTTGACCGCTTCGGCCCCCGCCGCGTCGCCCGGACGCGGCGCGCGGCGCGGCTTGGCGCTCTTGATCTTCACGGCGACCTTCGGCCGCGCCCAGCCGTCCTTGTATTCGGTCTTCGGCTTCGGCTCGGCGGCCGCGCTCGAGCCGCGGCGGCCCGTGCCGTCATGCACCGCATGGGCGCCGGGCGGGGCCTTGGGCGTCTTGAAGGCCGGCCGCTCGCCGGTCGGCAGGTTCTCAGGATCGATATGCTCGGCCAGTTGTTCGCGGATCACCCGCGGCCCGACCTCCTCGATCTGGCCGACCGGCAGCGTACCCAGCGCGAACGGGCCGTAGGACATGCGGATCAGCCGCCCGACCTCCAGCCCGACCGACTTCAGCACCTTGCGCACTTCGCGGTTCTTGCCCTCGGCCAGGGTGACGGTGATCCAGACATTGGCGCCCTGCGGGCCGTCCTTGGCCTTGTCGATCCTGGCCTCGATGGGACCGTAGCGGACGCCCTCGACGCTCACGCCCTGGGCCAGCTTGTCGAGGTCGGCCTGGGTCACGCGCCCGCGCGCCCGCACCCGATAACGGCGCACGATCTCGCTGGAGGGCTGTTCCAGCGAGCGGGCCAGCTCGCCGTCGTTGGTCAGCAGCAGCAGGCCCTCGGAATTGATGTCCAACCGGCCGATGGAGATCAGCCGCGGCAGGCCCGGCGGCAGGGCGTCGAACACCGTCGGCCGCCCTTGCGGGTCCTTGTGCGTGGTCAGGAGGTCGACCGGCTTGTGATAGCGGAACAGGCGCGTCGGCTCGGGCGGGTCCACCACCTCGCCGTCGACGGTCAGGATGTCGTCGGGCCTGACATTCACCGCCGGAGTGGTCAGCACCTCGCCGTTCAGGGCCACGCGGCCCTCTTCGATCAGCTTCTCGGCGTCGCGCCGCGAGGCGACGCCCGCGCGCGCGAGGGCTTTTGCGACACGCTCGCCTTGACCTGGCGCCGTCTCGTCGTTTCGTTGGGGGTCGTGGATCATGATCATCGCACCATGCGCATCGCGCTCGCGGCGGCGCAAGACGCCGCGTCGCGCGGGGAAACTCCTGTGGGCGCCGTCGTCGTCGATCCGAAGACGGAGGAGGTCATCGCCATCGGGGCGAACGGCCCCATTGGCGCGCACGATCCGACCGCTCATGCCGAGATCGTCGCCCTAAGGCAAGCCGCCGCGAAGCTGGGCAACTATCGGCTCACCGATCTGACCCTCGTCGTCACGCTCGAGCCCTGCGCCATGTGCGCCGGCGCCATCAGCCATGCGCGCATCGGCCGCGTCGTGTTCGGGGCCGAGGACCCGAAGGGCGGCGCCGTGGTCCATGGCCCGCGTTTCTTCGAACAACCCACCTGCCACTGGCGTCCGCAGGTGACCGGTGGCGTCCTGGCCCAGGAGAGCGCCGAGCTGTTGCGCGCCTTCTTCCAGGCGCGGCGCCGGAAGAAGGCCTGACGCGGCTATGCGGAAGTCGCTCACCCTGTCCCTGATGCTGGCGGCCCTGGCCGGCGGCGCGCGCGCCACGCCGGTCGACGACGTCCAGACGCTGGGCTGGCTCGCCGGCGCCTGGGTGCAGCAGGACGACAAGCGCACCGTGCACGAGGTCTGGTTCGCCCCGGTCGACGGAGTGATGGCCGGCCTTTCCCAGACCCTGCGTCCGGGCCGCAAGCCGTCCATCGAGTTCATGACCATCACCGCCGAACCCGACGGCGCGACCTTCACCGCCCACCCGGCCGACCAGGACCCCACGCCCTTCGTGCTGAAGCCGGGCCTCGGCCGGGACGAGGCGGTGTTCGAGAACCTCGATCACGACTTTCCCCAGCGGATCATCTACCGCCGCTGCGGCGAGGACCTCTGCGCGCGCATCGAAGGATCGGTGAAAGGTCGGTTGCAGGCTCAGGAGTGGCGCTACCGCCCGGCGCCCTGACCGCCCAGTCCAGCCGCGGAAGAGGTCGAGGGCCGGTCAATGCTTGTCAGCATCGTCCCCCGATCCGATGATGCCCCCATTGCTTAGATCATTAGGGAGAAACGCTATGGGTCTGCTGGACGGCAAGGTCGCCATCATCACCGGCGCGGGCGGCGGATTGGGCGAGGCCTACGCCAAGCTGTTCGCCAAGGAAGGCGCCGCGGTCGTGGTCAACGACCTGGGCGGGCCGCGCGACGGCTCGGGCTCGGACAAGGGCGCGGCCCAGCGCGTCGTCGACGAGATCATCGCCGCGGGCGGCAAGGCGGCCGCCAACACCGACGATGTCTCCACCATGGAAGGCGGCGAAAACATCCTGAAGACCGCCTTGGACAATTTCGGCCAGATCGACATCCTCGTCTGCAACGCCGGCATCCTGCGCGACAAGACCTTCGCCAACACCTCCGAGGCCGATTGGGACCTGGTGGTGAAGGTGCACCTGAAGGGCACCTACTGCTGCGTCATGCCGGTCTGGAAGTGGCTGAAGGACAACGGCAAACCGGGGACGATCATCATGACCTCGTCCACCTCGGGCCTCTACGGCAACTTCGGCCAGTCGAACTACGGCGCGGCCAAGGCCGGCATCTACGGCTTCATGCGCGTGCTCTCGATCGAAGGACGCAAGTACGGCATCCGCGTCATGGGCCTGGCGCCCGGCGCCTTCACCCGCATGACCTCCGACCTGCCCGGCTTCCGCGACAAGGAACCCGATCCCATGGCCCTGCCGGAGAACATCGCGCCCGGCGTGCTCTACATGGCCTCGGACCTCGCCGCCGATCACACCGGCAAGGTGCTGGGAGTCTCCTCGCGCGGCGTGCGCGAGATCAAGATGCTGCAGACCGACGGCTTCACTCCCGGCCGGCCTTACACCGCCCAGGAGGTGGCCGAGAACGCCGACAAGGTGTTCTTCCCCACCGCGCCCGAGAAGACCGCGGCGAGCGCCTAGCCCAACGCCGCCAGCCGCGCGTTCAGCCCTTCGCGGACGCGCGGCCACTCCTCCGCCAGGATCGAGAAGATCACCGTGTCGCGGATGCGGCCGGTCCAGGTCATCCGGTCCTGGCGCAGGATGCCCTCCTGCACCGCCCCCAGCTTCAACACCGCCGCGCGCGAGCGGGCGTTGATCGCATCGACCCGGTAGACGACCCGCCGCGCCCCGGCCGCAAAGGCGTGGCTCATCATCAGCCGCTTGGCCGCCGGGTTCACCGCCCCGCCTCGGAACGCCGGCGCGTAATAGGTGCCTCCGACCTCGACCGTCGCATTGGCGCCGTCCGGAGCGATGAAGCAGGTCAGACCGATGCAGCGCCCTTCGACCATCACCGCAAACGCCAAGGTGCGGCCGCTTTCGATATTGCCGGCGAACACCTGCCAGGTGGGATCGAAATGCTCGCCCGCCCAGGAGAACGGATAGAGCGCGGCCCAGATCTCCGGATCGGCGTCGCAGGCCGCGCGCAAATCCTCCCGGTGCCGCTCGTCCAGCGGTTCCAGCCGCACGAAGCGGTCTTCCAGCACCTGCGGTTCGATCTTCATGCAGCGCCTCGCAGGAACAGTTGGGCGGCCTGGGCCAGATAGAGCACGCCGATCCCGGTCACGATCCACCGCGTCCAGCTCTTGAAGTTCACGTCGCTCATGCGGTCGAGGATACGCCCGCCGACCACCGTGCCCAGCATCGACAGCGGAATGGCGAAGGCGAACATCCACCAGGGCGGCATCTCGGCCCCCGGGCTGGTCAGCAGCGGCGTCCCGTAGACCAGGATCTTGGCCAGGTGCGCGAAGACCTGGGTCGCGGCCTTGGTCGCCACGATGGCGTGCCGGCTGAGCGCCGTGCGCACGAAGAAGATGTCGAGCAGGGGGCCGGCGACGCCCGCCGTCAGGTTCAGCCCCGTCACCATCAAGCCCGAGGCGAAGGCCTGGGGCGGCCGCGCCGCGTCCAGGCTGATCCACCGCTGCGGCAGCCACAGCAGAAAGGGGACCAGCCCCATCAGCAGATAGAGCACCGGCTTGGACGGCACGAGGGAGATCAGCGCCACCAGGCCGCCTGCGATAGCCGAGGCCAGGGCGTACCAGCCGACGATGTCCCAGCGCACATGGCGACGGTGCAGCACCGCACGCCAGCCGTTGGCGACCAGTTGCAGCATCCCATGGGTCACGAAGGCCGCCGAGACCGGCAGCACCAGGGCGAGCCCGCCCATCAGGACCAGCCCGCCGGCCATGCCGAACACCCCCGACAGGGTGGCGGTCACGAACGCCAGGCAGATGACGAAGACAGCCGAAACCAGGCTCATGAACAGTCCTCCAGGTTGCGATCGGCTCCAACCGAGGGACACAGGCCCTTGGGCTTCGCCGGTCGGCTGCGCAGGCGCGCTGCGCGGGAAAGAGGATGCGGGTCCGCCCGCGACGCCGCTCCGCCAGGAAGGGCGACATGCCCGGGGATCGCGCCCGCACCTGGCGGGGATCGACCCGGCGCCCTTCGCGTCGCCTCCCGGCGGCCGCGCCGGACGGAGGTTCGCTGTGAGCGAGGCCCTTCTATACCCGGACAAGCCGCGCCGTCGCCCACGAAAAAGGCCCCGGCTTTCGCCGGGGCCTCCGTTCGATCTTCCTGGAGAGAAGCTCTTAGTTGCGGAACACCGCAGCCGTCGACGGATCGACCGGCATTTCGCGATATTGGCGGACCTCGTTGCGTCCGACAACCATGTGATGCACTTCGTCCGGCCCGTCGGCCAGGCGCAGGGTGCGGGTCGAGGTGTACATCCGGGCCAGCGGGGTCTTCTGGCTGACGCCCAGGGCGCCGTGCATCTGGATCGCCTGGTCGATGATCTGGCAGACGCGCTCGGGCACCATGGCCTTGACCATGTGGATCCAGATCCGGGCCTCGTCGCGCGGCAGCACGTCCATGGCCTTGGCGGCCTTCAGCACCATCAGGCGCATGGCCTCGATCTCGATGCGGGCGCGGCTGACGATCTCGATATTGCCGCCCAGATAGACCAGCGGCTTGCCGAAGGCCTCGCGGGTCAGGCCGCGGGTGACCAGCAGGTCGAGAGCCTTCTCGGCCTGGCCGATGGCGCGCATGCAGTGGTGGATACGGCCCGGGCCCAGGCGGAGCTGGCTGATCTCGAAGCCGCGGCCTTCGCCCAACAGCATGTTCGAGGCCGGCACCCGCACATTGTCGAACACGATATGCATGTGGCCGTGCGGCGCGTCAGGATCGCCGAACACGTTCATCGGGCCGAGAATCTTCACGCCGGGCGCGTCGGTCGGCACCAGGATCTGCGACTGGCGCAGGTGGGGCGGGCCGTCCGGGCTGGTCTGCACCATGGTGATCATCACCTTGCAGCGCGGGTCGCCGGCGCCGGAGATGTAGTGCTTCTCGCCGTTGATCACGTATTCGTCGCCGACCAGGGTGGCGCGGGTGTTGATGTTCTTGGCGTCCGACGAGGCGGCGTTGACCTCGGTCATGGCGAAGGCCGAGCGGATCTTGCCTTCCAGCAGCGGCTTCAGCCACTTTTCCTTCTGCTCGGGCGTGCCGACGCGTTCCAGAACTTCCATGTTGCCGGTGTCGGGCGCGGCGCAGTTCATCACCTCCGACGACATCGGATTCTTGCCCAGTTCGACGGCGATATAGGCGTAGTCGAGGTTCGACAGGCCTTCGCCGGTGTGGGCGTCCGGCAGGAAGAAGTTCCACAGGCCCGCCGCCTTGGCCTTGTCCTTGGCCGCGTCCAGCACTTCGAGCTGGCCGGGCGCATAGCTCCAGATGTCGGTCTTGCCCTCGCCCAGGCGATGGAACTCCTCGCTCATCGGCTGGACGACATCCTTGATGAACGCCCTGACCTTGTTGAGCAGCGGCAGCGCCTTGTCGGACATGCGCAGGTCGTTCAGCTCGTCCTGCGGGTTCAGCTTGAAGCTGCTCTCGGACCGGTCGGCGGTCATGGTCATCTCGTCTCTCCCAATGCTTTTTGTGCGGACGGCGCGGGGCGCAGGGCGGCCTGCCCTGCCTCGGATCGATGGCTTAGGCGGGCAGTTTGGACGCTTCCGTGACCAAAATCAAACAAGCGTTTAATGTTTTTTGGAGGCCGCCGCAGTCCCTCGTTCCCCCATGGAAAAGGCGGCCGCAAGCGGCCGCCTTCAACAGGTTAGAAGCTGGCGTCACCGTCCTATTTGGTCGGCAGAGCGCCGGCGCCGGGGCAGATCGCATCCATCAGCGCGTTGTCCTCGGCGCTCTTGGCCGCGGTGGCGTTGGCCGTGCGCCAGTTGGCCGACAGCTCCAGCGGCTTCTTGGGACTGTAGCCGCCCAGGCTGACCACCGTCCGCTCGCGGCAGTTCAGGGCCAGCACCGAGCCGACCCCGTCCGGCTTGCCAGGGCCCGAGGGGCCCATGCGCGGTTCGGCGCCGACCTTGCCAATGGCCTGCATCACCACGACCCGGCCGCTCTGCTGGTCGAGATAGGAATAGTCGGCGTCGTAGGACCATTGCAGTCCCTTGTCGCTGACCGCGCCATAGGGCTTCCAGGTCTCGGCCGCGGCCGCTCCCGAAATGGCGGACGTGAAGATGGCGCCCGACAGGGCGGCGATCGCAAGCGCACAGCGCATGTGTTGGTGTCTCCTGGTGTTCCCTCGCCCCCGACCCTATCTGCGCGGCGCGCCGGTAACCAAGCGGAATCAAAAAACCGCGGTTGCATGCGCTTGACTCGCCCCGGCCCCTTGCCTACCTCCCCGCTGCGTTAGCACTCGGGCGACATGGCTGCTAACGGCCGCCGCCCGACGCTGACCACAGGCATTCAACCGTCCCGAACGGAGACTTAAAGACATGGCGTTTCGTCCTCTGGGAGACCGCGTCCTCGTGAAGCGTGTCGAGGAAGAACAAAAGACCAAGGGCGGGATCATCATCCCCGACACCGCGAAGGAAAAGCCGCAGGAAGGCGAAGTCGTCGCCGTCGGCCCCGGCGCCCGCGACGACAGCGGCAAGATCCAGCCGCTGGACGTGAAGGCCGGCGACCGCATCCTGTTCGGCAAGTGGTCGGGCACCGAGGTCAAGATCGACGGTGAAGACCTCCTGATCATGAAGGAAAGCGACGTCCTGGGCGTGGTCGAATAACCACCCCTTCCCGCTTTCCTCCCCATCCACACATTCTGAAAGAGCAGAAAAATGGCCGCTAAAGACGTCTATTTCTCTTCCGACGCGCGCGACCGCATGCTGCGCGGCGTCAACACCCTCGCCAACGCGGTGAAGGTGACCCTCGGCCCCAAGGGCCGCAACGTCGTCATCGAAAAGTCCTTCGGCGCCCCGCGTTCGACCAAGGACGGCGTCTCGGTCGCCAAGGAAATCGAACTGGCTGACAAGTTCGAGAACCTGGGCGCCCAGCTCATCCGCGAAGTCGCCTCCAAGACCAACGACAAAGCCGGCGACGGCACCACCACCGCCACCGTCCTGGCCCAGGCCATCGTGGTCGAAGGCCTGAAGTCGGTCGCCGCGGGCATGAACCCGATGGACCTGAAGCGCGGCGTCGACAAGGCGGTCACCAAGGTCATCGAAGAGATCAAGTCGACCTCCAAGAAGGTCACCACCAACTCCGAAATCGCCCAGGTCGGCACCATCTCGGCCAACGGCGACCTCGAAGTCGGTGAAATGATCGCCAAGGCCATGGCCAAGGTCGGCAACGAAGGCGTCATCACCGTCGAAGAAGCCAAGAGCCTGGAAACCGAACTCGACGTCGTCGAGGGGATGCAGTTCGACCGCGGCTACCTGTCGCCGTACTTCATCACCAACGCCGACAAGATGGAAGTCGAGCTGGAAGAGCCGCTGATCCTGCTCTTCGAAAAGAAGGTCTCCTCGCTGCAGCCGCTGCTGCCGGTGCTGGAAGCCGTGGTCCAGTCGGGCCGCCCGCTGCTCATCATCGCTGAAGACGTCGAAGGCGAAGCCCTGGCCACCCTCGTGGTCAACAAGCTGCGCGGCGGCCTGAAGGTCGCGGCCGTCAAGGCGCCGGGCTTCGGCGACCGCCGCAAGGCCATGCTGGAAGACATCGCCATCCTGACCGGCGGCGAACTGATCAGCGAAGACCTGGGCATCAAGCTCGAAAGCGTCACCCTCGACATGCTGGGCCGCGCCAAGAAGGTCTCGATCACCAAGGACGACACCACCATCGTGGACGGCGTCGGCGCCAAGGACGCGATCGAAGGCCGCATCGGCCAGATCAAGCGCCAGATCGAGGACACCACCTCGGACTACGACAAGGAAAAGCTGCAAGAGCGTCTGGCCAAGCTGGCCGGCGGCGTCGCGGTCATCCGCGTCGGCGGTGCGACCGAAGTCGAAGTGAAGGAAAAGAAGGACCGCGTCGACGACGCCCTGAACGCCACCCGCGCTGCGGTGGAAGAAGGCATCGTCCCCGGCGGCGGCGTGGCGCTGCTGAAGGCCTCCAAGGCCCTCGACGGCCTGAAGGGCGACAACGCCGATCAGGACGCCGGCGTCGCCATCGTGCGCCGCGCCCTGCAGGCCCCGATCCGTCAGATCTCGGAAAACGCCGGGGTCGAAGGCTCGATCGTGGTCGGCAAGATCCTCGAAAACAACTCGCCGACCTTCGGCTTCAACGCCCAGACCGAGCAGTATGTCGACCTGGTCGCCGATGGCGTCATCGACCCGGCCAAGGTCGTCCGCACGGCTCTGCAGGACGCCGCCTCGGTGTCGGGCCTGCTGATCACCACCGAAGCGGCGATCGTCGAGTCCCCGAAGAAGAACGCTCCGGCCGGCGGCATGCCCGACATGGGCGGCATGGGCGGCATGGACTTCTAAGTCCAAACCCAGCTTCGAAATAACGAAGGGCGGAGCCACCAAGCTCCGCCCTTTTTTTCTCCCTCCCCTTCATGGGGAGGGACAGACCGCGAAGCGGTCAGGGTGGGGCTCGCGGCCTACCCCCTTCTCCAAGCGCATCGGTGATCGCGTCCATAACGCCGCCGACATCGGCCATCACCGTCCCGGCCCAGAAGCGCCGCACGACAAAGCCTTCTCGCCGCAATACGGCGTCACGCACCGCATCATGCGCTGCCGCTTCATCCTCGGCATGCTGCGCGCCATCGATCTCCACCACCAGCCGCCGGCTGAAACAGGCGAAATCCAGATAATATCCGCGAAAAGGCGCCTGCCGCCGGAAGTGGAAGCCTTGGGCGCGCAACCTCTTGAGCCGGCTCCACAACAGGATTTCCGGCGGCGACATCGTTGCTCGCAGTTCGCGCGCGCGTGACGTGGACATGCCCCTGCCCCACCCTGGCGGCTACGCCGCCTGTCCCTCCCCATGAAGGGGAGGGAGAAGATCAGCGCTTCGCGTCGCCGATCACCACGCCGCCGATCCAGCTCGCCAAGCCGGTGATGATCGCCGCCAGGATTCCGGACCAGGCGCCGTCGACGGTGAACCCGGGCAGCATCCAGGCCACCAGCCCGATCATCGCCGCGTTCAGCACCAGCAGGAACAGCCCCAGGGTCACGATGGTCAGCGGCAAGGTCAGGACGAACAGCACCGGCCGCAGGATGGCGTTCACCACCCCGAGCAGCAGGGCGGCGATCAGCAGGTCGAAGACCCCGTTGTAGCTGACCCCCGGCAACAGATAGGCCGCCAACGCCAGCCCGAGGGCCGCAAAGATCAGTCGGGCGAGAAAGCGGGTCATCGGAGCCTCCAGGGATGTTTGCGGCCGAGCTTGGCTGGCTTAAGGATCGGCGGCAACATCGTCTTCAGGAGCTCCCATGCCCTACGTCAACATCCGCATCACCGCTGGCGCCACGACCGAGCAGAAGGCCGAGTTGATCGCCGGGACCACCGAACTCCTGGTCCGGGTGCTGAACAAGAAGCCGGGCAGCACCTTCGTGGTCATCGACGAGGTCCAGACCGAGGATTGGGGCGTCGGCGGGATCAGCATCGCCGAGCGCGACCGCAAGCCCGCGAGTTGATCGCCCGGTTTCACGCCGGTCACATGACCGCCCCGCTTTGGCCGCACCGCCGGTGAAGCTTGCGCCCCGCGCCGGACCGGCGCGCAAGGGTTCAAGGTCATGTTTCGCATCGTCATCGCCGCCGCCGTGCTCGCCGCCGCCCCCGCACACGCTCAACCCTCGCCGCGCCAGGGCCCGCCGCCGGGCGGAGCTCACGAGCGCCTGTTCATCAGCCCCTCGGGCGAGCCGTTCCGCGGTGAGGACGGCCTGGCCGCCTGGTTCTCCGGCGCCGACGCCGACCACGGCGGCGCCCTGACCCTGGACGAATTCAGGGACGACGCCCTGCGCTTCTTCAAGCGGCTGGACACCGATGACGATGCGCAGATCGACGGTCCGGAGAACACCGTCTACGAGACCAAGATCGCCCCGGAGATCACCCGCCTCGACTTCGGCCCCGGCGGCCCTGGCGGCGGCCCGCCGCCCGGCAAGCGCCCGCTGATCCGCAAGATCGACCGCCACGCCCAGCCGCGCACGGGGGCCGCGCGCTTTTCCCTGCTGAACGAACCCCAGCCCGTTCGCGGCGCCGACGCCGACCTCAATCAGCGGGTCAGCCGCGACGAATGGGCCAAGGCCGCCCGCCGCCGCTTCGAACTGCTCGACACCGACCAGGACGGCAAGCTGACCCTGGAGGCCCTCCGCCCCCGCCTGGCGCGTTAAGCCCGCGCCGTCTCCACAACCGGGACCGTCTGGCTCAACCGGCCGCCGATGCGGATCGGTTCGATCCGGCGGGCCAGGCCGGTGAAATCGTCGGTCTCCACATAGACGCCGCAGACGGTCGCCGGCCCTTCGGCCGGCTTGTAGCGGCCGCCGGAGATGCGGGTGGTGAACCTGCGCAGCGGCTCCTCCTTCTGGTTGCCGATGACGCTGTCGTAGTCGGCGCAGGCTCCCGCATCGGTCTGATAGGCGGTGCCGCCCGGCAGGATCTGGCAGTCGGCGGTCGGCACGTGCGTATGGGTGCCGACCACCAGGCTGGCCCGGCCGTCGCAGAAGTGGCCCATGGCCATCTTCTCGCTGGTCGCCTCGGCGTGCATGTCCACCACCACGGCGTCGGACACCATGCCCAGAGGCGCCTTCTCCAGCTCGCGGTCGACCGCGGCGAACGGGTCGTCCAGCGAATCCATGTGCACCCGGCCGAGCAGGTTGATCACCACGATCCGCTTGCCTTCCCGCGTCTCGAACAGGTTGGCGCCGCGCCCTGGCGCGTCGGCCAGGACCGGATAGTTCAGCGGCCGGATCAGGCGCGGCTCGCGCACGATGTAGGTCAGCGCCTCCTTCTGGTCCCAGGAGTGGTTGCCCAGGGTCAGGCAGTCGGCGCCGGCGTCGAACAGCTCGCTGGCGGTGCGCTCGGTGATCCCGAAGCCGGCCGCGGCGTTCTCGGCGTTGACGATCACGAACTCGAGGCCCAGCTCGCGGCGCAGGGCCGGCAGATGGTCGGCGAGGCCGTCGCGTCCGGCGCGACCGACCACGTCGCCGAAGAAGGCGAAACGCATGTGCAATTAGTCCTTTCGGAAGCGGGTATAGCCGGTTTCCGTCAGAATGGCGTCCAGCCTTTGGTCGTGCGGCTCCATGTCCAGCGCCTCGACCTCCTGGCCGGTATAGGCCAGGCCCAGGACGAACACCTGCCCCTGGGCGCGCAGGGCCGTCAGGGTGCGGTCGTAGTGGCCGCCCCCCTGCCCCAGTCGCCCGCCGGCCGCATCGAACGCCAGCAGCGGACAGATCACCAGCCTCGGCGCGACCTCCGGCGCCTGCGGCGGCGGCGCCGGCACGCCGAAGGCGTCGGGAACCGGCGCCTCGCCCGCCCGCACCTGGCGAAACGCCAGCGGCCAGGCGGCGCCCAGCGTCACCGGCATGGCCAGCCGCCCGCCCGCTGCGATCAGCCGCTGGGCCAGCGGCGTGGGATCGAGCTCGGTCCCCATCGCATGATAGCTGGAGAACCAGCCCAGCCGCGCCAGCTCCGCGACCGGCGCATGGGCGGCGGCCGCCTGCGCCGCGTCCGGCGCCTGCTCGGCCAGGACGCGACGCCGCTTGCGCAGGGCCGCGCGCAGGTTCGCCTTGTCGGATGGATCGCTCACCGCGCCGGATATAGCGCGAAGGGTGGCGGCGCCGCGAGAGCCGTGAAGGTCGGTTTAATCCCCTCGACCTGGCTGACCAGGTGGGCGCCGTAGTGCCTGGCCCCACGGGACCAGGCAGGGACAGCTCCCTTCGAAGAAATTAAGGTCGCTGGGATAGATTGCCTTCGACGCGAACCGCAGCACGACCCGCCGAGGCCCAAGGTAGGGCGGCGAGGCCCGAGGTACAAGCAGCGCGCCTCCAATTGCTCCCCCTCTGGGGGAGCTCC
>NZ_JAYRST010000015.1:0-55455 GCF_041920015.1 Phenylobacterium sp.
GGCCGCCCTCTTCCTTGGTCAGGATATAGGCCTCGGCCACGAACTTCGTGTGCGGGGTGATCGAACCGGGCTTGCAGAGAACCTGGCCGCGCTCGACGTCCTCGCGCTTGGTGCCGCGCAGCAGCACGCCCACGTTGTCGCCGGCCTGACCTTGGTCCAGCAGCTTGCGGAACATCTCGACGCCCGTGCAGGTCGTCTTCTGGACCGGACGGATGCCGACGATCTCGACTTCCTCGCCGACCTTCACCATCCCCTTCTCGATCCGGCCGGTCACGACCGTGCCGCGGCCCGAGATCGAGAACACGTCTTCAACCGGCATCAGGAACGGCAGGTCCACCGGACGCTCCGGCTGCGGGATGTAGGCGTCGACCTGGGTCATCAGCTCCAGGATGCGGTCAGCCCCGATCTCCGGGTTGCGGTCTTCGACCGCCGCCAGGGCCGAGCCCTTCACGATCGGGATGTCGTCGCCCGGGAACTGATAGCTCGACAGAAGCTCGCGCACTTCCATCTCCACCAGGTCCAGCAGCTCGGCGTCGTCGACCATGTCGACCTTGTTCATGAACACCACCAGGGCCGGCACGCCCACCTGACGGGCCAGCAGGATGTGCTCGCGCGTCTGCGGCATCGGGCCGTCCGCCGCCGACACCACCAGGATCGCGCCGTCCATCTGCGCAGCCCCCGTGATCATGTTCTTCACATAGTCGGCGTGGCCAGGGCAGTCGACGTGCGCGTAGTGACGGTTCTCCGTCTCGTATTCCACGTGCGCGGTGTTGATCGTGATCCCCCGCGCCTTCTCTTCCGGCGCAGCGTCGATGTCGGCGTAGTTCATCGCCTTGGCCCCGCCGCTCTTGGCGAGCGTCAGCGTGATCGCCGCCGTCAACGTCGTCTTGCCATGGTCAACGTGACCAATCGTGCCGATGTTGCAGTGCGGCTTGTTGCGTTCGAACTTTTCCTTGGCCATCGGGATCCTGCCGGCGGTTGAATTCAAAAGGTTGGAGCGGGTAGCGGGAATCGAACCCGCATCCTCAGCTTGGAAGGCTGCTGCACTACCATTGTGCTATACCCGCCGAAGGATGCGCGATACTCGCGCCACTCTCCGTTGATCGTCTTGCTCCGGCGCGTGGTGGGGGAAGTAGGACTCGAACCTACGAAGCCATTACAGCAGCGGATTTACAGTCCGCCCCCTTTGCCACTCGGGACATTCCCCCAGCGCGCTCAGAGCCGCATCGGACGCCTGGACAAGACCTCTACGCCTGGGCGAAGAACCTGTCCGGCCCCCAATTTGGAGCGCGTCTTATAGTGTCCTCCCCTCGCGAACGCAACGCGCACTGGAAGGGATCGAAAAAATCGAGCCCGAAACCCTTCAATCGCAAGCCTGACAACGGTTCCGACGACTGGCTGTGGGGCTGGCACGCAGTCGCCGAAGCCCTGGGCAACCCCAGGAGAGGCGGCGCGATCCGCATTTTGGCGACCCCCGACCGGGCGCGCGAACTCGAATCGAGATTCGGCCGTCCCAAGGCCCTCGAGGTCGTCGAGGCCGCCGCGATCTCGCAGATCCTGCCCCAGGGCGCGGTCCACCAGGGCGTGGCCCTGCGCGCGGCCCCGCTCGAATCCGTCGCGCTGGAGGACTTCGAAGCGCGCCGCGGCGCCGTCCTCCTCATGCTCGACCAGGTGACGGACCCGCAGAACGTCGGCGCCATCCTGCGTTCGGCTGCGGCCTTCGGCGCCTGCGGCGTGATCCTTCAGGACCGCCACGCGCCAAAACTGACGGGGGCGCTCGCCAAGGCCGCGGTCGGCGCCGTCGATCGCATCCCCACCGCCCACGTGGTCAATCTCTCACGCGCCTTGGAACGGCTTGCCGATCTCGGCTGGCGGGCCGTCGGTCTCGACGGTCATACCGAGACCTTCCTGGGCGACGCGCTCGACGGCGGGCCCACCGTGCTTGTCCTCGGCTCCGAGGGCGAGGGCCTGCGCCGGCTGGTCGCCGAGCATTGCGACACCCTGGCCAAGATCCCCATGCCCGGAGGCTTCGAGAGCCTCAACGTCTCGGCCGCCGCCGCCATCGCCCTCTATGAAGCGGCCCGCCCGCGCTGACGGGAATCACATCTTCCGCGCCTTACCCGTTGCGATGACGGGCGCGCTGTCGCATTCAGAAGCTGATGCTAGACGTTCTTTTCGCGCCCGGTGCGTTCGCCGCCCTCTTCTCGGTCCTGATGATCGATCTGGTCCTGGCCGGCGACAACGCCGTCGCCGTGGGCCTGGCCGCGGCGGGCCTGCCGCCCGATCAGCGCCGCAGGGCGATCCTCTACGGCCTGATCGCCGCGGTCACCATGCGCATCCTCTTTGCGCTTATCACCGCCCAGCTCCTCGGCATCGTCGGCCTGCTGTTCGCCGGCGGCATCCTGCTCCTGTGGGTCTGCTGGAAGATGTGGCGCGAACTGCGCGATCAGGCCCAGCAGGAGGAAGCCGTCGCCGGGGCGGTGATGGACGACGACCCGACCACCGAGCCTTCGCCCGAAGCGATCGCCAGGCAGCCCAAGACCTTCCGCTCGGCCTTCCTGCAGATCTTCATCGCCGACCTGTCGATGTCGCTCGACAACGTCCTGGCCGTGGCCGGCGCCGCGCGGCAGCACCCGGCGATCATGGTCTTCGGCCTTCTGATGTCCATCGCCCTCATGGGCGTGGCGGCCAGCTTCATCGCCCGGCTGCTGCATCGCTATCGCTGGATCGGCTATATCGGCTTGGCCATCGTGCTCTACGTGGCCCTGCACATGATGTGGGAAGGCCATCAGGACATCGTCCGCGACCTCGGCAAGACCGACGCCTACAACGCCGTCATGCCCGATTTCATGGACATCCAGCCCAAGGCGCCCGCTCCCGCCCACTGAATGCGGCGCCACGCCGCATTGAGCGCGACGATCCGTCGGGCGAAGGGGTTTTCCAACGTGGCGTCTTAACCACGTCTCCCCCCGAAAGATCGCCGCTGGGGAGAAATGTAAAAAGTCTCGCCCGTCGCTCGCTTAATGGGCGAGCGTGGTTGCGCGCCCCTTGCCACTCCCGTTAAACAGTCGTTATCCAAACCGGATACTCCCGGTCGGGTGCGCACGCAGCCGGATCTCGGGAAACTGCACTCTGGGGTCACACATGAAGAAACTTATGCTCGGAGCGGCGCTCGCCGCATCCATGTTTATCGCAGCGCCGGCGGCCTATGCGGCCACCACCATCACGCTGGATCCGCCTGCGGCTGACGGCTCGATCGTCGGCGGCTACACCGAAAGCGGGATTTCTGGTCCGTTCGCTTTTGAATACACCTTCGACTTCCCGTCGGCCGGCACCGCCGCCGCGTTCCTGTCGTCGATCGGCGTCACTGCCTCGACCAACGTGAACTTCACGCAGGTTCTGTTCAACGAGAAGGCGCTGAACATCATCAACGGCGCCCTCGACACCGCCGGCATGCTCAGCAACGGCGACCTGCAAACCTGGCTGGTCAGCGCCGGTCCGCAAACGCTGAAAGTCTTCGGCAACAGCGGCGGCAACGGTGAATTCACCATCGACGTCGCCTTCGCTCCGACCGCCGTGCCGGAACCGGCCACCTGGGCGATGATGATCATCGGCTTCGGCGCCGCCGGCGCGATGGTCCGCAACCGTCGCAAGCTCGTCCCGACCGTGGCCTAAGCCACAGCGGACAAGCGCTACAAGTTAGACGCCGCCGGCCTCGCGCCGGCGGCGTTTTCTTTTGCCGACAGGGAAATCCCGCCTTGCTGACCGGCGGGGTTGTGCTCACTCTGCCGCCCCTCCCCTCTATCGGCGGCCCAAGATGAGCACGACGCCTTTCGTCACCCTCGACGTCTTCACCGACACGCGCTTCGGCGGCAATCCGCTGGCCGTCTTCACCGACGCCCAGGGCCTGACCGACGCCCAGATGCAGGCCCTGGCTGCCGAGATGAACCTCTCGGAGACCACTTTCGTCCTGCCGCCGCAAGACAGCGCCAACACCGCGCGCGTGCGCATCTTCAACCGCACGGCCGAGATGCCGTTCGCCGGCCATCCGACCGTCGGGACCGGCTGGGTGCTCTCGCAGATGGGCCGCGGCGACCTGCTTAGGCTCGAAGTCCCGGCCGGCGTGGTCGAGGTCCGAATCGAGGATGGCGGCGCGATCATCGCCGCGCCACAGCCGCTCAGCCTGGACGCGCCTCTGCCGGTCGCGACCATCGCCGCCTGCGCCGGCCTTGCGCCCGCCGACATCGTCGCAGCGGCCCATCCGCCCATCGCCGCCAGCGTCGGCGTGCAGTTCATCATCGCCGAAGCGACGCCCCAGGCGCTGTCGCGCGCCGCCCCCGACCTCCTGGCCTTCCGCAAGGCCGCCAGCGACCATCCCGAACATGGCGATCGCCTGTCGCTGCACCTCTACGCCCATGACGGCGAAGGCCGCCTGCGCGCCCGGGTGTTCGCGCCCAACTCCGGCACCATCGAAGATCCGGCCACCGGCAGCGCCAACGCCACCCTCGCCGCGCTGCTGCTGTCGTTGTCGGGGCAGGAGGAAGCCGCCTGGAACGTCGTCCAGGGCGTCGAAATGGGCCGTCCCTCGCGCCTGCGGATCGCTGCGCGACGCAGCGCCGACGGCGTCCGCGCCACCGTCGGCGGCGGTTGCGTTCCGGTCCTGAGCGGCGAGGCCCGGCTGGACTGAACCTTAAGCGGCCTCAGGCCCGCCGAAACGCTCCAGCCATTCGGCGACCTGCTCGTTCTCGACCTTTTTGAACAGCACTTCAGGCGCCGCCACCTTGCGGCCGGCCGGCAGGATATCGAGCACCGCCGCGCCCTCCCCCGTCGGCCAGGCGCCGGGGAAGCCTTCGCCCACCGCCAGCGCGATCTTCTCGGCCGCGAACGGGATGAAGGGCTCTGAGACCTTGGCGAACAGGGCGACGAGGTTGAGGCCGGTGCGCACCACCACCGCGGCGCGTTCCACATCGGTCTTGATCGCCGTCCAGGGCGCAGCTTCGGTAAGATACTGGTTGCCCAGCACCCAAAGCTGCCGAAGCGCGGCGGTCGACTTGCGGAACTCGCGCGCCTCCATCAGTTCGGTCAGCTCGGCCAACTTGGCGGCGACGTCGGCGTGGAGCCTCGCCTCCAGTTCGCCCGGCTCGCCGCCCGCCGGGACCACGCCCTCGAAGCGGCTTTCAGTGAACTTCAGGATTCGATTGACGAAATTGCCCAGCACGTCGGCCAGGTCGGCGTTCACCTGCGCCTGGAACTGCTCCCAGGTGAAGGTCGAGTCCGAGGTCTCCGGCGTATTGGCCGTCACCCACCAGCGCCAGTAGTCAGCCGGCAGCAACTCCAGCGCATGGTCCATGAACACCCCGCGCTTCTGCGAGGTCGAGAACTTTCCGCCGTAATAGTCCAGCCAATTGAAGCCCTTGAGCTGGTCGACCAGCTTCCAGGGCGCGTTGCTGGCGGGCGTCCAGCCGCCCTCGACCAGCTTCTCGTTGATCCCGATCAGGGTGCAGGGAAAGCCGACCGTATGGAACGGCACGTTGTCCTTGCCCATGAATTCCACATAGGTCACGTCCGCCGCTTCCGGCCCGCGCCACCAGCGCTCCCACTCGGCGTCCTCCGCCGGCCCGCGCCCCTCCTCGGCGGCCTTGGCGTCGGCCCATTCCCAGGTCGCGCCGATATATTCGATGGGCGCGTCGAACCAGACGTAGAACACCTTGCCGGCCAGGCCCTCGATGTCGGGCAGCGCCCCTTCCGGGTTCGGCCCCCACTCGAAGGCGTTGACCGGCACGCCCCATTCCAGGTCGCGGGTGACGCCGCGGTCCTGCAGCCCCTCGTCCAGCCACTTCAGCGCGATGGAGGTGACCAGCAGCGGCCACTGGCCCTTCTTGCCGTCGATCCAGGCGCGCAGCCGGTCGGCGAACAGGCTCTGGCGCAGGAAGAGGTGCTTGGAATCGCGGATCTCGATGTCTTCCGAACCGGAGATCGCCGAGCGCGGATGGATCAGGTCGGCCGGGTCCAGGACTCGCGTGCAGTTCTCGCACTGATCGCCGCGGGCGGCGTTGTAGCCGCAGTGCGGGCAGGTGCCGATCACGTAGCGATCAGGCAGGAAGCGCTTGTCGGCGTTGGAATAGACCTGCTGGGTGACCCGCTCCTCGATGAAGCCGTTTTCCCAGAGCTGCTGGGCGAAACGCTGGGTCAGGCGGTGGTTCTGTGGCGAGGACGAGCGGCCGAAGTGATCCCAGGACAGGCCGAACCTGCGGCCCAGGTCGTGCTGGATTTCGTGCTGCTCGGCGCAGAAGGTCGCCGGGTCCTGGCCCGCCGCGGCGGCGGCCAGCTCGGTCGGCGTGCCATGCTCGTCGGTCGCGCAGATATAGAGCGTCTCGGCCCCGCGCGAGCGCTGGAACCGCGCATAGACGTCGGCCGGCAGCATGGAGCCCGCAAGCGTCCCCAGGTGCTTGATCCCGTTGATGTAGGGCAAGGCCGAGGTGATGAGGATGCGGGACATGGGGTCTCTCGAAATGAGGAGGAGCGCGCGCTTATAGGGCGCCCGCCAGGCTTCGCCAAAAAATAACGACCTGTGGGCCGGCCGGCGGGAGCCCATCCCTGCAGTCGACGGCTAGATCATCTCGCCGGCCTGGGATCCGGCCTACAACTCGACCTTGCAACTCGGCATCTTCGCCAATCTCTATGTCTTCGAAGCCGGAACCGGCGCCGCCTGGAACAACTTCTCGTCCCATCCCGGCGCCCTGGTCTCGCAGTCGGTGTTCCTGAGCTATGTCAATCCGGCCGAGGCGCTCAACGAGACGATCTTCCAAAGCCTGTCGGGCACGGTTTCGGTAACCGGGAACCAGAGTTTCGATGTCTTTGCGAGCCTGTCGACCTTCGGCGCGCTGAACAACAACCCGGCCACTATCGAGCTCGACTTCCTCAACACCGCCACCTTCGGCGTCAAGGGCGCGGAGGGCGTCAGCTACACGTCCGACTCCGGCGTGTTCCTCGGCGGCGCGATGACCTCCGCCGTTCCAGAACCCGCGACCTGGGCGATGATGATCGCCGGGTTCGGGCTCTCCGGAGCCACGCTTCGGCGTTCACGCCGGCATCTGGCGCTGAGAGCCTGACGGGCGCCGGGTCGGCGGCCCCCACGCCGGCCCGGCCCTTCAGGTGCAGGCCTTCAAGCCCGCCTGCACCGGCTTCAGATTGTTCTCGCGGTCGAAGTCGGAGAGCGAGCCCGCCGTCTCGTAGACCATCATGATCGCCTGGGATTCCCGCAGGGCCGCACAGCCGCGTCCGGCCTGTCCCGCCCGGCCATAGACCTGCGAGATATCCTTCAGGCCCACGGCCAGGGCCAGCCGCGAACCCTTGTTGCCGCCGCTTTTCACCGCCAGCGCCCTGCGGATGGCGATGGCCTCGTCCGCCGCGGCGAGTGCAGCAGCGTGCGCGCCGCGATCGCTCTGCACCTGCGCCAGGGTCAAGCCCACCAGGGCGAGGCCTTCCTGCGGCCCCGCATCCTCCGCGCCCTTGGCGGCCTCGGCCTTGGCGATCCGATGGGCTTCGGCGATGGTGGCGAGCGCCGGGTCCAACCGGCCGGACACCCGTTGCATGTCGGCCAGCGACCATAGGGAGGCGACGAGCTTGCGAGTCGCCGAAGGGGTGCCGGCCTCGGCGACGTTGCGCCGGTTGACGGCCACCGCCTCCTGCATTCGGGCGAGGGCCGGCTCCACGCGGCCGGCGTGGCGGTGGACCTCGCCGCTCTGGCGCAGCAGGCCGGAATGGAACTCGCGCACCTGTTCGCTGTCACGCAGCTCCGGCGGCATGGCCGCCACCGCCGTCAGACCCTTTTCATAGACGGCGCCGGCCCCCGGAATGTCGTTGTCCCAGCCATAGCTATCGCCTTCATAGAGATAGGCGGCGGTCAGGGCGCCGGCGCTGCGCGGCGACGGCGGGTCCACGGCGGCGAGCAGCGCCCTCGCCCGCTCCGCTCGCTTGCGGCCGGTCTTGCTGTCGCCCTCGGCATAGAGGCTCTCGCCGGCCATGACCGCCAGCAGCGATCCCAGGGCCAGCTTGACATCCTCGCGCTCGGGATGGGCCTTCAGCAGATCCTCGAGGATTTGCTCGGACTTGTTCAGCAGGTGCTTGCCATCTTCGCGGCGCCCCAACGATCCGCCTCCGGAGAAGCCGATCACCCGCCCCAGGCGGAAGTAACCCTCCCCGGCCTCGACACGCACGTCCACGGGCGCGCCAGGGTCGGCGGCCAGCCTGTCGAGATAGGCCTGGGCGGTCTCGGCCAGCAGCAGCCGCGCCTTGGCCGACCCCGGCACTCGGTTGATTTCGTCATAGATCTCGAACATCAGGGTCTTGGCTAGGCCCCGCACCTCGGCGAACCGGGCTTCGGCCTGGGCTCTGGCGGCCTCTGCGCGGGCGTTGGCGACCAGAGTGGCCGACAGCGCTCCGATCAGCATCACCACGGCCAGGGCGCTCGCGGCCACCGCCACGCGATGGCGGCGCACGAACTTGGCGGTCACATAGCCGCGCCCGCCGCCCAGAGCGGCCAGCGGCCGTCCGGTCTGATAGGCGACGAGGTCGGCCCGCAACTGATCGGCCGTGGGATAGCGATCTTCCGGCCGAGCCGCGGCGGCCTTGCCGATCACCGCGTTCAGCTCGCGGTCGGCGTCCGGCGCCAGGCGTTGCAGGATCATGCCCAGCGAATAGATGTCCGACAGCGTCGTCACCGCCCCTCCGGCCAGCCGCTCGGGCGAGGCGAAGCCCGGAGTGAGGCTGATCGCGCCGGGAGGAAGGCTGGTCCGCCCGCCAGCGCCCGAACCGCCCACTGCGCGGGCGATGCCGAAGTCGATCAGCTTGGGCGCTCCACCCTCGGCGACCAGTACGTTCGACGGAGTGATGTCGCCGTGGACCACCAGGTTCTGATGGGCGTAGGCCACGGCGTCGCAGAGCGCCGACATCAGGGCGATGCGAGCCGCCAAGTCGGGCGTCTCAGCCTTCAGCCACGCATCGAGCCCGACGCCGTCGATCTTCTCCATGACGATATAGGGCTCGCCCGCCACCGTCTCGCCGCCGTCGAACAGCCGCGCGATGCCGGGATGGGCCAAGCGCGCCAGGGTCTGACGCTCGCGCCGGAACCGCTCGGCGAGTCCATCGGACAAGGCGCCGGGCCGGATGACCTTGATGGCCACGGCGTGATCGAAGTCCCCGATAGCGCGCTCGCCCTCGAACACCGCCCCCATGCCGCCCTGGCCGATGAGCCCGGTGATGCGATAGGCGCCGATCCGGTCCGGCGGCTCGATGACGCGATGGCGGGCGCCGCCGGTGGGCAGCACCTCGGCCGCGCCATCCCCCAGCCGCAGCAGCTTCAGGGCGCGGTCCTTGACTTCGGGCGCCACGGCCTGGGCCATGATCCACGCCTCTCGCGCGTCCGCCGGAAGCTCCAAGGCGCCGTCCACCAGCTCCAGAGCCAGTGAGTCGTGGTGCGCCCGGCTCATGCCGAGGGCCCGAGCGCTTCGTAGAGCCAGAGCCGCGCCGAATGCCAGCGGCGCTTCACCGTCGCCTCGGAAAGCCCCAGGACCACGGCGACGTCGGCGATCTCCATGCCGCCGAAATAGCGCATCTCGACGATCTCGGCGCGTTGCGGATCGATCCGCGCCAAGCGTTCCAGGGCTTCGTGAATCTCCTCGAGCTCGACGTTCACCGCCTCGGGGATATTGGTGTGCAGCAGCACCTTCTGGTGATCGCGCTTGCCTCTTCGCTTGGCGCGCACGTGGTCGATCAGCGCCCGGCGCATCATGCGCGAGGTGAGCGCCATGAAATGCGCCCGATCCTGCCAGTGGATGCGGTCCAGCGCTATCAGGCGCAGCAGACTCTCGTGCAGCAGATCGCCGACCGAGAGCGAGACATGCCGCTCGCCGTGCAACAGCGCCGCAGCCGCCTGACGCAGTTCGTCATAGAGCAGATGGAACAGCATATCGCGGGCATGGACGTCGCCGGTGCGCCAGCGCACAAGCAAGTCCCGCACATCGCCAGACGCCACAACCTCCGACATGCCGACGATACTACTAAGGCCGTCACAACGTGACAAGCAATCTCGCCGTCTGAGCGAAGAAATCTGCAAGACAGATGAGCCGTCGCGCCAAATATTGACGCCTTGACGCTTGAGGGGGAATTCGCCCTCAGCGGCGCGCCCTTAACTCTGGGTCGAAAACAGAAGAAATCGCCTCCCAGGGCCCAGGTCAGACCGTTTCAAAGCTTTCGGTCTCCTGAGCCCTCGGACATCCCATCGGCAGGCGGGCCTGGGATTGAGCTTCCGCCGGACGGCCAGCATCCACTTCGGCGGGAAATGCTCTAGATGGGCGCCACGCGGTCGAACCAGGGCCGCGCCTGTTCGAGCTGCCCGGCCAGGCGGTAGAGCAGCGCCTCCTCGCCCATCCGGCCGACGAACTGGATGCCGATCGGCAGGCCGCCGCGCGCGCTCCAGGCCAGCGGCACGGTCATGGCCGGCTGGCCGGTGTTGTTGAAGGCCTGGGTGTTGGGCATGAAGGCGAACAATCGCTTGGCGATCTCGGCCGGATTCTCCGTCAGATGGCCGATCGGGATCGCCGGGCTGCCGAGCGTCGAGAGCAGCAGCACGTCGTAGCGCTGGAAGAGCCCGGCCACCGCCCGGCCATAGGCGTGGATCGCCGCCAGGCCGCGCACATAGCTCGCGCCTGAAATCTGCTTGCCACGCTGGTAGGTGAGCCAGGTCATGGGCTCGACCTCGCCCTCGGCCACCGGGCGTCCGCGCCGCTCGCCCTCGGCGTCGAGCAGGGCTGCGATGCTGGCGGCGATCACCTCGCCGGCGCCCCGCTGCATGGCCGCCAGGTCGCCGGGCATGGTCGTTTCCTCGACCATATGCCCCAGGCCCTCGCACAGCTTGGCCGCGTCCAGCACGGCCTGCGCGCATTCAGGATCGAGCGCGTCGGAGGCCAGGGCCGCCGTGGTGAAGCCGATCGACAGCTTGCCCGGATCGCGGCCGACCTCTTCGGCGAACGGCCGCTCGGGCCTGGCCAGGAAATAGGGGTCGCCGGGCTGCGGTCCGCACACCGCATCGAGCAGGACGGCGCTGTCACGCACCGAGCGGGTGACCGCATGCTGGATCGAGGCCCCGCCCCATCCCTCGCCCGCCGGCGAGAACGAGACGCGCCCGCGCGAGGGCTTCATGCCGAACAGGCCGCAAGCCGAGGCCGGCGTGCGGATCGAGCCGCCGCCGTCGCTGGCGTGGGCCGCCGGCACGATGCCCGCCGCCACGGCCGCCGCCGCCCCGCCCGACGATCCGCCCGGCGTGCGCGTGAGGTCCCAAGGGTTGCGGCAGGCGCCCAGCAACGCCGGCTCTGTCACCGGCATCAGGCCGAACTCCGGCGTATTGGTCTTGCCGAAGATCACCAGCCCGCCTTCCTTATAGGCGGTGGTGATCGCGCTGTCGGCGCTGGCCAGGCTATCCTTGAACACCGCCGAACCGGCGCTCGTCGGGGCGCCGGCCAATTGCGCGCCAAGATCCTTGAGCAGGAAGGGCACGCCGGCCAGCGGACCGCTCCAGATCGGCCGCTTGACGTCCTGGCGGCCCCATTCGGTCAGATCCATGGTCACGGCGTTGATCTTCGGATTGACCACGGCCATCCGCGTCACCGCCGTCTCCAGCAGCTCGGCGGCGCTGACCTCGCCGCCCGCCACCAGTCCGGCCAGGCCCACGGCGTCGTACTTGCGATAGTCCTCGAACTTCATCGACGTTCCTCCTGCCTCAATCCTCGACGATCAGGCTGTGCTTCTGGGTGTCGCGCATCCGCAGATAGGTGATCAGCGAGACCCCGATCATGCCGGTGACGTACCAGTAGAAACCGCTCTCCATCCCCTGCTGCTTGAACCACAGGGCCACGTATTCGGCCGTGCCGCCGAAGATGGTGTTGGCCAGGGCGTAGGGCAGCGCCACGCCCAGGGCGCGGATATGGGCCGGGAACAGCTCGGCCTTCACCACCGCATTGATCGAGGTGTAGCCGGTGACGATGATCAAGGCCCCCAGCACGATGGCGAAGGCTGCGAACGGGTCCGAGGTCTTGGCCAGGGTCGTGAAGATGATCCAGGTGAAGGCCACGCCCAGCACCCCGAAGGCGACCATCAGCGGCTTGCGCCCGATCCTGTCCGACAGCGCCCCGGCCAGCGGCTGGATCAGCATGTAGACGAACAGCGCCGCGGCGCTGATCGCCGTCGCCGTCTCGCGGCTGAAGCCCGAGGTGTTGACCAGGAATTTCTGCATGTAGGTCGAGTAGGCATAGAAGGCGAGCGTGCCGCCAGCGGTGAGCGCGATGACCGTCAGCGCCTGGCGTGGATAGCGGCGGAACAGGATCAGGCCGCTGGAGCGCGGCGCAGCCTCCCCCTCGGCCTGGGCGTTCTTGAACGATTCCGTCTCGGCCAGTCCCCGGCGCAGATAGAAGACCACCACCGCCAGCGCCCCGCCGATCACGAACGGGATGCGCCAGCCCCAGGCCTCCAGCTCCGGCTCGGGCAGCACCGCCTGCAGGAGCAGCAGGACCAGCAGCGCCAGGAGCTGACCCGAGATCAGGGTCACATACTGGAAGCTGGAGAAGAAGCCGCGCCGCCGCTTGCCGGCCATCTCGCTGAGATAGGTGGCGCTGGCCCCGTATTCCCCGCCGACGCTCAGGCCCTGCATCAGCCGCGCGGCCACCAGCAGGGCCGGCGCGCCCCAGCCGATCTGGTCGTAGCCCGGCGACAGCGCGATCAGCAGCGAGCCGCCGCACATCAGGGCGACCGACAGGGTGAGCCCCGCCTTGCGCCCCTTGCGGTCGGAATAGATTCCCATGATCCAGGCGCCGATGGGCCGCATCAGGAACCCCACCGCGAACACCGCCGCAGCGTTCAGCAACTGCGCGGTGCGGTCGCCCTGCGGGAAGAACACCGGCGCGAAATAGAGCGTGAAGGCCGAATAGACGTACCAATCGTACCACTCGACCAGATTGCCGGTCGAACCGCCGATGATCGAACGCAGACGATGGCGCATCGCGCTTTCGGCCATGCAAGGTCCCTCCCTGACTCGCTGAAGCGAACCTAAGGGCTTGGAGCTACGGCGTCATGAAAAGATGCGGCCGATCGGCCTTGCTGGTGCCGGCTGCAGGGCTCGAACCCGCGACCTTCGGTTTACAAAACCGCTGCTCTACCAACTGAGCTAAGCCGGCGCGGCGGCGCAACCGCGCCGCTGGCGGCGACCGATGCCATGGCGCGGAGGACATGCCAACCCCCCGCCCCTTCGCATGGCGGCGCCCGAGGCGTATGGACAAGCCATGGAGTCTCCCCCACTCACCATCTTCATCGACGCCGACGCCTGCCCGGTGAAGGACGAGGTCTACAAGGCCGCCCAGCGCTACGGCCTGAAGACCATCGTGGTCTCCAACGCCTTCATGCAGATTCCCGCTTCGCCGCTGATTTCGCGGATGATCGTCGACGCCGGCCCCGACGCCGCCGACGACTGGATCGCCGACCAGGCGGTCGAGGGCGATGTCGTCATCACCAACGACATTCCATTGGCCGACCGGGTGCTGAAGATCGGCGGCCATCCGCTCTCGGCCCAGGGACGGCCTTTCACCCCCGATTCGATCGGCGCGGCCCTGGCCCAGCGCGCCCTCATGGAACATCTGCGCTCGACCGGCGAAATAACCGGCGGCCCCCGCCCCTTCGATCGCAACGACCGCTCGCGATTCCTTCAGGCGCTCGACCAGCTCATCCAGAAGGAGCGACGACGACGGGCCTTGCAACCACCCCGTCCTTAACCAGCCTGCAGCCAAGTTTGATCGAGGGGATCACTGTCATGCGCAACACCACCCTGATGACCGTCCTGGGCGCCTGCGCCCTTCTCGCCGCCTGCGGCAAGAGCGGCGAAACCGACACCGCGGCCACGCAAAGCTCGGCGCCCGCCGCGGCCAGCCAGGCCGCCCCGCCCGAGCCGACCGCCGAGGAAAAGCAGGCCCTGCTGGCCAGCCTTCCGGCGCCCTACAACACCGGCGACCTGGCGAACGGCAAGGCCAAGTTCGGCATGTGCCGCTCCTGCCATACGATCGTCGAAGGCGGCGCCAACCTGACCGGCCCCAATCTCTACGGCGTCTTCGGCCGCAAGGTGGGCTCGCTGCCGGGTTACAACTATTCGGAGGCGGTGAAGACCGCCGGCTTCACCTGGGACGCCGAGCATCTCGACAAGTGGCTCGCCCAGCCGCGCACCTTCCTTCCCGGCACCAAGATGACCTTCCCGGGCCTGAAGGCCGAAAAGGACCGCGTCGACCTGATCGCCTATCTGAAGGTCGAGACCGGCTATAAGGCGCCGTAGGGCGTCAGCTCTCCGCTCTATCAACCTTGACGGGAATTTCCGTTGGCCGCAGGATCGCGCAGATCGCGGCTGCGCTTGCATCTGTCCAGCCGAGATTCCGCGCCGTCCCGCGCGACGCCTCCTTGGCGCCGGGGCGGCGCTCCCGACAACTGCCTCCCCCGCCCGGGGGAGGCTTTTTCGTTGCAGCTATTCGGCCGCGTTGGCGGCGCGCGCCTGTTCGGCTTCCTCGAAGGCTTCGATGCGCCGCGCGGTCGCCTGCGGCGATTTCGTGAACCGCGCCAGCATGTTGTAGAACACCGGCACGATGAACAGGGTCAGCAGGGTCGAGAAGATCGCCCCGAAGAATATGACGACCCCGATGGTCTTGCGGCTCTCGCCGCCGGCCCCGCCCCACAGGATCAGCGGGATGGCGCCCGCCGCCGCCGAGATCGAGGTCATGATGATCGGACGCAGGCGCAGGGATGCGCTTTCGATCACCGCCTCGCGCACCGACAGTCCCTCGTCGCGCAACTGATTGGCGAACTCCACGATCAGGATGCCGTTCTTGGCCGCGATGCCGATCAGGATGATCAGGCCGATCTGGCTGTAGGTGTTGACGGTGGACCCGGCCACCAGCAGGCCGAACAGTCCGCCCAGCGCCGCCACCGGCACGGTCAGCATGATCACCGCTGGGTGGATCCAGCTTTCGAACTGCGCCGCCAGCACCAGGAACACCAGCAGCAGCGCCATCCCGAACGCCAGGCCGACCGCGCTGCCGGCCTCCAGATAGTCGCGGGCCATGCCGCCCCACTTGACCTGCGGGCCGGGCGGCAGCTTGGCGACCTCGGCCTGGAAGAACTTCACCGCCTCCCCGACCGGATAGCCGGGGTTGAGTTGCGCCGACAGGGTGACCGACCGCAGCCGGTCGACGCGGGAGCGGTCGGGCGTGTCGCCGCGCACCTCGGTCGTGGTCACGGTCGACAGCGGCACCAGTTGGCCGGAGCTGGCGCGGACATAGAGGTTGCCGATGTCCTGCTCGGTCTGGCGCTTCTCGCGGTCGGTCTGGAGCAGGACGTCGTATTCCTGGCCGTTCTTGATGTAGGTCGTCACCCGGCGCGTGCCGAAATTGCTTTCGAGCGCCCGGCCGACCGCCTGCGCCGATACGCCCAGGCTGGCCGCCTTCTCGCGGTCGATACTGACCAGCACGCGGGGGCTGGTCGGCTCGTAGTCGAGGCGCGCGCGCGACAGGCCCGGATTGGCTTCCGCCGCCGCCAGCAGCGGCTGGATCCACTGGGCGATCTGGCCGTAGTCGTCGCCCACCGCGATCACGTCGACGCCGGCCCCGCCTCCGCCGCCCCCGCCGCGCGAGAAGGCTGGCCGCACGGATGCAATGGCCCGCACCGAGGTCACCGAAGAAAGCTCGCGGTTGAGCTGGGCGGCCAGCTCATTGGAGGTGACGCCGGTTCCCGCCGCGACGTTGACGTTGCCGAAGCCGCCGTTGAACTGGGTGCCGCCGAAACGCGGAACACCGATGATGTATCGGGTGATCAGGCCCTGCTTCAGCAGTTCCTGCAGCCGCGCCTCGACCTGGCCGGCGGCCTTGAGCGTATAGTCGTAGCCGGCCCCTTCAGGGCCCGTCATGTTCAGGTCGATACGGCCGCGGTCTTCGTCGGGCACCAGTTCGCGCGGCAAGGCCGCGAACAGGCCGCCCGCCCCCACCGCCAGGATCACCACCACGGCTGCGGTCGCGATGGTCGCGCTGCGCCGGCCCAGCAGGGCGTCGAGCGAGGCGTGGTACGAGGATCTCAGCCGGTCCATGGCCGCATCGACGCGGCGGGCGATGAAGCCCTCGCCATGCGCGGGCCGCAACAGCTTCGAGGCCAGCATCGGCGACAGGCTGAGCGCCAGCAGCGCCGAGAACACCACCGCCGCGGCGATGGCCACCGCCAGCTCCACGAACAGCCGTCCGATGTAGCCGGGCAGGAACATCAGCGGCGCGAACACCGAGATCAGCACGATGGTCGTCGCGACCACGGCGAAGAACACCTGCCGCGCCCCGCGCTGGGCCGCGACGATCGGCGGCTCGCCGTCGTCGACCCGCCGCTGGATGTTCTCGACCACCACGATGGCGTCGTCGACCACCAGGCCGATGGCCAGAACCAGGGCGAGCAGGGTCAGCAGGTTCAGCGAAAATCCAAGCGGCGCCAGGACGATGAAGGTCGAAAGGATGCAGATCGGGGCCACGACCGAGGGGATCAGCGCCGCGCGCCAGGTGCCCAGGAAGATGAAGTTCACCAGCGCCACCAGCGCCAGCGAAATGCCCATGGTGATCCAGACTTCCTCGATCGCGTGCCGGGTGAAGATCGTGTAGTCGACCGCGACCTCCAGCGACGTGCCCTTCGGCAACGACTTGTTGAGCTCGGGCAGCAGCTTCTGGACGCCGTCGGAAATCTCCAGGTCGTTGGCCTGGGACTGGCGCGTGATGCCGATGCCGACCTGGTCGCGGCCGTTCGACCGGAAGGTCCGCCGGTGCTCGTCGGGCCCTTCCTCGACGCGCGCGATGTCGCCCAGGCGGGTGACATAGGGCTGGGTGGTGTTTCCCGTCGCCGCCGAGGCCGCGCCGCCGGACGGAACCACCGGCAGTTGGGCGAACTCCTCGGGCGTGGAATAGCCGCGGCCGACCCGGATCGTGAAGTCCTTGTCGGGCGCTTCCAGCGAACCGGCCGGCAGTTCCAGGTTCTGGTTGTTCAGCGCGTTTTCGACGTCGTCCACGGTGACGCCGCGGGCCGCCATCCGGTCCGGGTCCAGCCAGATGCGCATCGAATAGAGCTGGCTGCCGCCGACGAACACCTGGGCGACGCCGGGCACCGTCGAGAACCGCTCGATCAGGTAGCGCTGGGCGTAGTCCGACAGCTCCAGCCGGTTCAGCGTCGTGGAGGCGAACGAGATGAACATGATCGGCGAACTGTCGGCGTTCGCCTTGGCGATCTGCGGCGGGTCGGCCTGCAGCGGCAGGTTGGCGGCGACCCGGCTGACCGCGTCGCGCACGTCGTTGGCCGCATCGTCCAGGTTGCGGTCGAGCCGGAACGAGATGTTGATGTTCGAGCGGCCGTCGCGCGAAGAGGAGTTCACGCGGTCGATCCCCTGGATGCCGGAGATCTGGCGCTCGATGACCTCGGTGATCCGCTCTTCCACCACCTCGGCCGAGGCGCCGCGGTAGGTCGTGGAGATCGACACCACGGGCGGGTCGACGCTGGGCAGTTCGCGCACCGTCAGCGAGGCGAACGCCGCCAGGCCGACCACGCAGAGGATGATCGCCGCGACGGCGGCGAAGACGGGCCGACGGACCGAAAGGTCTGACAGCATCATGCGCCGGGCCGCGCGGCGCGCGCTCCGGTCGGGGGGGCCGCCATGGCTTCACGCGCGCCGGCCGCCAAGGGCGTCACCGGCTGGCCCGGTTGGATCTTGTTGAGGCCGTCGGCGACGATCCGCTCGCCGGCCTTCAGCCCGTCGCGGATCTCGACCATGCCGTCCTGCCGCGCACCGGTCAGCACCGGGCGCTGCTCGGCGATGGTGGCCTCGCCCTGCTTGGTCAGCACATAGACGAAGTTCGAGGCGCCCTGCACCGACACCGCAGCCTCCGGCGCGGCGACGACCTGCCGCTGGCCGCGCGCGATGCCGATGCGCAGCATCATCCCGGGCTTCAGCCGGCCGTTCGGATTGGGGAACTCGGCCCGCGCGGTGATCGCCCGGGTCTTCTCGTCGATCCGCGTGTCCAGCTTCTGGATGCGGCCGGCGATTTTCTCACCGCCATAGGCGTCGATGCTGGCGGTGATCGGCTGGCCCTCGCGGATCGTGGCCAGGTAGCGGTCCGGCACCTCGAAATCGACGCGGATGGCGCTGACGTCGTCCAGGGTGACGATCGGCGCGCCGGGATTGATCAGGGCGCCGGGCGCGATGTCGGTCAGGCCCACCACGCCGGCGAAGGGCGCGCGGATCGTCCGGTCGCCTTCGCGGGCCCGCGCGGCGTCGACATCGGCCTTGGCCGCCAGATAGGTCGCCTCGCGCTGGTCCAGCGCCGACTTGGCCGCAAAACCCTGGGCGGCGAGCTGCTTCCAGCGGTCGTAGTCGCGCTGGGCCTGCACCAGCTTGGCCTGGGCCTGCACCAGGGCCGCGTTCTGCTCGGTCGCCTTCAGTTCGACCAGCACCGCGCCCTTCGGCACGTACTGCCCGTCGCTGAATCGGACCTTGTCGACCAGTTGCGTCGCCGCCGCGGTCAGGGTCACCGACTGGCGTCCCTTGGCCAGGCCGATCACGTCGATGGTGTCGGTGAACACCTTCTGCTGGACGGCGACCAACGCCACGGGCATTCCCCCGCCGCCGGCGCGGGGGCCGCCAGCGCGCGGGCCTCCCTTTCCTGGAGCGCCCTGCGCCATGACCGCGCCGCCGCCTCCGGGACCCTGTTTCTTGCCCAGGGTCAGCTTCCAGGCGCCTGCGGCCACCATGAGGCCGAGGATCACCAAGGCGCCTACGAGGAAGAAGTGGCGACGTATCAAGCTCAAGGAACTCCGGACCGCTCGACAGTCGAGGCGGGATGACACTGAATCGTAACGGGACTTATGGCGACGACTTAGGCGCCGTCCAGTGACAGAACGATGGCTGAGCGTGTCGACTTTGAAATAGAGCCCCGCTGAAAAGCGGTTCGACACGCCCGAAATCAGGAAACTACGGACAAAACGGTAATCGCAAAGAAAACAGGCGCCTCTAGAAGGGGCGCCCGCTTACCAATCTCTTAAGATGCGCCCGACCTAGCTGTCATAGCCGGGCAGCGCCCGGTCGAGCTGGCGAAGGGCCCCGGGCCAGGCCAACTGCCCGCCCAGCCCGCGCGCAACCTGGCTCTTCACCTCGTCCTGGGCCTCCTGCGGGGCGATCAGCACGTTGTCGCGGCCGGCGCTCAGCGCCATCACCTGCTGCTTACAGGCGCGCTCCAGATAGAACATGTTGATCCAGCACTCGGCCGCCGTCGCGCCGACGGTCAGGGTGCCGTGGTTGCGCAGCAGCATCATCTTCTTGTCGCCGATGTCGGCGACCAGCCGCTCGCGCTCGTCCAGGTTCAGGGCGATGCCTTCATAGTCGTGATAGGCCAGCATGGTCCGCACGATCAGCGCATGCTGCGACAAGGGCAGCAGCCCGTCCTTCTGCGCCGACACCGCCACGCCCTGGTCGGAATGCAGATGCATGACGAAATGGGCGTCGTCGCGCGCCGCATGGATGGCCGAGTGGATCGTGAACCCCGCGGGATTGATGAAATAGGGCGTGTCCTGGAGGATGTTGCCGTCCAGGTCGATCTTCACCAGCGACGAGGCGGTCATCTCGGCGAAGTACATCCCATAGGGATTGATCAGGAACTGGTGTTCCGGCCCCGGCAACCGCGCCGAAATGTGCGTATAGATCGCATCGTCCCAGCCATAGAGCGCCACCAGCCGGTAGAGCGCGGCCAGGTCCACCCGCGCCTGCCACTCCTCGGCGCTGACCTTGCCCTTCAAAGACGTCACGCTCGCGAGCGAACCATCGGCCATGACGGCCTCCCTTTGTTATTGTCTGATCTTGATCTCTGGGGATCAGAGTCACGCCGGGGGCGGCGAGCGTCAAGCTGTGGTCTTCACCCGCGCCACCGCGTCCAGCCAGCGCGCATAGGCCGCCTCGCGCTCATGCGTCCCGCGCGCCGGCTCGAAACGCTCGGTCGTCGGCCGGGCGGCGACCGCCGCCTCCAGGTCGGGATAGACCCCCGCGCCCAGGCCGGCCAGCAGCGCCGCGCCCAGGGCCGTGGTCTCCATATAGCTCGCCCGGCCGACCGCCACGCCGGTCAGGTCGGCCAGCCGCTGGCTGAACCAGACGCTGCGCGACATCCCCCCATCGATCCGAAGCTCGACGTCGCGACCGAACGCGCCGGGCGCATCGGCGCGCATGGCTTCGATCAGGTCGCGCGTCTGCAGGGCGCAGGCGTCGAAGGCGGCCTGGGCGATCTCGGCCAGGCCTGTGTCGCGGGTCATGCCGAACAGCGCCCCGCGCGCATTGGCGTCCCACCACGGCGCGCCCAGGCCGGTGAAAGCGGGCACCAGAACGACGCCATGATCCTCGCGCGCGCTCATGGCCAGCTTCTCGACGCCGGCCCCGCCGCCCGGCACGCCCAGGCCCTCGTTCACCCATTGCAGGGCCGCGCCGGCGATGAAGATCGAGCCTTCCAACGCATAGGTCGTGCGACCGCCCAGCCGCGCGGCCACCGTGGTCAGCAGCCGCGAGCGCGACGGCGCCAGATGCTCGCCGGTGTTGACCAGCAGGAAGCAGCCGGTGCCATAGGTGGCCTTCATCTCCCCGGCGCGGACACAGCCCTGGCCCATCAAGGCCGCCTGCTGGTCGCCCGCCACCCCACGGATCGGGACCGGCCGCCCCAGCACCTCGGGCAGGGTCTCCCCATAGTTGTCGGCGCAATCCAGCACCTGCGGCAACAGCGAAGCCGGGACCGCCAGCATCTCCAGCATCTCGGCCGACCAGGCCTGGGCCTTCAGGTCGAACAGCAGGGTGCGCGAGGCGTTGGTCGCGTCCGTGGCGTGCACCGCCCCGCCGGTCAGCCTCCAGATCACCCAGGCGTCCATGGTCCCGGCCAGCAGTTCGCCGGCCTCGGCGCGCGCCCGCGCGCCTTCGACCTCGTCCAGCAGCCAGGCGATCTTCGTGCCCGAGAAATAGGGATCGAGCAGCAGGCCGGTGGTGCTGGTCACCAGCGGCTCCTTCCCCGCCGCCCGCAGCCGCTCGCAGGTCGCCGCCGTGCGCCGGTCCTGCCAGACGATGGCCCTGTGGATCGGCTCGCCGGTGGCCTTGTCCCAGATCACCACCGTCTCGCGCTGGTTGGTGACGCCGATGGCCGCCACCTCCTCCATGGCGCGGCCCGATTTCGCCACCGCCTCGCGCAGCACCTCGACGCTGGCGGCGTAGATCTCCTCGGCGTCGTGCTCCACCCAGCCGTCGGCCGGATAGAACTGTTCGAGCGGGCGGCTGGCGTCCGAAATCTGCACGCCCCGCGCATCGAACAGGATCGCGCGGGTTGAGGTCGTGCCCTGGTCGAGCGCCAGGATCAGGGGTTCGCCCATCTTGCCCGCCTTGCGATCTGGTCGGCGGCGCGACTCGCGCGCCGACATGGTTTGCCGGTTGTAACCATGTTTTCATGCGCCCGATGCAGAGTCACCGGGGTCGCCCGACCGCGATGGTCCGGCTTCATCGTTTCGGAATGCGCGCTTGAGCTTCGCCGCCAAGACCGACGAACTGCTGAACCTGGCGCGCAGCCGCGCGCCGGCCGATCGCGAACGCCTGCTCCTGGCCATCGTCGACCTCTGCGACGCCGGAGACGCAGCCGTCGGCCTGATGACCTCCCAGCCGATCCAGGCCCTGCTCAACTCGATCTTCATGAGCCTGGTGGTCGAGGCCGAGCGCGACATCCGCCGCCGGCTGTCCGAAAAGCTCTCCGCCGCCGAATGGGCGCCGCCCGCCCTCATCAACGTCCTGGCCCTGGACGACATCGAGATCGCCCGGCCGGTGATCGCCGGCAGCCCGGTCCTCAAGGACCACGACCTCGTGCGCCTGCTGGTCGAGGCGACGATCGAGCACCAGATCGAGGTGGCCGGCCGCCCAGGCATCGGCCCGCCGGTGATCGCCGCCATCCTGCAGCAGAGCGAGCCGGCCGTTCTCACCGCCCTGGCCGGCAACGCCAGCGCCGCGCTCGGCGCGCACGACCTGGAACGGTTGGTCGAGGCGGCCCAGCGCCACGCCGCCATCCGCTCCCCGCTGGCGCGGCACCCTGCCCTCTCCGGCGACCTCGCCGCTCGCCTCTATCTCTGGGTCGGACAGGCGATCCGCCAGTCGCTGGTCGAACGCTTCCGTCTCGATCCCGTCGCGCTCGACGCCGCCATCGCCGCCTCCGTCCGCGAGGCCCACGCCGGAACCGCCGCCGAAGCGTGCGAGGGGCGCACCCTGGCCCGCGACGACGAGCGCGAGGATATGGAACGGCGTCTGGTCGCCAAGCTCAGCGCCGCCGGCCAACTGCGCGCCGGCTACCTGCTGCGCGCCCTCAAGGAAGGCCGCCTGCCCCTCTTCGCCGCGGGCCTGGCCGCGCTCGGGCGCTTCGAAGAGAGCCAGGTGCGCCGCGCCCTCGATTCCGACCGTCCCGAACTGCTCGCCCTGGCCTGCGCGGCGGTCGGCATCGACCGCAGCGCCTTTCCGACCATCCTGGCCATGGTCCGCGACCTCAACGGCGGACGCCCCGGCGGCGGGTCCGAAGGCGCGCGCCGGGCGTCCGGAGCCTTCGGGCCGTTCGACGCCAATATCGCCGGCGCCGCGTTCCGCCAGACCGTGAACCCCGGTTGACGGATCGCCCGTTTCCCTGACTTCTGCCCGGAATGTTCAAGCCTGAGCCATTCGTGACCCGGCTGGCCTTCGCCGCCAGCGACCGCCCCGAGGCCCAGGAGGCCAAGGCCGCCCTCATCGCCCGCTACGGCCAGGCCAGCGCCGAGGACGCCCAGGTCATCGTCGCCCTCGGCGGCGACGGCTTCATGCTCGAGACCCTGCACGAGAACCTCAAGAACGGCCGGCCGATCTACGGCATGAACCGCGGCTCGGTCGGCTTCCTGATGAACGAGTACAGCGAAGACGGCCTGCTCGAACGGATCGCCGCCGCCGAGCAGGCGGTGATCCATCCGCTCTCCATGCGGGCCGTCGACATCACCGGCGCGCGCCACGAGGCCCTGGCCATCAACGAGGTCTCGCTGCTGCGCCAGACCCGCCAGACCGCCAAGCTGCGCATCTCCATCGACGGCAAGGTGCGGCTGGCCGAACTCTCCTGCGACGGCGCCCTGGTCGCCACCCCGGCCGGCTCAACCGCCTACAATCTCTCGGCGCACGGCCCGATCATCCCTCTCGACGCCAAGGTGCTGGCCCTCACCCCGATCAGCGCCTTCCGCCCGCGCCGCTGGCGCGGCGCCCTGCTGGCCCACACCGCCACGGTCACCTTCGAAATCCTCGAGGCCGACAAGCGCCCGGTCAGCGCCGTGGCGGACAATTTCGAGGTGCGCGACGTGGTCGAGGTCCAGGTCGCCGAAACTCGCGACGTCGCCCTTCACATGCTGTTCGACGCCGGCCGCAGCCTCGAGGAGCGCGTGCTTTCCGAACAGTTTTCCGTTTGATAACAATCAACTGCGCGGATCATGCGTTGTTAACGCCTGAGAGCTAGGCTTTCGAACGCAGTCCCAGGAGGCGCGTTGTGAGCCAGCAGAACCCGGTCATCCAGCCCCCCAACCTTCGCCTGAAGGTCGGCGGTCGGTTCGGCGCCATCGACCCGGCGGCCATCGCCAAGGCCGAGGCGGCCCTGAAGAGCCTGTCGGGCAATTTCGCCCAATGGCTGGCCGACGAAGTGGTCAAGCTCGACGCCGCCCGCCAGCGCGTCCGTGACGAGGGCATGACCGTCGAGGCCATGGAGACCCTCTATCTGCGCGCTCACGACCTCAAGGGGCTCGGCACGACCTACGAGTTCCCGCTGATCACCCGTATCGGCGCCTCGCTCTGCCGGCTGATCGACGACAAGGACAAGCGCCTCACCGCCTCCCTGGCCCTGATCGACGCCCATATCGACGCGATCAAGGCCGCCGTGCGCGACAGCATCAAGACCGACGACCATCCCATCGGCCGCGTGCTCATCGAAGAGCTGGAGCGCAAGGTCGCCGCCGCGGCCTGAGGCCGAAGGTTACATCACCCGTTCCAGCGGCTCCTCCACCGCGCCATAACCGGCGTCTGGCGGCAGGACCAGCACCTTGCCGCCGGGTCGATCCTGGATCTGCGGCTCCACCGTGACCAGCCGCCGCGCCTGCGCGCGCGCCACGCAATCGTCCGCGCTCTCGGCTTCCGCCAGCAGTTGCAGGTTCATCCGGGTCGGAAAGATCACCTTGCGCTCGCCGGCCTGGGCCAGCCGCAAGGCTTCGCCCGGCGCGATCCACTCGGCGTCCACCGTCTCGCGGCCGTCGCACGCCGCCACCTGGTCGTCAGGCGCGGCCGCCGCATAGAACCAGGTGTCGAACCGCTTGGGCGTCAGCGGCGGGGTGATCCACCGCGCGAACACCGTCAGGGCGTCCAGGTCGATCTTCACCCCCAGGTCGCGCACCAGGTCCAGGAACGCCAACTCGCCCGCATCGACCTTCAGCCGCACCTCCAGGCTGGCGCTTTCGCCCCGGATCGGCGCGCCGGCCGCGTCGCGCCCCAGCAGGATGCCGGCCTCCTCGAAAGCCTCGCGGATGGCGGCGGTCCGCAGGCCGCGCTGCTCGGCGTCGAACCGCTCCCAGCCGATCGCATGCTCGGCCCAGGCGGGGTCATGGTCGCCCGCATGGCTCTTGCCGCCCGGGAACACCAGCGCGCCCGAGGCGAAGTCGATCTGGTGGTGGCGCTTGACCATCAGCACCTCCAGGCCCGGATCGTCGCGCAGCAGCAGGATGGTGGCGGCGGGTTTGATGTCGGAAGCGCTCATGCCGCAAGTTTCAGGCTCGCCACCCGGCCGCGCAAGCATGACGTCGCGGCAGCAGCTCAGGCGCGGACGGCCATGTGGGAATCGCGCGCCGCCTCGGACAGCCGGTCCATCTTGTCGAGCAGATAGTCGACGTCCTCGCGCGCCGCCGTCAGCGGCTGCGTCAGGAACCGCTGCAGCATCCGCTCCTGGAACCGCTCGCGGTCACGCGCGCCGCCGTCGAACTCCATCGAGTGATAGGTGTCCACGCCCGCGCGAAACGCGCTGTAGAGCCGCGCCGGCAGTCCCGCCCGCTCATAGATCGCCTTCAGGCCCAGCGGCCCGGCGTCGTGGATCATCAGCCAGGTGCGGTGGTGCGGCACGCTGGCCAGTTCCGCCAGCCCCCACTCCAGGAAGGTCATGTGGCCATGCGCCAGGGCGCGCAACAGCAGCGAGGCGGTGAGCCGGTTGTTGCGGTGCAGATGGGCGACGAAACCCTTGACGTCCGGCGTGCGCCCGGCCTCGTCCACCAGGTCGACGGTCGCCCGCTCGGCCGCGGTCGTGGCGATCTCCAGCGCCAGGTCCGCGGGAATCTGGTGATGGTTCAGCAGGTGGTCGCGCACCTGGTCGGAGGCAAGCCGGACCAGTTTCTCGGTCACCGACAGCGGCAGGACCCGGCGATAGGCGATCGCGGTCAGCACCCGGTCCGAAGCTTCGAACCGCTCCACCGCAGCCTTCAGGGTCTGCTCGGCGAAATCGGCGTTGTCGTTGGCGCAGACCGCCTCGACCGCTCGCTCGCAGCCCTGTTCGACGATCGCCTGGCTGAGCGCCTGCGACACCCGTGGCCGCTTGGCCACCGCCACCTGCCGCACCGGGCCGCCGATCCGGACGATCTCGATCAGGTCGGCGTCGGTGAAGACCGGCGAGGCGCCAAGGATCGGCAGGCAGACGCACTCCACATCCTTGGCCAGTTGCAGAGCGACGTCCCGCGGCACCAGCGGCGAGGATTTCAGGGTGGTGGACAGCGCCGCGCGCACCAGTTCGGCCGCATCCTGCGCCAGGACGCGGAGAATCTCGTGGGCCCGTTCCCGGTCGGCCTCGGTCAGAACCGCGCCGTCCAGCGTGCGGCAGATCTTGTGCGCGGCCAGCGCCCGTTCGTCGGGCGTGGCGCCCCTGACCAGCGTACGGATGTCCTCTTCGGTCAGCGCCGCCCGCGTCGTCGCCATGGCCCCCTCGCCCTTCGGCGGCGGCCGAAGGCCCCGCCAAGATGGATAATCGATGGTTAAGCTTAATGAACGGTTGCGGCCTTCCCGGGGGATTTACGCTGCGCCGTAACCTGTCGCCAACCGTGCGCCGATAGGGTCGGCTCTTGCCGCCGAGGAATGGGTCCATGCCGCCAGAGATCGAACAGACCGCCGCCCTCGATGGTTCGGTGGCGCGGCAAGCGCTCGACACCCAGACCTCGCTGCTCCCCCACGCCCTGGCGGCCTTCGCCGTCAGCCTGCCGTTCTATGTCTGGGCCGGCTCCTACGCGCTCAACGCCGTCTGGATGACCGGGACCTTCGCGATCTTCGCCGCCGCCTGGGGCGTCTTCTACATCATCGTCAACTGGCTGAAGCAGCCGCAGAACGCCGCGAACCTGCGCGACCGCAGCCGGATGCACATCCTGGCCGGCCTGCTCTGGTCGATCGCCGTCGGCCAGATCGCCGCCTTCGCCGACGGCGCGGGGCCGGCGCGCACGCCGCTGCTGCTGATCTCGGTGGCCGCGGCGGTGATGGTGATCTTCTTCACCTCGCCCTGGCTGCCCAGCCTGCTCATCGTCGGCGGCGCCACGGCGGCCGGGCCGCTCTATTTCCTTCACGACATCCAGGAAGACAAGGCGCTGGCCAATACGGCCTGGGGCGCGATCGCTTTGGCCCTGGCGCTGGCCCTCATCGTCAACCGCCTGCTGCGCCGCCAGTTCACCCTCGCCGCCGAGCGCGAACACCTCATATCCGAGCGCGCCAGCCAGACCGACCAGGCCCAGCGCCTGGCCCAGTCGAAATCCGACCTCCTGGCCACCCTCAGCCACGAGATCCGCAACGGCCTGACCGGCGTCGCCCACGTCCTCTCGGCCGCCGTCGGGCGCAACGGCCGCGCCGCCCCCTCGCGCGAGCAGTTGCTGGCGGCGCTCGATGCGGCCAACGACCTCCTCGCCGTGCTCAACACCACCCTCGATTCCGAAACCGCCGAGGCCGGCCGCCTGGAGGTCGAGCGCGAGCCGTTCGACGCCCTCGCCCTGCTCGGCGACCTCGTCATCCTCAACCGCCCCCACGCCGCGGCCAAGGGTCTGGAGCTGTCGCTCCACATCGATCCCGAACTCGCGGGCCTGCGGCGGGGCGCGGCCGTCGCCGACGCCCATCGGGTGCGCCAGATCCTCGCCAACCTGCTCGGCAACGCGCTCAAGTTCACCGTCCGCGGACGGGTCGAGGCGCGCGCGGAACTCACCGCAACCGGCATGCTCGCCATCGAGATCGCCGACACCGGCCCTGGCCTGGCGCGCGAGGAGCTGGAGCAGGCCTTCGAGCCGTTCAACCGCATCGCCCGCACCAGCGCCGGCACCTCGGGCGCAGGCCTTGGCCTGTCGCTGTCGCGTCGCCTCGCCCGGCTGATGGGCGGCGAGCTGGCCGCCCACAGCGCCGTCGGCGTCGGCTCCTGCTTCCGCCTCGAACTGCCCTTCGACGACATGGCCCTGGCCGAACGCCCGTCGCAGGCGGCGAGCGAGGCCGCCGCCGGTCCGGCCGCAGCCCCCGAAGCGCGCCAGGCCCTGCGCGTGCTGATCGCCGAGGACGACGCCCTCAACGCGGCCATGCTGCGCGCGGTGATCGAGCAACTGGGCCACCAGGTCGTCCACGCGGTCGACGGCCGCCGCGCGGTCGACCTCGCCAGCGTCTGCGAGTTCGACCTGCTGATGATCGACGGGCGGATGCCCAATCTCGACGGGCCGGCCGCCATCGCCGCGGTCCGCGCGCTCGACGGCGCCTGCGCGGCCGTGCCCATCGTCGCCGTGATCGGCGGCGACGCCGACGAAGCCCGCGAATGCGTCGCCTCCGGCGCCGATGCGGTGCTGCGCAAGCCGGTCAGCGTCAACGCCGTCGCCCGCGCCATCGCCGAGGCGGTCGCCGCCGAGCGCGACGACGACCGTCCCCTGCGCGCCTTCGCCTGACGCCGCTCGCACGCCCTTGAGGCGCCGCCCCCGCCCAGCCAAGATGCGCTCCAATCAAAGAGGGAGGCGTGAAAGTGCTGCTGCAGGGTCTCAAGGTCGTCGAGTTCGCCTCCTACATCGCCGCGCCCGGCGCCGCCGGCGTGCTGGCCGACTGGGGCGCCGAGGTGGTCAAGGTCGAGCGGCCCGAGGGCGACCCGATGCGGCACGTCTTCGGCGACGCCAAGAGCGAGATCGCCAGCAACCCAACCTTCGGCCTCGACAACCGCGGCAAGCGCGCCATCGTCCTCGACATCTCCAAGCCCGAGGGGCGCGATGCCCTGGCCCGCCTCGCGGCACAGGCCGACGTCTTCCTGACTAACGTCCGTCCCGCGGCCCTCAAGCGCGCCGGCCTGGACGAAGCAGCCCTGCGCGCCGCCAACCCACGGCTGATCTACGCCATGGTCACCGGCTATGGGCTGGAAGGCCCCGACGCCGCCAAGCCGGGCTTCGACGTCACCGCCTTCTGGTCGCGGGCCGGCGTCGCCCACATGCACGCGCCCAAGGGCTCGGACCCGTTCATCCTGCGCACCGGGGTCGGCGACCACACCACCTCGCTCGCCACCGTCTCGGCCATCCTCGCGGCCCTCTACGAGCGCGAGCGCACCGGCCAGGGCCGCGTCGTCCAGACCTCGCTGCTGGCGACGGGCGTCTATTCGGTCGGCTCCGACCTCGCCGTCCAGCTCGCCTTCGGCAAGCTCGCCTCCAACCGCCCGCGCAACGCCCCCTTCGATCCGCTGGCCAATTTCTATCGCAGCCGCGACGAGCGCTGGTTCGTGCTCAATCCCCGCGGGGCCAGCAACGACTGGCAGACCCTCTGCAAGATCTTCGAGCGCCCCGACCTGCCCGCCGATGAGCGTTTCGCCACCGGCCGCGTCCGCCGCCTGCACAGCGCCGAGCTGGTCGCCGAACTCGACAAGGCCTTCAACGCCCTGGACTTCGACGAGATCGCCGCCCGCCTGGACGCGGTCGATTTCGTCTGGGCGCCCGTCCAGTCCCCGGCCCAGGTCGCCGCCGACCCGCAGGCCGCCGCCGCCGGCGCCTTCGTCGAGGTCGAGGACGGCCAGGGCGGAACCTATCGCTCGCCCGCCGCCCCGGCCCTGTTCCCCGGCCTGGAGCGCCAGACCCGCCCGGCCTCGCCCGACCTTGGCCAGCACACCCGCGAGGTCCTGACCGAGCTCGGCTATTCGTCCGAGGACATCGAAGCCCTGATCGCCGCCGGCGCCGCCGCTTAGCGTTGATAACTATTATCAGCCCGCGCTATATTCGGGTGGGAGATCGGTCATGGCGAGCAGCGTCAATCTCGGAAGCCGGCTGGAAGATTTCGTCGCCAGCCTCGTAAAGACGGGCCGCTACAATTCACGCAGCGAGGTCATGCGCGAGGGCGTTCGTCTCATTCATGAGCGCGAAACCCGCCTTGCAGCGCTCGACGCTTCGATCCGCCGCGGGCTCGACGACGCCGACAAGGGGCGTGTCCACGATCTCGATACCGTGCTGGAGACCCTCGACGCAAAATATGCGGCCATGGATGAAGCCGGCGGCGATCGGTGAAGGTCGTCCTCTCGGACGAAGCCCGCGACGATCTCGAACGCATTGGCGACTATATCGCGCAAGATAGTCCCTCACGCGCCCGGAGCTTCATTCGCGAATTGATCGCCGCCGCACGTGAGATCGGCGACATCCCGAACGGATTTCCACTCGTCCCACGGTATGAGCGGCTCGGGATTCGCCGTCGGCCCCATGGCGCCTATCTCATCTTCTACCGCGCCGAGGCGGGCCGCGTGACGATCCTCCATGTCCTGCATGACGCCCGCGACTACGAGGCTCTTCTGTTTCCCGATGCCTGATCGCGCGTCATCGCGCGCCGCCTAGCTCTTCTTGTCCCGCGCCTCGGACAGCACCCGCAGCATTTCGCTGGTGAACAGCGAGCCGGTCGCCCGCAGGCTGGAGCTGGCGTCGTCGTCGGCCTTGCTGCCGCGCAGGATCAGGTCGACCATCGCCTCCTGGCTCACCTGCATGGCCTGCTGGCGGGCCGAGGCGTACTGGATGAAGCCACTGCTCTCCTGCACGGGCCTGGCCGCCGGCGCCGCCAGGCCTGCGCCCCCCGTCCGCGTCAGGTTGGCATAGACCTCCGAGACCGTGGCGGGCCGGCCGTCGCGATAGAAGATCGAGCGGTTGGCGCCGGCCGCATCGGGGAACAGGCTGGCCGCGCTGGCGCCCGGCTGGCTGCGCATCGCCTCGATCAGCCGCGCCGAGCCCTGCGGCCCCAGGAAGTGCGCCGCATAGAGCTCGCCCGCGGTCGGCGTGCGTCCCACCCGCCCGCGCAGGTACGAGGCGTGGTCCGAGGTCAGCTCCCCGGCCATCAGCGAGGCCGCATGCGGGTCCAGCCGCAGGTCCATCACCGCCTTGCGCGCCTCGGCCCCGGCCACGCGATAGCGCCCGTCCGCCCCCTTGGTGATCAAGTCGGCGTAGCGGGCGTAGCCGTATTTCGCCCCATGCTGCTTGAGGGTCGAGAGCCAGGTCTGCTCGACGAACTGGAACAGCCCGGCCGCCGAGGACGACGACGCCTTGGCCTTGGGGTTGTAGCCGCTCTCGCGGTGCGCCGTGCGCATCAGGAAGGTGAAGTCGACGCCGGTGGCGTTGGAGGCCCGCTGGATCGCGGCCTCCACGGCTCCCCTGATTCCCTGGATCGACATGCGCCAGATGTCGCCGCTCATGGTTAACGCGGCGCTAACCATGTTCGGCCAGCCGGCGCCGGAAGGTCACCGCCCCGCCACGGTTACGCTTCCCCAAGGTCAAGCTGCAGCCACGATCGCGGCGCGACCCTTTGTTTCAGCGACGCAAGAAACAAAGGGAGGTCGCCATGGTCGTCCGTCAATTCCTGCCCCTCGCCGCCGGCCCCGCCGCGCCGCGGCCACGACGCTCGCCCGCCGTCACCGCCGCCGTCGCGCTGTCGGTGCTGATCCACGCCGGCCTGGCCGCCTATCTGGCCGTGAAGACCTGGACCCCGCCGCAGGCGCCGCCCCTGCCCGAAGGCCCGATCATCTCGGTGGAGACCGTCACCCTGCGCCCCCCGCCCAAGGTCGAACCGCCGCAGGACCGGCCGCGGCCGGTGAGCCCGCGGGTCAGCGCGCCGGTCCAGGCGCCGCTGCAGGTCGCGCCGATCCCGATGGCCCCAGCGCTCAGCTCGCCCCCGCTCGCCCCGCCCGCGACCATCGCCCCGCCGGCGACGCCAGCTCCGGCGCCCGCGCCGGTGATCGTCTCGCCCGACTGGCTGAAGCGCCCCGGCGCCCGCGAGTTCGCACGCTTCTATCCCGACTCCGCCCAGCGCCGCGGAATCGGCGGAACCGCGACCCTCGCCTGCCAGGTCAGCGCCTCCGGCCTGCTCAGCGCCTGCTCGGTGGTCCGCGAAACTCCGGCCGACGAAGGGTTCGGCCGCGCGGCCCTGAAGCTCGCGCCCTTCTTCCGCATGAGCCCCATGACCCGCGACGGCCAGGCGGTGGAGGGTGGGACCGTGCAGATCCCGATCCGCTTCAACCTCGGCTGAGCGCCGCGCTCGGCCTGTTCAATAGCTCTTGGGCAGGCCGAGCACCCGTTCGGCGATGTAGTTCAGCACCATCTCGCGGCTGATCGGGGCGATCCGCGCGATCATCGCCTCGCGGAAATAGCGCTCGACGTGGAACTCCTTGGCGTAGCCCATGCCGCCGTGCGACAGCACCGCCGCCTCGCAGGCGAGGAACCCCGCCTCCCCGCCCAGGTACTTGGCCGCGTTGGCTTCGGCCCCGCACTCGCGGCCGGCGTCGAACAGGGCCGCGGCCTTGAACGCCATCAGGTTCGCCGCCTCCAGCTCGGCCCAGGCCCTGGCCAGCGGATGGGCCACCCCCTGGTTCTGGCCGATCGGCCGGCCGAACACTACGCGCTCCTTGGCGTAGCCCGCCGCACGCGCCAGGGCCGCGCGCCCCAACCCCACGGCCTCGGCCGCGAACAGCACCCGCTCCGGGTTCAGCCCGTCGAGCAGGTAATAGAACCCGCGCCCCTCCTCGCCGATCAGGTCGCCGGCCGGGACTTCCAGGCTGTCGATGAAGACGCTGTTCGACTCCACCGCCTTGCGGCCCATCTTCGGGATCACCGTGGCGCTGATCTTCGAGCGGTCGAAGTCGGTGTAGAACAGGCTGAGCCCTTCGGTCGCCTTCTTCACCTGATCGCGCGGCGTCGTGCGCGCGATGATCAGCATCTTGTTGGCGCGCTGGGCCATGGTGGTCCACACCTTGCGGCCGGAGATCACATAGCCGTCGTTGGTCCGCACCGCCCGCGTGGTCAGGCTGGTGGTGTCCAGCCCCGCATCCGGCTCGGTGATGCCGATGCAGATCTTGTCTTCCCCGGACATCAATCGCGGGATCGCCCGGTTCCGGAGTTCATCGCTTCCATACCGGACGATCGGCATCGGCCCGAAGATGTTGAGATGCATGGCGCTCGCGCCGGAGAACCCGGCCCCTGACTGCGCTACCGCCTGCATGACCAGCGCCGCCTCGGTCAGGCCCAGCCCCGCCCCGCCCAGCTCGGCCGGCATGGCCGTTCCCAGCCAGCCGCCAGCGGCCATGGCTGCGACGAATTCCTCAGGAAAATCGCCGGTTTCGTCGGTCCGCCTCCAGTAGTCGGCGTCGAACTGGGCGCAGAGGCGCGCAACGCTCTCGACAATGGCTTCCTGTTCCTCGCTCAGCCAGAAGCCGCTCATCGTCCGTCCTCCCCAAAGCCGCTTCAGCCGGCGTCGAACCGCGCCGGACTCAGGCGCTCGGCATAGGGGCCGGCTTCCCCCTCCGTCACGCAAGCGGCGATCAGCCGGGCGACCAGCGGCGCCAGCAGCCAGCCGTTGCGCCTGGCTCCCACCGCCAGCAGCACGCCATGGTGCCGCCCGCGCCCGACCAGCGGCAGGCCGTCGGGCGTCGCCGCCCGCACCCCGGTCTCGGCCTCGAACCTCGCCCCCGCCAGCGCCGGGAACAGCCGCGCCCCGGCCGCCTCCAGCGGCGCGGCCTGATCCGGCTCTACCGCCCGGTCCGCCGCGCCCGCCTGCATGGTCGCGCCGACGGTCAGCCCCCCCGGCGCGCCGGTCACATAGGCTCCAGGCCCCCGCACCACCACGCCGCGATAATCGACGTCGCGCGTGCGCAGGATATGTCCCTTGATCGGCGACAGGTGCGACAGCTCCGGCGCCACCACCGCCAGGTCGCGGCCGCCGCCCGTGGCGATCACCAGCCGCTCGCCGCCCTCGAAGCCGGTGGCCGCGGCCTGGCGGAACTCCACTCCGGCCGCCTCGGCGGCGCGCCGCAGGGCCGCCAGCGCCGCCTTCGCCTCGATCCGCCAGTCCTCGCGCACCAGCAGGCCGCGGCCCCAATCCGCCGCCAGGCCCGGCGCCAGCCCCTCCAGCGCCCGGCGCTCCAACTCCGTCGGATGCAGGCCAAGCCCCCGCAGCCGCGCCTCCACTCCCGCCAGATGGGCGCTGTCGCCCGTGGCCAGCGCGCCCGCCCGGTCGACGACGATCCCGATCCGCGCCTCCAGCGCCGGCCACAGGTCGCGGGCCGCCAACAGCAGGTCGAAGTGCGGCGTCGCGGCGGCGTCCAGCACCGCCTCGAAGGCCGGCGCCAACATGCCCGCCGCCACGCCCGAGGCGTTGTCGCCCAGCCCGGCCGGATCGAACACCGTCACCTGCGCCCCAGCGTCCGCCAGGGCGAGCGCCGTGGTGAGGCCGAGCGCGCCGGCCCCGGCCACAGTGATCTTCGGGCCTTTGGTCATGGCCTTAACGAGCGGGCTTCGCGGTCAAAATCAAGGGGCGTGGCCGCGCCGGTTCCGCTCAGCGGCGTCGGAACAGCACCTCCAGCCCCTGGATCACGTCTTCCATCAGCGGCGAGTCCCGGGCCGCGCCCTCGGCCAGGGTCAGGGAGGCGGCGCCATGGCCGCAGGCCCAGACCGCCAAGGCGACCTTGTGGACCAGGTCCGGCTCGACGCCCTGCTGGCTCGGCGCCTTGCCGATCAGCTCCTCCAGCACCGCAAAGGCGCTGTCGCGGGCCGCCGCCGCCTCCGGGTCGGTCATCAGGGCGGCGTCGAACATCAGCTCGTAGAGCGCCGGCTGGGCGCGCGCGAAGGCGAAATAGGCCAGGGCTGCGGTGCGGATCGGCGTCTCGGTCGGCGCCTGTTCGGAGGCTTCGCGCAGGCTGGCCTCCAGGTCGCGGAAGCCGCTGGCCGCCAGCCCCGCCATCAGGGCCGCCTTCGAGGCGTAGTGATGATAGACCGAACCGGCCGCGATCCCCGCCCGCGCGGCCAGGGCGCGCAGGTTCAGCTCCGAGCGGCCGCCCTGTTCCAGCAGGGCCCGCGCCTCGTTCAGAAGCAACGCCCGCAGGTTGCCGACATGATAAGGCCGCCGCCGCGGCGCGCCGCCCTGCACCCACGGCATCAGTTCGCCTCCGCAGCGACGAGGGCGCTCGGTCTGCGAGTCATGGCGATCCTCCAGGGCGTCTCCGGCGAAGTCGCGCCGGCTCAATCAAGAAAATTGTTTAAATTCAAAAGCTTTTAAGCGAAATCCGAAATAGGATCTCGCTGCGGGTGAACGATGTTCACAAGCTTGACGCAGCTTGTCGATAGGCGCTTTGCGCGGCGTCAAGCCGCGCGGGCGGCCTCGGCGCTCTGCAAGGCCAGCTCCAGGATCTCGTACAGCCGCGCGATCTCCAGGGGCTTGGGCACGAAATCGTCCATGCCGGCCTCGGCGTACTCCGCCACCTGATGGGCCATGGCGTTGGCGGTCAGGGCGACGATCGGCGTCCTCGCCCGACCCTCGGCCCGCTCGCGGGCCCGGATCATCCGCGTCGCCGTCGGCCCGTCCATCCGCGGCATCTGCACGTCCATCAGCACCAGGTCCCACGGCTGCTGTGACCAGGCCTCCAGCGCCTTGGCCCCGTCGTCGACGATCACCGGCTCTATGCCCACCTGCTCCAGCAGGGTCTTGAGCACGAGTTGGTTGACCGGATTGTCCTCGGCCGCCAGCACCCGCAGCGCCGCCGCACGCCGCCCGTCGAACGCCTCGACGGCCGGCGCCGCGGCATGCTGGCGTGCGCCCTCCACCCGCCGCAGCGGCAGGGTCACGACGAAGGTCGTTCCTTCGCCCGGCCGGCTCGACGCCACGATCTGGCCGCCCATCATCTCGGTCAGCTCGCGGCAGATCGCCAGGCCCAGCCCCGTGCCGCCGAACCGCCGCGTGGTCGAGGCGTCGGCCTGCTCGAACTTGGCGAACAGGCTGCTCAGCCGGTCCGGCGACACGCCGATGCCAGTGTCGCGCACGATGAGCGTGAGTCCTGCCGATCCATGCGCGGCCTCGACCGACACCTGGCCTTGCTCGGTGAACTTCAGCGCGTTGGAGAGCAGGTTGTAGAGAATCTGGCGCACCCGCGTGGAATCCCCGCGATAGACGCCCCGCGCCCGCGCCTCGATGGCCAGCGAGAACTCCAGCCCCTTGCTCCGGGCGATGGCGGCGAAGGCGGCGTGCGCCCCGCGCGCCAGGTCCTCGATGTCGAACTCGGTCTCCTCGAGCTCCAGCTTACCGGCCTCGATCTTCGACAGGTCCAGCACGTCGTTGAGGATGGCCAGCAGCGTCTCGCCCGATTGCCGGATCACCTCCAGCCGCTCGCGCTGGCGTTCGGGCAGGGCCGCATCGGCCGCCATGGCCTGGGCCATGCCCAGCACCCCGTTCAGCGGCGTGCGGATTTCATGGCTCATCGTGGCCAGGAACGCCGACTTGGCGCGGTTGGCGGCCTCGGCCTCCTCCTTGGCCTGCACCAGCGCCCGCTCGGCCATCTTGCGGGTGGTGACGTTCTGGATGGCTCCGACCACCCGCACCGGCCGTCCGCGAGGGTCGCTGAACAGCCGCGTCGCGCCGGTCGCCCAGACCTCCACCCCGTCGGTCCGCGCGATGCGGTATTCCGGCATCGGCCCCTCCTCGCCGGCCAGATGCGCCTGCCAGGCCGCGATGATCGCGGCCCGGTCGCGCGGATCGATGGTGCTGAACAGGTCGTGCTCCAGCTCCTCGAAGGTCTTGGGCTCGGTAAAGAAGGTGTCCTCGGCCCCGACCTTGATGAGTTCGCGGCGCAGGTAGTCCATCTCGAAGACGTGGACGTCGGCGATCTGCATGGCCAGCTTCAGGCGCTCTTCCGAACGCTCCGTCGCTTCCAGCGCCCGCACCACGTCGGTGATCTCGTGGCTGGCCAGGATCATGCCGCCGACCGCGCCGCCGGCGGTGCGCCAGGGGGCCAGTTCGGCGCTGTACCAGCGCAGGGTCCCGTCGTCGCCCGTGACCGAGAACCGCTCGGCGCGGATGGCCTCCCCGGCCAGCACCCGCGCATAGGTCTCGCGCCAGGGCTCGAACTCGCGCGGGGCCAGTTCGCAGACCGACCGCCCCTCGATCTCGCGGCCTTCCAGGCCCAGAGTCCTGATCCACCGGGGGCTCGCCTTGACCACCCGCAGCTCGGCGTCGGTCAGCACCACAGCCACCGGCATCGCCTCGATCATCGCCGCCAGGGTGGCGCGCACCGCGTCCCGCTCGCGCAGGCTCTCCTCCCGCGCGCGCGCGGTCTGGGCCCGCTCCCAATCGTCGGCGACGAACTGCGCCAGGTCGCCCAGCCGCGCCGCCAGCCTGGGGTCGAAGGCCATCGGCTCCACGCCGGCCACCGCCAGCACGCCCGGTGTCGATCCGTCGGCCAGGCGGATCGGCGCGCCGACATAGAACCGCAGATGCGGCGGCCCGACCACTGGGGGCAGGCCGGCGAAGCGCTCGTCCTTCCGCGCGTCCTCGATCCAGAGCAGCCGGCCCTCGGCCAGCACGATCTCGACGCCGCGGTCGCGGGTCCGTCGGACGTCTTCACGCCGCTCGCGGCTGCACCAGATTTCGCCGTCGCGCGTCAGGACCACCTGGGCGTCGAGCGCGCCGAACATCGTCTTGGCCAACCGCGAGGCGCGGTCGCAGACAGCCTGGGATATGTCCAGCCCCAAGGGACGCTGTTCCCCCGCGCCTGTCGCCATGCCCGTTCTCCGCCCCGAAAACCCCGCCGATACTGCGGGGGCAAGGTTAAGGCGCCATTGAGCCGCCCGGCTCGCATGTAAGGCTGCAATCCAGAATCGCGTTAGAGGCGCGTATTAACTTTCTGTTGCGCCGCAATACCCGCCTCACGATAAAGGTGTGGCCGGGCGGGTTGCGGCCATGCCAGAGAGCCGAAGCGTCGCCATGGCGCACCGTGATCGAGGACGTTCTCTAGTGAACGAGCATTCTGAAGACCAAGGCCCGGATCCGATCGACGTCGCGGTCGGCCACCGCATCCGCGTCCGCCGCAAGTGGCTGGGCGTATCCCAGTCGACTCTGGCCGAACACCTGGGCGTCAGCTTCCAGCAGGTCCAGAAATACGAGCGCGGCGCCAACCGCGTGTCGGCCTCCATGCTCGTGCGCATCGCCCAGAGGCTCGACACCACCGTCGGCGAACTGGTCGGCGAGACCGCCACCCCGTTCAGCGACGAGGGCCTGTTCGAAAAGCTCGCCGTGCCGGGCGCGGTCCAGTTGCTGGAAGCCTTCGCCAGCGTCCAGCAACCCTCGATGCGCACCGCCATCCTCAACCTGACCCGCTCGCTGATCGACGAGTCCGACGCAGGCTCGGTCGCCGTCCGCCGCGCGCGCTGAGATCAGGCGCTCCGCCGCTTCGCCATGAAGGCCAGGTGGTGCAGCACGATCCCCGAGGTCGCCGCCACATTGAGGGAATCGAACGCGCCCGCCATCGGAATGCGGACCGTGCGCGCCTGCGCCAGCAGGTCGTCCGCCAGCCCCGGCCCCTCGGCCCCCAGCAGCACAGCCGCCCGCGCCGCCCGCTCGGTCTGCGCCAGGGTTTGCGCCCCGCGCGGGCTGAGCGCCAACGCCTCGAACCCATGCGCCGCCAGCAGGCCGGGCAGGTCCTCGCCCGGCGCCAGCCGCGCGAACGGCGTGATCAGCGCGGCCCCCACCGAAACCCGGATCGCCTTGCGATAGAGCGGGTCGCAGCAGTCGGAATCGAGGATCACCGCGTCCGCGCCGAACGCCGCCGCATTGCGGAAGATTCCGCCCATATTGTCGTGATTGGCGATCGCGCTCAGCACCAGCACCAGCGCCTCGCGCGGCAGCCTCGCCAGCAATTCGTCGGCGCTCGGCGCCGCGCGCCTGCGCCCCAGCGCCAGCATGCCGCGATGGATCGGAAACCCGACGATGGCGTCCATCGCCGCCTGGCCGGCGACATAGACCGGCGTCCCGTCCGGCAGGGCCTCGATCACCTCGGCCAGGGCCGCCAACCGTTTCTGCGCCACCAGCAGCGACACCGGCGCGCATAGCGGCGAGCGCGACAGCACCCGCAGCACCACCTCGCCCTCGGCCACGAACAGTCCCTGACGCCCGACCAGGTCGCGCTCGCGCACGTCCCGATAGGCGGCCGTCCGCGGATCGTCAGCGTCTTCGATATGGACGAGCTGGCCCGCCAGGTCTTTCCCCTCGCTCTTCCTTGCGCCCGGCGGGTCATACACCGGGGCGTTCTTCGGAACATCCCTCGCCCCGCGAAGTTGAAACCCGAGAGGAGAGCCGACATGAAAACCCTGATCCTGGCCGCCGCCATGGCCGCCTTCGCCCTGGCCGCCTGCGACCAGCGCCCCGAGCCGCAGGGCGAGACCACCGGCGCGGCCATGCCCGACACCTCACAGCCGACGCCCGTTCCCGGCCCGGCCCAGACCGCCGCGCCCGACGCCGGCGACACCGGCGTGGTCCCCGCCGACGGCTCGGCCCCGCCTATGCAGCCCTCCCCGCCGCCGGCGAAATAGCCTCAAGCCGCCCTGGCCCGGCGCAACGTGCTGAGGATCGACTGCGCGGCTCCAGCCGCCTGGCTGCGGATGTCCGGCGCCGAGGTGATCTCCCAAAACGCGCCGCGGGTCAGCGGCCCGACGGCGTAGAGCCCCGCTTGCGCCTGCCCGCCGGCCCCCACCAGGCGCGATCCGACATCGACCTCCGCGCCCAGCCGGCACGGATCGGGCCGGATCAGGCCCGAAGCCAGCAGCCGCGCCAGCAGCGGATCGCGCGCCTGCTCCAGGTCGCCCAGGAAGCCGCTGCAGTTCACCACCGCCGAAACGCCCAGCCGGCGCGCCACACGGCCGCCCCGCGGCCGCCATGTCGCCTCCACGCCGCCTTGCGTCAGGGCCAGGCCGGTCAGTTCCCCGGCCCGCACCACCAGTTCGCGCCCGCGCATCATCAGCCCGATCCGCCGCGCCACGCTGGGCGCCAGCCGGTGGCGGTGAACGTCCCACCATGGCCGCACATGCCGCAGGAACTGGCGCCGTTCGGCCAGGCTCCAGCCCAGCCAGATCCCCTGCACATGCGGCCGCAGGGCGTCGACCGCCTCGCGCCAGCGGCCGCCATCCGAGGCCGCCCGCACCGCCGCGAACAGCTCTCGCGGCGATCCAGCCGTCCGCATCGGGACGGCCGCGCCCGCGGTCGGCGCATGCGGCCGCGGAACCAGCCCGCGACGCGAGATCGCCCAGAACCGCCGCCCCGGCCGCCAGAGACTGATGGCCGCGTCGATCATGGTCAGGCCGCTGCCGATCAGCAGCACGTCGCTCGCCGCCCCATCCAGCCGCGCCTTCGGGTCCCACGGGTCGCCGATGTAGCGCGGCGAGGCCAGCAGGTCGGCGCCCGCCGCGGCCGGCGGCGCCGGGGCCAGCACACCCAGCGCCAGCACCACCGCGTCCGCCTCGATCTCGCGGCCCAGCGCCAGCCGCACCCGCCAGCCTTCGCCGGCGCGCCGCACCTCCACCGCCTCGTCCTGCTCCAGCAGCAACCGCCCGGCGGGCGCGCTTTCCAGCGCCCGGCGCAGCAGGTCCTGCAGATAGTCGCCATAGACGCCGCGGGTCACGAACCCGCCATGAGCGCTCCAGCCCTCGCGCCCCGCCAGCCAGCGGGTGAAGTGGTCCGGGTCGTCCGGATAGGCGCTCATATTGGCCACCCGCACGTTCAGCAGGTGATCTGGATTGGCCGTCGCATAGGCCGCCCCGCGCCCGAATGCGCCGGAACGCTCGATCAGCCGCACCGTCGGCCCATCGGGCGCCGCCGCCAGGTGCAGCGCCGTCAACAGCCCCGAGAACCCCGCCCCGATCACCGCCACCGCTGGTCTTTGACTCATGGCCGAACTCCGCATGAGCCAAATTCCTATCAATCTTATTGGATTTAAACAGGCAGAAAAACTGCATCCAAACGCAGATCGGATGGGACGGCGGCCCAAACATGCGCTAAAAAACTTGACGCATGCGTCATCTTTGGCTGAAGACCACGGGGCGTTGACCGAGGAGGAAGTTCTACATGAGCGACGGCAATATCGATTTGAGCAAGGACGCGCGGGCACTCGCCTATTCGACGCCGCTCGACCAGATCAACCCGGCCCAGCCCGCCCTCTTCCAGGCCAATGAGATGTGGTGGAACTTCGAGCGTCTCCGCAAGGAAGACCCGGTCCACTACACGGCCGAGAGCGAATACGGCCCCTATTGGTCGGTCACCAAGTACAACGACATCATGTCGGTCGACACCAATCATCAGGTGTTCTCGTCCGAGCCGGGCATCACCATCGCCGACCAGAACGGCGACGAAGGTCCGTTGCCGATGTTCATCGCCATGGACCCGCCCAAGCATGACATCCAGCGCAAGACCGTCAGCCCGGTCGTGGCTCCGCACAACCTGCAGATCCTGGGCCCGCTGATCCGCGAACGCGCCGCCAAGATCCTCGACAACCTGCCGATCGGCGAGGAGTTCGACTGGGTCGACAAGGTGTCGATGGAACTGACGGCCATGACCCTGGCCACCCTGTTCGGCATCGACCAGGCCGACCGCCGCAAGCTGACCTACTGGTCCGACGTGGTCACCGCCGTCCCCGGTCATGGCCTGATCGACACCCTCGAGCAGAAGATGCAGATCTTCCTCGAGTATCACGCCTACTTCACCGAGCGCTGGAACGAACGGGTCAACTCCGAGCCGACCGGCGACCTGATCTCCATGCTCGCCCACGGCCCCGACACCCGGGACATGTCGCCGCGCGAGTATTTCGGGAACGTCGTGCTGCTGACCGTCGGCGGCAACGACACCACCCGCAACACCATCTCCGGCTCGGTCTACGCCCTGAACCAGAATCCGGACCAGTACCGGAAGCTGCGCGAGAACCCGTCGCTGATCCCCTCGATGGTCTCCGAAACCATCCGCTGGCAGACCCCGCTGGCCCACATGCGCCGCCGCGCCACCCAGGACTTCGAGCTGGGCGGCAAGCAGATCCGCAAGGACGACAAGGTGGTCATGTGGTACGTCTCGGGCAACCGCGACGACGAGGTCATCGAGCGTCCGAACGACTACATCATCGACCGCGCCCGTCCGCGTAACCACATGTCGTTCGGCTTCGGCATCCACCGCTGCGTCGGCAACCGTCTGGCCGAGCTCCAACTCCAGATCATCTGGGAAGAGATCATGAAGCGCTTCCCCGACATCCAGCTCGTGGAAGAGCCCAAGCGCGTCTACTCGACCTTCGTGAAGGGCTACGAGTCGATGAAGGTGGTGATCCCCAAGCGCGCCTGATCGCTGGCGCGATCCGTTTCGATAGAAAGAGCCCGGGGTTCTTCCCCGGGCTCTTTTTCTTTCATGGCCGGGCAGAACGGCCGCTGGACCTTCCCCACCGTCACGCGCGTAGCGTCGGACACGCCCCTCGGAAGCTGGGAGTCCCCATGGCCGAGCCGTTCGACATCGAGGCCCACGTCCAGCGCCTGGCCAGCGACGGCTATACGCTCATAGAAGATTTCGCAGGCGCAGGCGCCCTTGCGGCCGCACGCGCCGCCCTGGTTCCGCACCTGGGCGCCCATCACGGCCGCAACGCCTTCGAGGGCTTTGCCACCGAGCGGGTCTACACCCTGGTCGCCCGCGGCAAGGTGTTCGAGGACCTGACCGCCGAACCGCGCCTGCTCGCCCTCCTCGACCGCTTCCTGCTGCCCGGCTACCTGCTGACCGCCAGCCAGGCGATCTGCATCCATCCCGGCGAAGCGGCCCAGGCGGTGCATTTCGACGACGGCTTCTATCGCCAGCCACGCCCTCGTCCGGCCGTCAGCCTTTCGCTGATCGGCGCCATCGACGCCTTCACGGACGCCAACGGCGCCACCGACATCATCCCCGGCAGCCATCTCTGGAGTGACGCCGACATCGCCGCCCTCTCGCCGCAGAAGGCCGAAAGCCTGCTGCGGCCCGTCGTCATGCCCGCCGGCGCGGCCATCGTCTTCCAGGGCACGCTGCTGCACCGCGGCGGCGCCAACCGCTCGAACGCGCCGCGCCTGGCCTTCACCAACCAGTATTGCCAACCCTGGGCCCGCACCCAGGAGAACTTCTATCTCGGCGTCCCGCGCGCCCGCGCCAGGGCCATGTCGCCCCGCCTCCAGGACCTGCTCGGCTACAACATCTGGCCCCCCTTCATGGGCCAGGTCACCGGCTCCCATCCCTTGAAGAGCCTCGAAGACGACTGGGTGGCGCCGGTGGAGCGCTGACGACGACGCGCGCGAACCGCTCCCTACCCCAAATTCCGCCGGAACAGCGCATTCAGCCGCGCCCAGTGCTGCTCGGCTGCGGCCTTGTCGTAGAGCGCCCGCTGGGGGAACACGAAGCCGTGCTGGACGCCGGGATAGACCTCGACCTCGGCCTTGATCCCATCGGCCTTCAGCGAGGCGGCCAGGGCCTCGACCGTCTCGGCCGGCGCCCAGCGGTCGATTTCGGCGCAACCGAAATAAAGCTCGCCGCTGGCCTTGCGCGCCGCCAGGTGCGGGCTGTCGTCCTTGTCGGTGACCAGGAAGGTGCCGTGGATCGAGGCCGCCGCCTTCACCCGGCCCGCATGGCGCGCGGCCGCATTGATCGAGAATTGCCCGCTCATGCAGTAACCCACGCACCCGACCCTGGCCGCATCCGCCGCGGCCTGGCCCTCGGCGAAGGCCAGCAGGGCGTCGGAATCCTCCATCACCATCGCGATGGAGAGCCCGTCCATCAGCTCCATCATCCGGGCCCGCAGCGCATCGTCCATCGCCCCGCCCGGCGGGACCAGCTCCAGCACCCCGGCGCGGTAATAGAGGTTGGGCAGCATGACGTAGTAGCCGGCGGTCGCCAGCCGCCGGGCCATGTCGCGCAATTCCTCGCGGATCGCCGGAGCGTCCATGAAGAACAGGATCACCGGATGCGGCCCATCCCGGTCCGGATGCACGATGAAGGTCGTCGTCGCCCCGTCGCGGGTCGGAATCTCGATCGTCTGCTCGATCATGCCGCCGCCCTCGGCATCAGCACGCAGGCCCGCGCCAGCGACACCCGCGTCAGTTCGCGCCGCCGCAGGAACACCTTCATCGCCTCGCTGGTCGGGTCGCGCGAGACCTGCCATTCGCCGAGGTCCCGATAGCGCGTCATCAGCAACAGCCGCCGCGCCCCGTCCCGCCGGTCCGCCTCCGACGCCTCGGCCAGGAAGAGGCCGTAGATCTGCGTCTCGAACCTGGCCTCGAAGTCGGGCCAGGCCTCGCCCGACAGCCGCACGAACTCCTCGGCTGCATCGCCGTCGATGGTGAACCAGTTGTGGACGTAGATTCCGCCCTGCGGCGGCTCTACATCGGCCGTGGGCCGCAGGGTCGGGGTCAGTCGGTCGCGCTCGCTGGCCACCACGCCCGGCGCGGTGGCCACATCCGCTCCTGCCTGCGTCAGCACCAAGGTGGTGTTGGAGGCAAACCCCAGCAGCGGCGCAAACACCGCCCGCGTCCGCGGCGCGGCGTAGAGCTGGTCGGCCAGCGCCCGCTGCGCCGTCCGCTCACGGCCCAGGGTCAGTTGGAAATAGTCGTATTCCAAGGCCTTGCTCCTAATAGTTCACGCGGGTCGAGATCGCCCCGTCCACCACCAGATTGACCCCGGTCGTGAAGGCCGAGCGGGGGCTGGCCAGGAACACGGTCGCGGCCGCCACCTCTTCCGGCGTCGCCATGCGCCCGGTCGGGTTGCGCTTGATCATCTGGTCGAAGAAGGCCGGCATGCCCGCCTTGACGTTGCCCCAGACCCCGCCTTCGAAGAACACCGTGCCGGGCGAGACCACATTGGCCCGCACGTGCTTGGCCGCGCCCTCTCGCGCCAGCCCCTTGGCGTAGTGGATCAGCGCCGCCTTCATCGCCCCATAGGCCGAGGGGTTGCTGGCCTCGGCGGCCGACACCGACGAGGTGACGAGGAAGGCCGCATCGCCGTTCGCCTCGCCCGCCGCCTCCAGGAACGGCTGCGCCGCCTCGAAGGTGCGCACCGCGCCCAGCACGTCGATCTCGAACATCCCCCGCCAGGACGCCTCGTCCGCCCCCTGGACCAGGGCGCTGGCGTTGGAGACCATCACGTCGATCCCCCCAAGCGCCTCGCCCGCCGCCTTCACGAAGCCTTGCAGCGCCGGGCCGTCGGCGATGTCGACCGCCTGGCCGAACGCCTTGACGCCCTTGGCCTCCAGCTCGGCCACCGCCTGCGCCACCTGCTCGGCGTTCCGCGCGCAGACCGCGACGTCGCAGCCTTCGTCGGCCAGCAGGTCGGCGATCGCCCGCCCGATTCCGCGCGTGCCGCCGGTGACGACGGCCTTCCGGCCCTTCAGACCCAGGTCCATGTTCCACTCCCGTTTTTCGTTGGACGAGGTTCTAGCCCGCCCCGAACAGCTTGCGCAGGCTTGACAGGCGTCCTCACACGACAATTTGTGAGCCCATGCTCACGCCCGCCCCATCGACCAAGGACAAGCTGCTCCGCGCCGCGCTGCAGATTGGCGCGCGCGACGGGCTGGAGGCGGTCACCACCGCCGCCATCGCCGCCGAGGCGGGCGTGGCCGAAGGCACGCTCTATCGCCACTTCCCCTCCAAGGACGACCTGCTGATCGAGGTCTATCGCGGGGTCAAACGCCGCATCTTCGAAGCGATCAGCGACGGCGAGGATGGGGACGAAACCCCCGACGCCCGGCTCAAGCGCGTCTGGCGCAAGCTCTACGAGGCCTACCGCGAGGAGGCCGAGGCCTTCATGTTCGGCCAGCGTTTCGCCGAATCCTCGCTCTCCAAACGCGAGGGCGGCGCGGCCCACGAGCAGATCGCCGCCGCGGTCGGCCGCCTGCGCCAGGCCGGCATCGACGCCGGCGTCTTCAAGGACCTGCCCAGCGACCTGATGGGCGCCTTGTTCTTCGCGCCGGTCGGCTACCTGCTGAAGATCGAGCTCAAAGGCCGCGGCTGGACCCCCGCCGAACTCGACGCCGCCGCCGAGTCCGTCCTGGATTCCTGGCGCGCCTGAACCCGACCGCTTGACGATATCCCATGGCGGGTCTAACTATCAGCATGTGAGTGAGCGCTCACACTTCCCACAATCCAACCTGCGGAGTTTCCCATGATCCGTCGCCAGATCGGCCAGACCGGCCGGGACGTGAACGCCATCGGCCTGGGCTGCATGGGCATGTCGATCGCCTATGGCGAGCCGATGGACCAGGCCGAGGCGGTCAAGCTGCTGCACGAGGCCCTCGACCTGGGCGTCGACCACTTCGACACCGCCGAGCTCTACGGCTTCGGCGCCAACGAGACCCTGCTGGGCCAGGCGTTCCAAGACCGCCGCGACAAGGCGTTCATCGCCACCAAGTTCGGCCCGGTCGGCGACCTCGCCACCCGCACCGTGCGCGGCGTCGACGGCTCGGAAGAGAACATGCGCCGGGCTATCGAGCAGTCCCTACGCATGCTGAAGACCGACCACGTCGACCTCTACTACCTGCACCGCAAGGACCCGAACCGTCCCATCGAGGAGACCGTGGGCGCCATGGCCAAGCTGGTGCAGGAAGGCAAGGTCAAGGCTCTCGGCCTCTCCGAGGTCAACGCCGACAGCCTGCGCCGCGCCCAGTCGGTCCACCCCATCGCCGCCGTGCAGTGGGAATATTCGATCTTCACCCGCGACGCTGAAAAGGAGGTCCTGCCGCTCTGCCGCGAGACCGGCGTCACCCTCGTCGCCTATTCCCCGCTCGGCCGCGGCATGCTGACCGGCGCCTTCACCCGCGACCACAAACCCGAGGGGAACGACTACCGCGCCGCCGTCTCGCCCCGCTTCCAGGGCGACGCCTATGAGGCCAACCTCGCCCTGGTGGAGGAGATCGGCAAGATCGGTGCCGCCCGCGGCGCGAACGCCTCCCAGGTCGCTCTGGCCTGGGCGCTGGCCGCCAGCCCCAACGTGGTGACCATCCCCGGCACCACGCGGCTGGCGAACCTGAAATCCAACCTCGCCGCCGCCGACATCGCCCTGACCGCCGAGGAGACCGCCAGCCTCGACGCCCTGGCCGCCAAGGTCGCCGGCGACCGCTACGACGAACGCGGCATGACCCTGGTCAACGCCTAGGACGCAGCTCCCCTTTTCCTCTCCCGCCCGCGGGAGAGGAAAAGGCTTCCGTTCCCACACGGAACGGCGGCAACCTTCCTCCCGGAATCGAGGGCGCATCAGACGCCCCGGGAGGACGCCGATGAAGACCGCCGCCCTGGCCCTGGCGCTTTGCGCCACCGCCAGCCTCGCCCACGCCAAGACCATCGCCGTCACGCCCGGCCCCGACGCCCAGGAGCGGGTGCAGACCGCCCTGCTCGACGCCAGGCCCGGCGACACCGTCGCGCTCGGCGCCGGAACCTTCGCGTTCACCGACGGCCTCTCGCTCGACATCGACGACGTGACGGTGACCGGCGCCGGCCAGGACAAGACCATCCTCTCCTTCAAGGGCCAGAGAGGCGCGGGCGAGGGCCTGCTGGTCACCTCCGACCGCGTCACGGTCCGCGACCTCACGGTCCAGGACACCAAGGGCGACGGGATCAAGTCCAAGGGCTCGGACCAGATCAGCTTCCTCTCCCTCACCGTCGAATGGACCGGCGGCCCCAAGGAGACCAACGGCGCCTACGGCGTCTATCCGGTCTCCTCGACCAACGTCCTGATCGACAAGGTGAGCGTGCGCGGCGCCTCCGACGCCGGCATCTATGTCGGCCAGTCGAAGAACATCGTGGTCAGGAACAGCCGCGCCGAGTTCAACGTCGCCGGCATCGAGATCGAAAACTCGATGAACGCCGACGTGTTCGACAACGTCGCCACCCGTAACACCGGCGGCATCCTGGTGTTCGACCTGCCGAACCTGCCGCAGATGGGCGGCCACTCCACCCGCATCTTCCGCAACCAGGTGGTCGACAACGACACCCCGAACTTCGCGCCCAAGGGCAACATCGTCGCCAGCGTCCCGGTCGGGACCGGCGTGATGCTGATGGCCAACAAGAACGTCCACGTCTTCGAAAACCGCATCGACGGCAATCAGTCCGCCGCGGTCATGCTGGTCGCCTATGTCCAGCCGTTCGACGACAAGACCTACAACCCCCTGCCCCGCGACATCGTCGTGCGCGACAACCAGATGGGCCGCAACGGCTTCAAGCCGAGTTTCGAGGGCGGAGACCTGCTGGCCAAGGCCTTCGGCGGCGCCCTGCCGCCGATCATGTGGGACGGGATCTTGACCCACCCGGCCAGCCCCGAGCCGGTCCGCGTCTGGCTGAAGGACGGCCCGGTCCTGAACCTCAACCTTCCGGCTCCGGGCGCCCTCGACAAGGCCGCCCCCTCGGTGAAGCCCGTCATGGGCGAGGCCGCGCCGGCTCCCGAACCCGCCCCGGTGGCCTTGCCGCCCGCCCAGGCCCGGCTGGCGCCGTGACGTCTCTCCCAATTCCTCCCTCTCCGGGGGAGGTGGATCGCCGCGCAGCGGCGAGACGGAGGGGGCGCGCGGAGTCAAAGTCCCCCTCAGTCCGCCATGCGGCGGACAGCTCCCCCCGCGGGGGAGCAATTTGGTGCGCCATCCTCGCCGCCGCTCTCAGCCTCGGCGCCGGCCCGGCCCCGCCGCCCGTCGACCTCGCCGCCTTGCTCGCCGAGACGCCGGCCCCGACCCTATCGGCCTATCGCCTGTTCACCGACGCCGGCGCCCGCACGCCCAACGCCAGCCTGACGCCCTACGCCCTGAGCACCCCGCTCTTCAGCGACTACGCCGAGAAGTTCCGCTTCGCCTACCTGCCGCCTGGAACCTCGGCCGCCTACCGCCAGACCGGCGCCCTCGACTTCCCGGTCGGGACCACCCTCGTCAAGACCTTCGCCTATCCGGCTGATTTCAGGCGGCCTTCCGAAAACGTCCGCTACCTGGAGACCCGCCTGCTGATCCGCCAGGCCCAGGGCTGGACCGCCCTCGCCTATGTCTGGAACGAGGCCCAGGACGAGGCGCGCCTCAAGCGCGCCGGAACCCGCCTCGACATCTCGTTCGTCGACGCCCATGGCCAGCCGCATCGCATCGACTACGCCGTCCCCAACGCCAACCAGTGCAAGGAGTGCCATTCGCTGTCCGGCGAACTGGCGCCCATCGGCCCCAAGGCCCGCAACCTCAACGGCGACTTCGCCTATTCCACCGGGACCGAGAACCAGCTCGCCCACTGGGCCCGGACCGGCCTGCTCTCCGGCGCGCCGGCCCCGTCGCAAGCTCCGCGCACCGCCGCCTGGGACGATCCCGCCGCCCCGCTCGCCGATCGCGCCCGCGCCTATCTCGACGCCAACTGCGCCCACTGCCACAACGCCGCCGGCATGGCCTCCAACTCCGGCCTCAATCTCGACCTCGAGGAGGACCGCCCCGCCGCCCTGGGGATCGGCAAGCGCCCGGTCGCCGCCGGCCGCGGCTCCGGCGGTCTGGAGGTCTCCATCGCCCCCGGCGATCCCGACCATTCCATCCTGCTGCACCGGATGAAGTCGACCGAGCCTGGCGTGATGATGCCCGAACTCGGCCGCACCGTGGTCCACGAGGAAGGCGTCGCCCTCATCGCCGACTATATCCGCAGCCTGCGCCCCTAAGAGCTAAGAGCTAAGCGCCATACGTTCCCGCATAGCGTTCGCGCAGCAGGTTCTTCTGCACCTTGCCCATGGCGTTGCGCGGCAGTTCGTCCACGAAGAACACCCGCTTGGGCGTCTTGAACGCCGCCAGCGTCCCGCGCAGAGCCGCGATGATCGCGCGCTCGTCGCCCGATCCGATCACCACCGCCGTCACCGCCTCGCCGAAATCGGCGTGCGGCAGGCCGATCACCGCGCTCTCGACCACCCCGTCCATCTCGTCGAGGATCAGCTCGATCTCCTTCGGATAGACGTTGAAGCCGCCGGAGATGATCAGGTCCTTGGCCCGGCCCGAAATCCACACCCGGCCGTCGGCGTCCCGCCGCCCCACGTCGCCGGTCTTGAAGAAGCCGTCGGCGGTGAACTCCTCGGCGGTCTTTTCCGGCATCCGCCAATAGCCGCCGAACACGCTGGGCCCGCGGATCTCGAGGACGCCTGTCTCCTCCCCGCCGCCGATCCGCAACTCCACGCCGGGCAGCGGATAGCCGACGCTGCCGGCGATCCGTTCCCCCTCCAGCGGATTGGAGGTGATGATCACCGCCTCGCTCATGCCGTAGCGTTCCAGGATGCGCTTGCCGGTCCGCTGCTCGAACTCGGCGAAGGTCGATTCCAGCAGCGGCGCCGAACCGGAGATGAACAATCGCATGTGCTCGGCCGCCTCCCGCGTGAACCCCGGATTGGCCAGCAGCCGCGTATAGAAGGTCGGCACGCCCATCATCACCGTGGATGTCGGCAGGGCGGCCAGCACCTGCGCATCCTCGTACTTCTCCAGCCACACCATCGGCGCCCCCGACAGGAACGCGCAGTGCAAGGCTACGAACAATCCATGCACGTGGAAGATCGGCAGGGCGTGCAGCAGCACGTCCTCTTCGGAGAACCCCCACGCCTGGTGCAACGCCGCGGCGTTGGCCGCCAGGTTCCCATGGCTCAGCATCGCCCCCTTCGAGCGCCCGGTCGTGCCCGAGGTGTAGATGATCGAGGCGAGGTCGCCGTCCTCCCGCGCCACGCTCTCCCACAGCGGCGCGCGCGTGCGCGCATCGGCCACCAGTTCCACCGCATCCTCGACGAACAGCGCCGGCTCGGCGTCCTCGATGAAATAGTCGACCTCGGCCTCGGTATAGGCGGTGTTCAGCGGCAGGAAGACCGCCCCGACCTTCAAGGTCGCCAGATAGACCGCCACCGCCTCGATACTCTTGACTGACTGCATGGCCACCCGGTCCCCCGGCTCGACCTCATGCTCGACCAGCAGCGCCGCCGTCCGCGCCACGTCCTCCTCCAGCGCCCCATAGCTGACCGCGCGCCCATCCGGCAGCAGGAACGCCGGCCGCGAACGATCAGCCGGAAAACGCGAAGCGAGCAGGTCGTAAAGGTTCATGCCCCTTGCCTAGCGGGTCTCGGCCAGCCCGAGAAGGCGGCAAGACACCGTCCAGGCCATTCGTGCACTCAAGATGCTCCCCCGCTGGGGCAGGGCAATCGCATATGGCGCGGATAAGCGGCGGCAGCCCACTTCGCATGTCGTCCCGGAAAGCGCGCAGCACTTGTCCGGGATCCATGAACGCCTGAGCTTTCAGGATATTGCGCCGCCGGGACGGATTCTGAACCGCCTGTGTTCATGGATCCCGGTCTTGCTTCGCAAACCGGGAGGACACTCATATGCGATCGCCCTGCCCGCTGGGGGAGCTGTCAGCGGAGCTGACTAAGGGGGACTGCGACTCCCCCTAAACCGGCAGGGCGGTCGTGAACTTGATCTGCTCCATCGCGAACGCCGAGCTCACGTCGTCCAGCGGCGCGGTGGCGATCAGCCGCTTGTAGAAGCGGTCATAGGCGGCGATGTCCGAGACCACCACCTTCAGCAGGTAGTCCGTCTCGCCGGCCAGCCGGTAGATCTCCACCACCTCCGGCAGGGCCGAGGCGCCGCGCGCGAACTGGGCCAGCCAGGCCTCGTCGTGGCGGCTGGTCTTCAGCGAGACGAACACCACCAGCCCCAGGTCCAGCTTTTCGCGGTCGAGCAGCGCCACCTTGCGCGCGATCACCCCCTCGTCGGTCAACCGCTTGACCCGTTTCCAGCAGGGCGTCTGCGACAGCCCCACCCGCTCGGCCAGCTCGGCGACGGGAATCGTCGCGTCGGTCTGCAGCTCGCGCAGGATTCGCCGATCTATCGCATCCAGAGAAATCATATATCTGCACAAGTCCAATATGGGAGAATTATGTTCTCCATTTCTGCCGCATCACCGCCAGATCGACAACGTCTTTCTCCGCAAACGGCCCGATCCTCCAAGCCTTCTGGCGAGTATGGAGAGCCTCAATGCTGGACGCGTTCAACCGGCACCCGGAATCGGTCGGCGAGACCTATGGCGAGCATCTGGCCCAGGCCGGGACCTTCGGCGGAACCATGATCGCGGCGGGCGCGGCCTGCCTGGTCCACGCCGTCTTCCCCTTCCTGTTCGAGAAGACCGCCAGCCAGTGCGTCCAGCGGCTGCACGCCCAGATGTCGGCCCGCAGCCGCCTGGCCGAGACGGCGCCGCGCAAGGCGCTCCAGGCGTGACCCATATCGCCGCCGGCGACGCCCTGGCCTCGCGGCGCCCGGCCGCCGGCGCGGCGATCATCGGCGTCATCGCCGCCCTGGCCCTGACGATCGGCAAGGCGAGCGGCTTCCCCGCCCCCGTCCTCGCCGCCGTGGCCGGCATGGGCCTGGGCCTGGCGGGCTGGTCGCCGGCCATGGCGCCGGGCCTCGCCCTTTGGGCCAAGCCCGGATTGAAGACCGGCGTCGCCCTGCTGGGCGCCCAGATCGCCTGGGCCGAACTGGCCGCGCTCGGCCTGCCGGTCGCCCTGGCCAGCGGCGGGGTGGTGATGGCCAGCCTCGGGGCCGGAACCGGGCTTGGCCTGCTGCTCGGCCTGCCCCTGGTCGAGGCGCTGATCGCCGCCAGCGCGGTCTCCATCTGCGGCGCCTCGGCCGCCATGGCCGCCTCCAGCGCCCTGCCCGACAGCGAGGCCAGCCGCCGCACCACCGCCCTCGTCGTGGTCGGCGTCAACCTGCTCTCGACCCTCGCCATGGTCGCCTATCCGGTCATCGCCCGCCATTTCGGCTTCAGCGAGCGCCAGACCGGCGTCTTCCTCGGCCTCTCGATCCACGACGTCGCCCAGGTGGTCGCCGCCGGCTCGTCCGTTTCGCCCACCGCCGAGGCCTCGGCCGCCCTCTCCAAGCTCTCGCGTATCCTCTGGCTCGGCCCGGTCGTCATCGCCGTCGCCCTCTCCATGGGCGTCCGCGCCGGCCAGCGCCGCTTCCCCGCCCCGCCGCTGTTCGTCTGGGCCTTCGCCGCCCTGATGGCCGCCCGCAGCCTCGACCTGATCCCGGCCGCCGCGCTCCCGGTCCTCAGCCTCGCCTCGCAACTGCTGCTGCTCGGCGGGGTGGCCGCCATCTCCGCCCAGGTCGCCCCCCGCGACCTGATGCGCATCGAGCCCAGGCTCGCCTGGACCCTCGCCACCGCCACCACCGTCATCGCCCTGCTGGCCGCCACGGTCAGTCTGGTGCTGGTGCGGTAGGCGGACAAATCCTAGATCCTCCACCTCCAGGCAGAGCTATCGCACATGGCGCTGGCGCACTTCTCCTCCCCCATTTTATGGGGGAGGGGGACCGCCCGCAGGGTGGTGGAGGGGGCGGGATCAAGCTCGGTGCCGGCCGCTCGCCCCCTCCACCGGCTGCGCCGGTCCCCCTCCCCCGCTGCGCAGGGGAGGAAAAGAAGGTTTGATCGCATATACGATCGCCCTACCCGATCGCCGCCTCCAGCGCCGCATGCGCCTCGCGCGCCTGCGCCCACAGGTCCGGGCTGGTCAGGTCGGCGGGCGTGATCGTCTCGGGCCAGTAGGCCTCCACCACCTTCGCCAGCGCCTCCCAGCGCGCCGCATCGAGGATGAAGCGCGGGTCGATCCCGGCCTGGGCCGCCCCATCCGCCGGCACGCGCAGCCGCAGGCACGCCGGCCCGCCGCCGTTGCGCATGCTCTCGCGCACATCGACCACCACCGCCCGCTCGATCGGATTGTCGCCGGCCAGCACCGCCTCGACCGCCGCCCAGGCCGCCGCGTTCTCCCGAACGTCCGAGGGCAGGACCAGCGCCGTGCCCCCGCCCGGCAGGCTGACGAGCTGGCTGTTGAACAGATAGGACGACACCGCGTCGGCAAGGCTCACCCCGAAGGTCTCGACCACCTTCAGATTCGGCAGCCCCTCGCGCAGGTCGCGATAGAGCCGCGCCGGGTCGGCGAAGGCCTGCGGATGGGCCAGCAGCACATTGGCGTTGGCCACCGCCACCACGTCGTTGTGGAAGGCGCCGGCCTGCACCGCCGCCGCGTTCTGCAGGGCGTAGAAGGTCCGCGCCGGGTCCAGCCCGGCCAGCCGCGCGACGGCCTGGCTGGCGCGCAGGCTCTGCCGCTCGGGAAAGCCGCCGCCGCGGCTCGCCTCGCCGTGGACGAAGATGTTGAGGCCCGGCGCGCCGTGGCTGGCGGCCAGCCGCATGTGGTTGGCCGCGCCCTCGTCGCCGAAATGCCGCGCGCTGGGCAGCGGCCCATGCACGGCGAAGCGATCCTCGTCTGCGAACACCCGCTTCAGCAGGGCGAAGGTCTCCTGCGCCTCGAAGCTTCGATGCAGCATGCCGGCAAGGTTCGCCACCACCAGATGCACCCGCCCGTCGCCGGTGTCGGGCGCGGCGAGCACGCTTGCGGCGTTGGCCCGCCACATGCTCGAGGCCGAGCAGGCCGCCCGGAAGAGAGCCAGGTCCGCTTCGGCCGCGGCGGCCAGCACCTCGTCGTCGCCTCCCCTGAAGCCGAACCCGCGCAGCACCTGCGCCGCCGGTCGCAGCGGCGGGGGAAGGAACCCCTGGACGAGGCCCAGTTCCATCAGCGTCCGCATCTTGGCCAGGCCCTGCAAGGCCGCAGCGCGCGGATGCGAGACCTCGCCGACATTGGTCTGGCTGGCGAGGTTGCCGACCGACAGGCCCGCATAGTTGTGGGTCGGCCCCGGAAGGCCGTCGAAATTGATCTCCACCGCACTCATGGCGCCAGCCCCGTCCCGATACGGAAGCCGGCCTCGCCCGCCTCCATGCTGGCGACCGGATAGGCGCAGTAGTCGGCGGCGTAATAGGCGCTGGGCCGATGGTTGCCCGACAGGCCCGGCCCGCCGAACGGCGCGGTGGCCGCCGCGCCGGTGGTCGGCCGGTTCCAGTTGACGATCCCCGCCCGCACCCGGCTCCAGAAGTCGCGGTAGCGCGCCTCGTCGTCCGACAGCAGGCCCGCGGCCAGGCCGAAGCGCGTGGCGTTGGCGCTCGCCACCGCCTCGTCCCAGTCGCCCGCCCGCACCAGTTTCAGCAGCGGCCCGAAATGCTCGACATCGGGGATCGGAACCCCCGTCACGTCGATCAGTCCCGGCGTCAGGAACGGCCGCCCGGCCTCCACCTGCCGCATGGGCCGGATCGCCTGACCGCCCAGCCGGTCCTGCGCCTCCAGCAGCGCCTGCGCGCTCGCCAGGTCGATCACCGGCCCCATGAACGGGGCCGGCTCATCGAACGGCGCCCCGACCACGATCTTGTCCATCACCTGCGTCAGCGCCTCGACGATCTCATCGCCCGCCGCGCCGGCCGGCACGATCAGCCGCCGCGCGCAGGAACAGCGCTGCCCGGCCGAGACGAAGGCCGACTGCACGATCAGGTGCGCCGCGCTCTGCACGTCCCCCACGTCCCAGGCCACCAGCGGATTGTTGCCGCCCAGCTCCAGCGCCAGGATCTTCTGCGGCTGGTCGGCCAGGGCCCTATGGATCGCCCGGCCCGCCGCCACGCCGCCCGTGAACAGCACGCCGTCGACCTCGGGATGAGCCGTCAGCGCCTTGGCGACGTCAGGCCCGCCGATCACCGCCTGCAACGCCTCGGCCGGCACGCCCGCCTCGCGCCATAGCGCAACCAGCAGCAACCCGCTGGCAGGCGTCTTCTCGCTCGGCTTGAACACCACCGCATTGCCGGCGATCAGCGCCGGCGCGATGTGGCCGTTCGGCAAGTGCATGGGGAAGTTGAACGGTCCGATCACCGCCAGCACGCCATGCGGGCGATGCGCCAGCCGCGCCTGGCCGCCGGCGATCTCCGTCGCCCGCTCGCCGGCCCGCTCGGCTTGGGCGCGGATCGAGACCTCGATCTTGCCCGCGACCGTATCGGCTTCGGTCAGGGTCTCCCAGAACGGCTTGCCGGTCTCGCGGCTCAGCAGGGTCGCGATCTCCTCGCGCCGCGCCTTGGCGAGGTCGGCGAAGCGCCGCGCCGCCGCATGCCGCTCGGCCA
>NZ_JAYRST010000016.1:0-54927 GCF_041920015.1 Phenylobacterium sp.
TGTGTTTGTATTGGCCCCCGGGGGGGGTGTGTGTTCCGCGACGGTTCTGGGGGGGCATTTCTGACTCGGCGGGCCCCCTCCGTCTCGGCGCGATGCGCCGATCCACCTCCCAGCGGGGGAGGAATTTATCGATGATCAAAGCCCTGGGAGCTTGATGCGGGTCTGCTTTTCGCGGGCGATGACGACCTGGCCGCCGCCGGTCAGGCCCTTGACCTTGGCTTCTTCGGCCGCGGGGTCGATGGGGGCGGCGACGTTGTCGGCGGCCGCTGCGGTGACGGCCTGGCTGGGGGCCTCCTTGCCGTCCTTCCAGAACATCACGCGGTCGGCGAAGGATTTTTCCTTGTGGGCGAGGTCGCCGGTCTCGTCGTCGACGACGTAGCGGATCAGCGGATCGGCCTTGTCGGCGCCGGCCTTGGCGACCAGCAGCTTCTCGCCGTCCGAACGGGCCTGGGCCTCGCGCTGGCCGAGCAGGGCGGTGCGCGCGGCGCTTTCCGGCTGCAGCTCCTGCGGGCGCGGCTCGCCTGGGGCGGGCGGGCGCAGGGCGTAGTCGGGCGGCACCACCAGCGGAGCCTTGGAAACCACGCGGAATTCGTCGGGCGTGACCTTGGTCATGCCCAGCGCGCTGCGGGTCGAACTGCAGCCTGCCAGGCTCAGGCCGGCGACCGCCACCAGGGCCGAGGCGGCAAGCACACGGTTCAGACTCATCAGGTTAAGCTCCAATAGCCGCCCCCCGGCGGTGAAGGGATCGTTTGAATAGCGCATCGGGCGATACCCGCCAACGCGATTAAGCATCCGAATCCTTACGTGCGGAATCGAGCAACAAGAAGACCACGCCGATGGTGATGGCGCTGTCGGCGATGTTGAACACCCAGGGAAAGAAGCCCAGTCGCTGGAAGTCGAGGAAGTCGACCACCGCGCCGAACCGCAGGCGGTCGATGGCGTTGCCGATCGCCCCGCCGATGACCAGGCCGAGACCGAGGCCGAGGAACGGACGGACAGCCTTGCGCGCCCAGACCGCCAGGATGACGGCGACCACCACCGAAAATAGCGTCAGCGCCCAGCGCATCAGGTCCTGGTCGGCGCGGAACAGCCCGAAGCTGACCCCGCGGTTCCAGACCATGGTCAGCGAGAACGGTCCGGCGATCGGTGTCGAGATGCGGCTGGGGAGGTCGTAGACGTAGAGTATCCAGTACTTGGAAAGCTGGTCGACCAGGATGACCAGGGCGGCCAGGCCGTAGGCTGTCCAGCCGAGTTTGGAGATGGATTTCAACACTTCACTCTTTTCCGCTCATCCCGGCGAAGGCCGGGACCCAGGTGAAGCCCACCAGGCGCACCAGATGAATCTGGGCCCCGGCCTTCGCCGGGGTGAGCGGATTTTTGGTCGATCCCACGTCCAGCTTCAAGCTCGCGCCGCACCCCCGGCGGCGACCGCCTCGGCGTCGCGCAGCGAGAGGTCGGGATAGCGCGGATCGGTTCCGACCTCCGGCAGGATGCGCCAAGAGCGGGCGCACTTGCGGCCTTCAGCGCGCAACGGTTCGACCGCCACGCCGGGGATTTCGGCCAGGCGGAAGGCGCCGTCCGGACCCTCGCCGGCGACCAGGGTCGCCTGGCTGGTGCGGAACACCTCGGCGGCGTCCAGGCCCTCGAAGGCGGCGAGGAGGCCGGCGTCGGAGATGTGGACGCGAGGCGCAGCTTCCAGGGCCGCGCCCATGCGCTTTTCGCGGCGCTCGATCTCCAGCGCGCCGGTGACCACCGAGGTCACCGTCTGGACCTTGGCCCAGCGTTCGGCTTCGGCGGGGCTCGCCCATTCGGCCGGCGTTTCGGGAATGATGCGCAGGGCGTTGGAATGGGCGTCCGGATAGCGGGTGGTCCACGCCTCTTCCATGGTGAAGGGCATGAGCGGGCCGAGCCAGGCGGTCAGGCGCTCGAACACCGCGTCCATCACCGTGCGCGCGGCGCGGCGGCGGATCGCCGTCGGCTGGTCGCAATAGAGGCTGTCGCGGCGGATGTCGAAGAACAGCGACGACAGCTCGTTCTGGCAGAACTCGATCAGCGGGCGGATTACATCCTGGAAGCCATAGCCTTCGTAGGCGGCGCGGACCTGGGCGTCGAGCTCCCACAGCCGGTGCAGGATGAAGCGCTCCAGCGGCGGCATCTGGTCGAGTTCGACCGCCTCGTCGGGCGAATAGTCGGCCAGGGCGCCCAGCATGTAGCGGACGGTGTTGCGCAGCTTGCGATAGGCGTCGGAGGTGGTGGCCAGGACGGTCTTGCCGATGCGGCTGTCGTCGGAATAGTCGATCATCGCCGCCCAAAGGCGGATGATCTCCGCGCCGCTCTCGCGGATCACCACCTGCGGGTCGACGACGTTGCCCTTGGACTTCGACATCTTCTCGCCGTTCTCGTCCATGGTGAAGCCATGGGTGAGGATGGCGTCGTAGGGCGCGCGGCCGCGGGTGCCAGAGCTTTCCAGCAGCGAGGACTGGAACCAGCCGCGGTGCTGGTCGGAGCCTTCCAGATAGAGGTCGGCCGGCCAGCGGGTATGGGCGCGGTTCTCGAGCGTGAAGGCGTGGGTCGAGCCGCTGTCGAACCAGACGTCGAGGATGTCCTCGACCTTCTCATAGCGGTCCGGGTCGTGCTGGCCGAGGAAGTCGGTCGCCGGGCGGGTGAACCAGGCGTCGGCGCCTTCTTCGCGGATGGCGGCGACGATGCGGGCGTCGACCTCGGGATCGTGCAGCGGCTGGCCGGTGTCCTTATCGACGAACATGGCCAGCGGCGCGCCCCAGGCGCGCTGGCGGCTGATGAGCCAGTCGGGGCGGCTCTCGACCATCGAGCGGATGCGGTTCTTGCCGGCGGCCGGATAGAAGGCGGTGGCCTCGATGGACTCTAGCGCCGTCTCGCGCAGGGTGCGGCCGTGCAGTTGCGGCGTGTCGATCGGCTCGTCCATGCGGATGAACCACTGCGGGGTGTTGCGGAAGATCACCGGCGCCTTGGAGCGCCAGGAGTGCGGATAGGAATGCTCCATCCGGCCGCGGGCCAGCAGGCGTCCGGCCTCGATCAGTTTCTCCATGACCGCGCCGTTGGCCGGGCCGAACTTGCCGGCCTTCTTGCCTTCGTTCTCCAGCACCTTGAGGCCGGCGAACAGGGCGACGTGCGGATAATAGGCGCCGTCGGGATCGACCGTATCGGGGATCTCGCGATGGCCGTGGGCGAGCCAGACCAGGTAGTCGTCGGCGCCGTGGCCCGGCGCGGTGTGGACGAAGCCCGTACCGGCGTCGTCGGTGACGTGATCGCCCTCCAGCAACGGCACCTGGAAGCTGTAGTGCGTATCGAGCGCGGCCAAGGGATGCTCGCAGACCATGCCCTGGCAATCGACGGCTTCGAGCCGGCGGGCCTTGGCGATCTTGGCCGCCTTGAAGACGTCGTCGGCCAGCTTGTCGGCGAGGATCAGGCGATCGCCCGGCTTGGCCCAGGGCTCGAACTCCAGCCCCTCTTCCATCGCCTCGACCTGGTAGACGGCGTAGTCGATGGCGTCCGAATAGCTGATCGCGCGGTTGGCGGGGATGGTCCAGGGGGTGGTGGTCCAGATCACCACGCTGGCGCCGCGGGCGGCCTGGCTGCCCTCGACCACCGGGAACTTGACCCAGATCGTGGGGCTGACGTGGTCGTGATACTCGACCTCGGCGTCGGCCAGGGCGGTGCGCTCGACCGGGCTCCACATCACCGGCTTGGAACCGCGATAGAGCTGGCCGGAGGCCACGAACTTGTGGAACTCGGCGACGATGGCCGCCTCGCTCGAATAGTCCATGGTGGCGTAGCGGCCCGCCCAGTCGCCGATCACGCCCAGGCGCTTGAAGCCCTCGCGCTGCACGTCGATCCAGTGTGCGGCGTATTCGCGGCAGCGGGTGCGGAACTCGGCCTTGCTGACCTCGTCCTTGCGGCGGCCCTGGCTGCGCAGCTCCTCCTCGATCTTCCATTCGATCGGCAGGCCGTGGCAGTCCCAGCCGGGCACGTAGTCGACGTCGTAGCCGAGCAGGAAGCGCGAGCGGACCACGAAGTCCTTCAGGGTCTTCTGCAGCGAGTGGCCGATGTGGATGGCGCCGTTGGCGTAGGGCGGGCCGTCATGCAGCACGAACAGCGGCGCGCCGGCGCGCTGCCGCTCGGCGCGGACGGTGTTGTAGAGGTCGATGGCGTCCCATTTGGCCAGGATTTCCGGCTCCTTCTGCGGCAGGCCTGCGCGCATGGGGAACGGGGTTTCCGGGAGGAAGACGGTTTCGCGATAGTCGCGCGAAGGCTTTTCGGCGTCGTCGGCCATGGGACTTTCCAGCTTGGCTCGGAACTTGGGGACTAGGACGGGGAAACCCGGCGCGCGCTGGAGCGGTCGTCCGGCGGCGTCACGCCGGGCGGGTAATTCGAACGGGCTTCCGAACCGCAGTCATGCCCCGGGCTGTAGCAGAGGGCGCGGGCGGGCGCGAGCCCCTTTGCCCTCGGCGCGCCTGCGTAGCGCGCGGATTTGACATCGCCGCCGGGCCCGGTCAGGATCGATGCAGGATGTGTATTTACGCCAACATGCCGCGCCGAGCGCACCATGCGGGACGCCTAGTCACAGGAGACTAGCCCCGGGCTCATAGCGGCTGCACGCCGCGAGTTCGGGGATGCTTCATCCAAACACCACGACCGCCCCTTTCCACTCGCCACGTCGGGTCGCCTGGGGATCGTGATCTTACCAGGACATCGTCCGGCGCCCGCCTGAACCGGCGGCGCTTTGCCGTGCGCGCCGGAAAACTTCGAGGATACTTTCATGACCGCCAAGTCGAAGACCCGCCCGAGGGTGCGGGTGACCGAGGCCGATTTCGAAACCCTGGCCGCCATCGGGCGGGCCAGCCGGAACCCCATGCCGGGGCTGGACCTGCTGCTGGACGAGCTGGAGCGATCGTCGGTGGTGTCGGGTCCAGATCGCAGGAAGCCGTTTGTCCGGCTGGGGTCGAAGGTCACCTATCGCGACCTGTTGCTGAACAAGGACCGCACGGTGCGCGTCGGCCTGCCGGGCGAGGCGGACGTGGACGAGAACCGGATTTCGGTGCTGGCGCCGGTCGGCGCGGCGCTGATCGGGCTGTCGGTCGGCGACGCCTTCGCCTGGGTGGGCGCGGACGAGCGCGAGCGGCGGATCGAGGTGCTGTCGATCGAGGATTAGAGCTCGGGCAGCAGCAGGGCGCGGGCCTGGGCGGCGTCGCGGCGAATCTGTTCGACCATCGGCTCCAGGCCGGAGAATTTCTCCTCGGGGCGCAGGAAGGCGATCAGGTCGGTCTCGATGACCTGATCGTAGAGGTCTTCGTCGAAGTCGAACAGCCAGACTTCCAGCCGCGGGGCGATCTCGCCGGGGACCGTCGGATTGACGCCGATATTGGCCACGCCGGCGATCTCGCGCCCGTCTGGCAGGCGGGTGCGGGTGGCGTAGACGCCGAAACGCGGCGTCACATAGTCGGTCAGGGCGACATTGGCGGTGGGGAAGCCCAGGGTGCGGCCGAGCTGGCGCCCGCGCTCCACGACGCCTTCGATGGCGAAGGGACGGCCGAGGATGGCGGTCGCATCCTGTGGGCGGCCTTCGCGCAGGGCCTGGCGAACGCCGGTCGAGGAGAACTTCTCCTCGCCCTCTCCCAGCGCGTCGGCGACCGAGACGGTGAAGTGTAAGTCCTTGCCGTAGGCTCTCAGCAGTTCGGGGCTGCCTGTGCGCCCCTTGCCGAATGAGACGTCGAAGCCGACCGCCACGTGCTTTACGCCGAGCCCCTGTGCGAGGACCTGGCTCGCAAACTCGTGGTCCGTAAGGTTGGCCATCTCACTATCGAACGGCAGCACATAGAAGATATCCACGCCGAGCGCCGCCAATGTACGCGCCTGCTGGTCGGTCTTCATGATCCGGAAGCTCGGCGCGTCCGGCTGGAAAATCTGCCGAGGATGTGGATCGAAGCTAATGACCCCCAGTGGCGCTTTCAGAGCCTGGGCGGCTTTGGCCGCCTCGGCGATGACCTTTTGGTGACCGCGATGGACTCCGTCGAAATTGCCGTAGGCGACGGAGGCGTGTTTGTCGGCCTCTTCGAGGCCCTTCCAGCCGTGAACGATCCGCATCGGCTCAGGCGTCCTTCGGCCGGCGCGGCGCCATGACGACGGCCTCGCCGTCGACCACGGTCTTGCCGTCGACCTGGCAGACGGTCGCCAGGGTGACGTGGGCGCGGCGTTCGTCCAGCGCCTGGACGGTGACGCGGGTGACGACCGGATCGCCGATCTTCACCGGCCGGCGGAAGCGCAGCGACTGGCTGAGATAGATGGCGCCGGGTCCCGGCAGCCGGGTTCCCAGCATCGCCGAGATATAGGCGCCCGACAGCATGCCATGGGCGATGCGGCCCTGGAACGGCGTGGTCAGGGCATAGGCCTCGTCGAGATGCACCGGGTTGGTGTCGCCGGAGACGGCGGCGAAGGCCTCGATGTCGGCTGCGCCGACGATCTTGGTGGTCTCGGCGAACTGGCCGACGCTCAAATCCTCGAAGTAGTAGCCCTGCACGCGACGCTCCCCCCGTTTCTAATTAGACGCTTTTGCTCACCACGCCAGATCGGCCATGGCGTAGGCGGCGTGCGCGCCTTCCCGCGCCAGCAGCGCCTCGACCGCGGCCGGGTCGAGGCCGTTCTGGCCGATGGTCTCGGCGCCGTGGATGCCGCTGGCGACGAACAGCAGGTCGAGGTCCTGGCGGTTGGCGCCGCGGGCGTCGGTGGCCACGCCGTCGCCGATGCAGAGCACCCGCGCGCGGTCCAGAGGCCGCCCGAGGATGAGCTGGGCCTCGGCCAGGCAGAGGTCGTAGATCGGGGCGTGCGGCTTGCCCGCCATGATCACCTCCCCACCCATCTCCTCGTAGCGTTGGGCGAGCGCGCCGCCGCAATAGATCAGGCGGTCACCCTTCTGGACCACGATGTCGGGATTGGCGCAGATCATCGGCAGGCGGCGTTCCAGCGCGACCTTGAAGCGGGCTTCGTAGTCGTCGGGCCCTTCGACATCGTCGTCATAGGGGCCGGTGCAGGAGATGAAGGCCGCGCCGTCCGGGCCGGAAAAGGCCAGGTCCAGGCCTTCGTAGAGGGCGGCGTCTTTGTCGGGGCCGATCGCCCAGGCCGGGCCTGGCGCGCGGGCGCTGAGCAGGATGCGGGTGGCGTCGCCCGACGAGACGAAGGCCGACCAGGCTTCGCGCGGCACGCCGAGCTGATCGAGTTGGGAATGGACGGCGCTGGAGGGGCGCGGGGCGTTGGAGATCAGGATCACCGGCCCGCGCTCGGCCCGCCAGCGCGCCAGGGCCTCGCAGGCCGCACGGAAGCTTTCGCGGCCGTTGTGGATCACGCCCCAGACGTCGGAGAGCAGCACGTCGTATTGGTCGGCGACGGCCGAGAGGCCGTTGATCGGGGCAGGCGCGGTCATGGGCTCGGGCGGTAAAGGTCCGGCGGCCCGCGGTCAATGCGGCGCGTCAGATCCGGGTGGCGGCCGCGCGGCGGCTGGCCAGCACGCCGACGCCGCCGCGCGCATGGCGGGGTGGTTGCGGCGGCGTATCGGCGGAGGGCGCGTCGGCCTCGGCCAGCACCGCGTCGCGGATGGCGCGCGGTTCGCCGAACAGGTGGCCCTGGCCATAGGCAATGTCGAGTTCGAGGATGTCGACGATCTGGCGTTCGCTCTCGACCTTCTCGGCGATCACCTCGACGCCGTAGCGGCGGGTGAGGGCGGCGAAGTCCTCGGCCGCGAGATCGGGCATGGACCGCAGGACGAGGCCCTCGTCGGTCTCCATCAGTTCGTCCAGCAGCACCGGGGCGCTGACCTTTAAGAACTTCACATCCGAACGGGCGAGGTCCTGGAAGTCGAGGTCGAGGTCGACGACCTTGTCGAGCGAGAAGCGGAAGCCGAGGTCGGCCAGCTTGCCCATGTTGCGGGCCTCGACCGAGCCGCGGGCGTCGAAGGCCGCCTGGCCGAGTTCGAAGATCAAGGCGCCCGCCAGGTCGCGGTTGGCGGCCAGCAGTTCGAGGAACTGCGGGAAAAAGGTCTCGTCCGCCAGGCTGGCGGTGGAGATGTTGCAGAAGATGCCGACCTTGCGGTCCTGCTTGGCCAGGCGGCGGACGATCTGCACGCAGCGGAACAGCAGCAGGTTGTCGATGGAGGTGACGAGGCCCTCCGGCTCGGCCACCGTCAGGTACTCGGCGGGCATCATCACCCGGCCGGTGGCGTCGCGCAGACGCGAATAGCTTTCGTAGAAGACGGTGCGGCGCTGGGGCAGGGCGACGACCGGCTGCAGGTAGAGATCGACGCGGTTCTCGGCCAGGGCTTCGCGCACGGTGTCGAGCAGGGCGGCGGACTGGCGGCCGCGATGGGCGGCCTCGTGGCGGGCGGGAGCCGCGGCGGCGACGGACACCCGCTCCTCCAGGCGCTGGCCCAGCTTCTGGACGAGGCCCTCGAGCATGTGCATCTCGTCTTCGAGCGCTTCGGAGCGGCCTACGTCATCGCTGACGGCTGCGGCGACGTCGCTCATGCGCGCGTCGACCTGTTCCATCTGAGAGAGCATCACGCGCTGGGCCTCGCGGACTGCGTCGAGTTCCCTGCGCAGGGCGCGGACCTTCAGGGACTGCTGCACCAGGCCATGGACGGCGAAGCACAGGCCCAGGCCGCCGACCAGGGCGGCGACGCCGGCCGCCCAGCCGCCTCCGTTCCGCCACAGCAGCAGGGCGACGATAAGCGCCAGACAGAGATAGGCGGCGGAGAGCGCCACCGAAGTGAACTGTCGCATAAGCCTGCAGAATCCGAATCGCTCCGGGATTATCGGATGCGTCGGGCGGGCAAGTCGAATGGATTAACGAACGCTTCACCACTTGGAAGCGTTCGAGCCTGCCTCAGCGGGTCGGGACGGGCTTCTCGCCGCGATAGTCGTAGAAGCCGCGGCCGGCCTTGCGGCCGAGCCAGCCGGCCTCGACGTACTTCACCAGCAGCGGGCAGGGGCGATACTTGGAGTCGGCCAGGCCCTCGTAGAGCACGTTCATGATCGACAGGACGGTGTCGAGGCCGATGAAGTCGCCCAGTTCCAGCGGGCCCATCGGATGGTTGGCGCCCAGCTTCAGGGCGGTGTCGATGGCTTCGACGGTCCCCACCCCTTCGTACAGCGTATAGATCGCCTCGTTGATCATCGGCACCAGGATGCGGTTGACGATGAAGGCGGGGAAATCCTCGGCGTTGGCGGTGGTCTTGCCCAGCGAGCGGGCGAAGTTGACGGCGGTCTCGTAGGTGGCCGCGTCGGTGGCGATGCCGCGGATGATCTCCACGAGGTTCATCAGCGGCACCGGGTTCATGAAGTGCAGGCCGATGAAGCGTTCGGGACGGTCCGAGGCGGCGCCCAGGCGGGTGATCGAGATCGACGAGGTGTTGGAAGCCAGGATGGTGTCCGGCGACAGGTGCGGCGTCAGGGCCTTGAAGATGGTCTTCTTGACCTCTTCGTTCTCGGTCGCCGCCTCGATGGCGAGGTCGGCGGCGCCGACCGTCTGGAGTTCGGGCGCGGGCTTGATACGGGCCATGGCCGCGTCCATCGCGGCCTGCTCGATGATGCCGCGCACGACCTGGCGGCTGAGGTTCTTTTCGATCAGCCCGCGGCCGGTGGCGATCCGGTCCTCGCTGACGTCGTGCAGCAGCACGTCGTAGCCGCCAAGGGCGCATACATGGGCGATGCCCGAGCCCATCTGGCCCGCGCCGATCACGCCGACGGTCTTGATCTGAACCATGCCGAAAACAGCCTCGATTGACCCGGGCGCGGCCGCCCGCTTGTGACGGGTTTCTAACATGCGGAACGGCGCCGTCGCCAAGCTTTTGCTGCGACGCAGCGTAGTTCCGTCGTGGATTCTTTGCGTTGCGGGGAGATCAGGGTCGAATGGTCGCGGAGCAGGCCAATAACAGGTCGCTCTGCAGGTGTGCCGCCGGAAAGCTCTCCTCTCCATTGCGCCGGGTGGAGGATATGAAAAAGAGGCGGCCCGCGAGAGCCGCCCCTTGATCGTTTCGGGTCTGGGCCGCCGGTTACTTGCCGGCGGCGGCCAGGGCGTCCATCAGTTCGGGCACGGCGTTCTTATAGTCCGCGACCAGGCCGAAATCGGCGACCTGGAAGATCGGCGCGTCGGCGTCCTTGTTGATGGCGACGATGACCTTGGAGTCCTTCATGCCGGCCAGGTGCTGGATCGCGCCGGAGATGCCGACGGCGATGTACAGTTCCGGGGCGACGACCTTGCCGGTCTGGCCGACCTGGTAGTCGTTCGGCGCATAGCCGGCGTCCACCGCGGCGCGCGACGCGCCGACCGCCGCGCCGAGCTTGTCGGCGAGCGGCTCGATGACCTTCTGGAACTCTTCGGCCGAACCCATGGCGCGGCCGCCGGAGACGACGATCTTGGCGCCGGCCAGTTCCGGACGGGCCGACTTCACCAGTTGCTGGTCGACGAACTTGACCTTGGCCGAGACGGCGCCGGCGGCGACGTTCTCGATCGCGGCCGAGCCGCCTTCGCCGGCCGCCTTGAAAGCGGTGGCGCGGACGGTGATGACCTTCTTGGCGTCGGACGACTGGACGGTCTCCAGCGCGTTGCCGGCGTAGATCGGGCGCACGAAGGTGTCGGGGCTGACCACTTCGACGATTTCCGAGATCTGCGCGACGTCCAGCTTGGCGGCGATGCGCGGGCTGACGTTCTTGCCTTGCGAGGTGGCCGGGGTCAGGACCGCGTCATAGTTCGCCATCAGGGGGACGACGGTGGCCTCGACCGCTTCGGCCAGGCCCTGGCCCAGCTCGTCGCTCTCGGCCAGCAGCACCTTGCGGACGCCGGCGATCTTGGCGGCGGCCTCGGCGGCTGGCTTGGCGTCCTTGCCGGCGACCAGCACGTCGACGTCGCCCGAGAGGGCGAGGGCGGCGGTGACGGTCTTGTTGGTCGAGTCCTTCAGCGACGCGTTGTCGTGATCGGCGATGACGAGAACAGCCATTAGAGGACCCCCGCGGTCTTGAGGTTGGCGACCAGGTCGCCAGCGGTTTCAACCTTGATGCCGGCCGAACGCTTGGCCGGCTCGGCGACCTTCAGGACCTTCAGGTGCGGCTTTAGGTCGACGCCCAGCGAGGCGGCTTCCTTGACGTCCAGCGGCTTCTTCTTGGCCTTCATGATGTTCGGCAGCGATGCGTAGCGCGGCTCGTTCAGGCGCAGGTCGGCGGTGATGATCGCCGGCAGGCCGACCTCGATGGTCTGCAGACCGCCGTCGACTTCGCGGGTCACCTTGGCGACGTCGCCCGAGAGCTCGACCGCCGAGGCGAAGGTCGCCTGCGGCCAGTCCAGCAGGGCCGCGAGCATCTGGCCGGTGGCGTTGTTGTCGCCGTCGATGGCCTGCTTGCCCATGATGACCACGTTCGGGTTCTCTTCGGCGATCGCCGCCTTGAGCACCTTGGCCACTTCCAGCGGCTCCAGATCCTGATCGGTCTGGATCAGGACGGCGCGGTCGGCGCCCATGGCCAGGGCCTGGCGCAGGGTTTCCTGAGCCTGGGCCGGGCCGATCGAGACCACGACGACCTCGCTGGCGACACCCTTTTCCTTCAGGCGGACGGCCTCTTCGACCGCGATCTCGCAGAAGGGATTGATGGACATCTTCACATTGGCGAGGTCGACGCCCGACTGGTCGGACTTGACCCTGGCCTTTACGTTTGAATCGATCACCCGTTTGACCGGGACCAACACCTTCATGGGTTGCTAGCGCCTCAAATTTGCATTGCGAAAAATTCGGTCCGATGCGGCATAACGCTTCCACAGCGCTTTGCAAGTCAGGGCTGGTTCACAGTTCGCCGCATTTTTGGCTGTGCAAGCTGCTGGCGGGCGGCGTTCGCGGCGATTAGAAGCACCCCATGAACCGTACGATCGACCGGCTGAAGCTGATCTTCCTGGGCCTGTTCGCCATCCTGAGCGCGGGCGCGCTGGCCTATCACGTCTTCTGGGTCTGGCCCGGGCAGAAGTGCGAGGCGGCCGGCGACTGGTGGGATTGGCGCAGCCGCACCTGCGCGCGGCCGGTCCTGATCTCGGACATCACGGGACGCCCGATCACCGACAAGGCCAGCCGCGAGGCGGCCAAGGCCGATGCGGCCGAGCGGGAGGGCAAGGCGCCGGACAAGGCCCCGGCGACGCCTCCGGCCAAGCCCTAACGGGTCGCGCCGGACACCCAGAACACTTCGCTGGCGCCGCGGTCGTTGGCGTAGCGGGCGGCGACGAACAGGTAGTCCGACAATCGGTTCAGATATCGGATGGCGCTCGGGCTGACCTCCGCGCCGCTTTGCGCCAGGCGGACCGCGGCCCGTTCGGCGCGGCGGACCACGGTGCGCGCCAGGTGGAGGTTCGCGGCCGCTGGCGTTCCGCCCGGCAGGATGAACGAGGCGAGTGGCGGCAGATGCTCGTTGAGGGCGTCCAGTTCCCGCTCCAGCCGGTCGACCTGGCTCTGGACCATCCGCAGCACGTTGGTCTCGCCCTCGCGCGGCGGGGTGGCCAGATCGGCGCCCAGGTCGAACAGCTCGTTCTGGATGCGGCCGAGGGCGGCGTCGAGCTCCGCATCGCCCTGGGTGTGCAGGCGGGCCAGGCCGAGGCAGGCGTTGGCCTCGTCGACCGCGCCATAGGCCTCGACCCGCAGGTCGGCCTTGGAAACCTGTTCGCCGCTCGCCAGGCGCGTGGCGCCCTGGTCGCCGGTGCGGGTGTAGATCTTGTTCAGGACGACCATGTCAGCCGCCGAACTTGGTGCGCCACCAGACCGCGAGAACCAGGATGGCGACGGCGATCGCCTGCAGCACCACGCGCAGGCGCATGAGCTTGTTCGAATAGGAACGCCCGAAGTCGCCGCCGCGGAACAGGGCGTAGAGGCCGATGAAGAGCGTGATCGTGACCGCCGCCAGGCTGATGGGGATCAGGTAGGTGAAGATGTTCATGGGACGATCCTAGCCGTATCGGCGGCCGTGGCCTATCGGTCGGCGGGGGTGGGAGGCCGAAAGCCGCCGGCGATCAGACCGATGTGGCGATCCATCACCGCGCTCATGGCCTCGGCGTCGGCGTCCTCCCAGGCGGCGAGGCGGTAGGTCCAGGCGTAGGAGGCCATCAAGGCGTCGACGACGACGTCGAGGTCGGCGGCGGGATCGACGTCGCCGCGGGCGATCCCGTCGATCAGGCAGTCGCGCACCACCGCCCGCAGACGCGGGTTGCGGCCGTAGGGGCGGCTGGTCGGGCCCAGGGTCCAGTTGTAGGCGGCGGCGATGTGGGCCAGGAACAGCCGTGTGCGCCGGGTCTCGAAGGCGTAGTGGATGGCGAAGATCGAGCGCAGACGGTCCGGGGTCGATCCGCGCAGATGCGGCGCCAGCCGGTCGAGTTCGGCGTAGAGCGCGTCCAGCCGGTCGGCCATCACCTGGCTGAGGATGTCGCCCTTCGAGGCGAAGGTGGTGAAGACGCTGCCGACCGAGACGCCGGCCATCCTGGCGATGTCCCGCACGGTGGCCGCCTCGAAGCCCTTGGCCTCGAACAACTCGCGCGCGGCGTCCAGGACGCGTTGACGGGTCGCCTCCTTCTGGGACTTCCGCAGGCTCAAATGGCTCCCCCCGGCCGCCGCGCGGCGCTCGCCGCTGCGGCTAGGTTGAATCCGTCGGGAGCGGACGCGAATGCGGCGTGTATGCGACAGTTCGCCGCAGGGCCTGCGGGAGCCGTGATTTCAGAGTGGAGGGGCGCCGGACGGGACATGATGCGAGCCCCGTCCGGCGGCTTGTCAGCCGCGCCGAGCGCCGGCGAGGATCACGCGAATCTGGTCCTTCGACTTGGCCTGGAGCGCATCGAGGCTCCAGCCGCCGAAGATGGCTTCCTGGAAGTTGGCCAGATAGCAGTCGAACAACATCTGGCTGCGCAGCTTCACCTCGGCTTCCTGGGAAAGCTCGCCGCGTTCGACGCCCTGGACCAGGGCGTCGTTGAACAGTTCCTGGATCAACTGGACCGGCGCCAGCTCGCGCAGTTCCTGGCCTTGCTCGGGCAGCCAGGAGACGCCGAAGGCGGCGCGGGCCAGGGGCAGGCGGCTCTTGTAGAAGGCGTAGCCGGCCACGAAGACCTTGAGCAGGACGTCGTCGACGCCACGGCCGCGGTTGGCGCCGTCGCGCATCGTCTCGACCAGGGTGTCCATGTCGGCGGCCATGATCTCGCGGAACAGGTCCGACTTGTCGGTGAAATTGGCGAACACGGCGCCCGTCGACATGCCGGCTTCGGCGGCGATGTCGCGGATGGTCGCGCCTTCGTAGCCCGCCTCGGAGAACAGATGGCGCGCGGCGGCCAGCACCTTGGCGCGGGTCTGCTGCTTGGCCAGCGCGCGACGGGTCGGGACGCGGACCTCGGCTTCGCCGGCGACTTCGATATTACCGGAAACGTGTTTCATCGGGCGATCCTCACCGTAGCCAGCGCCACCCGCGGTTCGAATTCTACGCAATACTCTTCCACTACCTTCTCGAGCAGCTCGCACCCGCGCCGCACAGCGCGCAGCCCGGCCTGGGCGGCGGCGCGCAGCACGGCGGAGAGCCGGCTCAGGGTTACTACGGCTTGGACGCCGCCCGGGGGGAGACGGGCGGCGGTGTCGCAGGTCGTCATGACCACAGATTTCCTCTTAACCCCTCGCGTCGGCGCGTCCAAGCGATGGGTTTTATTGAGCGTGTTCAGCGAACTCGTTCCGCGATGCGAGCGTGGTTTGGATTTAGCGTGGGCGCGGAGGTTTTACGGTGTGGCGCAGCGTCGCAGATCACCGTTTTGCAGAGATATTGGCGTGTAATCTGTCGATTCTCCGATCAAACTGTGACCGCGACTCGTTGAGCATGATCGCGCAACGCCGTGTGTCGAGCTGAGCGCTCTCGATGTCCGGCGTCTCTGACAAGACGTCGGCGCGCGCCTTTCCCTCAACGGAAGGGCGAGGTTTGCGAGGTTCAGTTGCTGGCGTCCAGCAGGCGCCTGGCGATCACCTGAGCCTGGATTTCCCCGGCGCCCTCGAAGATGTTGAGGATGCGGGCGTCGGCCAGGATGCGGCTGACGGCCTGCTCGCTGGCGAAACCATTGCCGCCGTGGATCTGCACGGCGTTGTCGGCGGCGGCCCAGGCGACGCGGGCGGCGACCAGCTTGGCCATGCCGGCCTCCAGGTCGCAGCGGCGGCCCTCGTCCTTGGCGCGAGCGGCGAACCAGGCCAGGCGGCGCGCGCCCAGCAACTCGGCGGCCATCATGGCGATCTTGTTGGCCACGCGCGGGAAGCGGGCGATGGGTTGACCGAACTGCTTGCGGGTCAGGGCGTAGTCGACGGCGAGGTCGAGGGCGCTCTGGCCGACGCCGATGGCGCGAGCGGCGGTCTGGATGCGGGCGCTCTCGAAGGTGACCATGAGCTGGACGAAGCCCTGTCCCTCCTGCCCGCCCAGCAGGTTCGCGTGCGGGACGCAAAAGCCGTCGAAGCCGATCTCGTATTCCTTCATGCCGCGATAGCCGATCACCTCGATCTCGCCGCCGCTCATGCCGGGGGCGGGGAAGGGATCGGCGTCCGTCCCGCGCGGCTTCTCGGCCAGGAACATCGATAGGCCGCGGTGGTCCTTGGAGGCGGGATCGGTGCGGACCAGCAGGGTCATCAGGTCGGCGCGGGCGGCGTGGGTGATCCAGGTCTTGGCGCCTGTGACCCTCCAGACCTGGCCGTCGCGCTCGGCGCGGGTGCGCAGCGAGCCGAGGTCGGAGCCGGAGTCCGGTTCGGTGAAGACCGCGGTGGGGATGATCGCGCCGCTCGCGATGGCCGGGAGGAAGCGCTGCTTCTGCTCCTCCGTCCCGTGGGCGAGGATCAACTCGGCGGCGATCTCCGAGCGGGTGCCGAGCGAGCCGGTCCCGATCCAGCCGCGCGACAGGGCTTCGGAGACCACGCACATGGCGACCTTGCCCAGCCCCGAGCCGCCGTAGTCTTCGGGCGCGGTCAGGCCGAAGACGCCGAGGCCGGCCAGCTCCTCGATCAGCGGCAGGGGGATGAGCGCGTTGCGCAGGTGCCAGCCCTGGGCGAAGGGGGCGATCTTCTCGCGGGCGAAGGCGTCGAACTGGCCGCGGATCTGCTCCAGGGTCTCGTCCAGGCCGCTCGCCTCCAGCGAGGGCGCGCCTTGGGCGGCCTCCAGCAACTCGACGATACGCAGGCGGACCGCCTGGCCGGCGCCGGGCGCCAGGCGGGCGATGAGCGGGTGCAGGCCCGAGGCGTCGAGGTCGAGATCGGCCGGGCGGAACGCCTCGCCCTGGTTCATCGGCAGGCCGCCGGCCAGTTGCGAGAGGTATTCGTAGGCGAGGAGCTGGGCGGGCAGGGCCTCGGCCTCGCTAAGCCGGCCCTCGGCCTCCAGGTCTCGCGCCCACTCGGCGGTCTGGCGCAGGGTCTCGGCGTAGGCGGCGGCCCAGGCCAGGCCGTGGGCGACATGCTGCTCGGCGTCCAGGGCGCGGCGGTCGAGTTTTCCGTCGGGGGCGATCCGCATTGCAACTGCGGCCTTGGCGCGGGCCACATGGTCTTCGGCGCAAAGGGCGGCGTCGGCCAGCAGGCCGGGGAGGTTCGGGAGCATCATGGCGGCGCGACTATAGGGCAAGCTTGCCGCCCGTCACCGCTGACGCTACGCCACCTGCAAGCGGAGGAAGCACGCCATGATCGTCGTCCATCACCTCAACGACTCGCGCTCGCAGCGCATCCTGTGGCTGCTGGAGGAGTTGGAACTTCCCTACGAGATCAAGGCCTATGCGCGCGATGCGGCCACGCGCCTGGCGCCGCCGGAGCTGACCGCCGTGCATCCGCTCGGCAAATCGCCGGTGGTGACCGAGGACCGGACCAGCGTTCACGAGTCCGGAGCGATCATCGACTACATCCTGCGCCGCCACGGAGCCGGGCGGCTGGCGCCGCCGGTCGGCACGTCCGACTACGAGCAGCACCAGCAGTGGCTGCATTACGCCGAGGGTTCGGCCATGCTGCCGCTCATGCTGCAGATGTATGTCGCCCGGCTGGGCGAGGCCGGCGCGCCGCTGCAGCCGCGGATCGAGAGCGAGATCGCCAACCACCTCGGCTATATCGACCGCGCCCTCGAGGGCCGCGATTACCTGATGGGGCCGGAGCTGACCGCAGCCGATATCCAGATGAGCTTCGTCGGCGAGGTGGCCGGCGCCTTCGGGCGGTTCGAGACCTATCCGAACGTCGCCGCCTGGGTGGAGCGCTTCCAAGCCCGCCCGGCCTATCGGCAGGCGCTGGACAAGGGCGGACCGTACAACCTGGGCCCGAGGCGGTAGCAATCGGTGTCATCCCGGTTTGCGCAGCAAGACCAGGATGACACTTGAGAAGGCGCTGGACGTTGGGCGCTCACCGCGCCCAGGGATCGTCGAGCACGCCGTCGATGAAGTCGAAGACGGCGGCCTTGGTCAGGGCGTGGGGGATGGCCGAGAAGTGGTCGCAGCCCGCGACGACGACGCCCTTGCCCAACGGGAAGGCCTGGGCCAGCGCCTCGGGATCGCCGTTGCTTTCGCGGGCGCCGGCGACGACCAGCACCGGCATGGGCAAGGTTCCGAAGGCGGCGACGTCCAGCGGCGGGCTGGAGGCGCGGCTGAAGGCGGCGAGGGCGGCGCGGTCCTCGCCCTGTTCGTCGGCGAACTGGCGGAAGCTGCGCAGGAAGGGCTCGGAGATCATGGCCGGGTCTTCGGCCTCCATCGCCTCGGCGACGGCGTCCGATCGCGGGCGGCCGGCCTCGTTCAGCAGCTTGTCGCCCACCCCGCCGAGGATCAGGTTCGAGAACCGCTCGGGCCAGGTCAGCGCCGCCTGGGCCGCGACCCGCGCGCCCATGGAATAGCCGAACAGGTCGACGCGTTTGACGCCCAGGTGGTCCATCAGCTCGACCACGTCCCGGGCTTGCTTGTCGCGGCCATAGGCGGCCGGATCGTGCGGGGTGGCGCTCTGGCCGTGGCCGCGCTGGTCGAGGGCGATCACCCGGAAGCGGCGGCGCTCCAGGGCCGTGTACCAGCCGGTGCGCTTCCAGCCTTCGTTACGGTTCGAGACGAAGCCGTGGACGAGCAGGATGGCTCGCTCGTAGTCCGCCGGCGCGATGTCGTCATAGGCGAGGGTCAGGCCGTCGCTGGTGGTGAATTCCATGATGCAAATGGCTTGGTTCTGAATGGCGCGTCGAAATGGACGGTCAGCAGAACCTCCGGCGGGCGCGATGGCAAGCGGACGTTTAGCTGCGCCAGCGCAGGGTGGCCGCCTCGACCGGGTTCTGGAACGCCCGGCCCGCCTTGCGGCTGGCGGTCCATTCGCGCTTGAGCTGCTGGTACCACTTGGCCTGGCGGTCGGCGTCGTCGATCCACAGCAGGCTGGGATCGTAGCGCAGGCCTTCGTTCTGCAGGTTCACCATGTCGCCGTCCTGGCGCAGGAAGGCGCGGGCGCCGGCGGCGATGAACGGCTTGAGCACCAGGAAGGCCGGATGATCGGACCAGACGATCTGGGTGATGCGGGTCTTGGTCTCGTGGATCGGGGTCAGGCAGGTCAGCGACAGCACCTGGCGCTTGCCGACCGTGACGTGCTCCCAGCGCAGGCCGGGAATGCGGAAGGTGATCTCGGTCAGGGGCTCGCCGCCCAGCACCGCGTAGGCGCGGCTGTTCTTGCTGGGCTCGTGCCGGACCATGGAGAAGCCCATCTCGCGCGGCTCGAACTTCTTGGATTTCTCGTGCTGGCTTTTGGCCGAACGCCACCACCATTGCTGGTGAACATAGGGGCCGTGGGCCGGATCCATCAGGCCGACGACGGCGTGGTCGATATGCGAATCGAAATCCATGCGGTCGACCAGCTTGGGCCCGCCGCCGACAACGCCGGGAAAGGTCGGCGGGGCGATGTCCGGCTCGTCGTCGAAGCGGGGGTCGGCCGAAATCCAGACGAAGACCAGGCCCTGGCTCTCCGTCGCCGGATAGCGGCGCACGCGGATGCGCGAGACGTCCATCGCCTGGTCCTCGACCAGCGAGGGGATCGCCGTGCAGGCGCCGTCGGTGCGGAAACGCCAGCCGTGATAGGGGCATTCGATGCTGGGCGTTCCGTCCGCCTCCGCCGTCAGCTTGCCGGCCGATAGCGGCGCGGCGCGGTGAGGGCAGATGTCCTTGACCGCATAGACCTTCCCCGCCCGATCGCGGCCCAGCAGGATCGGCTCGCCGAGGATTTCGTAGCGCTGGAGCTTGCCGGCCTTCAGGTCCGAGCCGAGGGCGGCGAAGTACCAGATGTCGTGCAGGAAACCGTGGCCGAACTTCGTGTCGGCGGTGGGGCGGGTCTTGGCGTCGCCGTCGGGCATGGAAGTCTTCTAGCGCGTCCGGCCAGCCGGAGGAACCGGGCGGGGACGGGCGACCGCGCCCTGGCGGAAGGGCGCGGTCATGACCTTCAAGCCTCGGTCGCGTTGGTGATGATCTTGGAGACCACGCCGTATTCCACGGCGGCCTCGGCGCTCATCCAGAAGTTCCGCTGGGTGTCCTTGACGATCTTCTCGTAGGGCTGGCCGGTCTCGCGGGCGATCACGCGGTTCACCCGCTCGCGCATCTTCACGATCTCTTCGGCCTCGATCTCGATGTCGCTGGCTTGGCCGCGGACGCCGCCGGTCGGCTGGTGCAGCAGGAAGCGGGTGTTGGGCAGGCAGAAGCGGTTTTCCTTGGACGCGCCGAGGAAGATGTGGGCGCCCGAGGAGGCCACCCAGCCGGTGCCGATGACCTTCACCTGCGGGCCGCAGAACTTGATCATGTCGTGGATGGTGTCGCCGCTCTCGACGTGGCCGCCGGGGGAGTTGATCACCACCTTGATCGGGTCGTGGCTCTCGGCCGACAGGGCCAGGAGCTGGGCGGTGACGCGCTCGGCCAGGCGCATGTCGATCTCGCCGAACACCAGGACGGTGCGCGACTTGTAGAGCGCGTTCTGCACGGGCCCGGCCGTCATCGGCATGTCGGGCTTGCGGGCGCCGTCTTGGCTATCGTCGTCTTCGTCCAGGCGCCAGTTACGCATAAAGGGGTCTCCAATTCAGTTGCACGGAACGTGCGATGCGCAGCGCCGCTTCGCAAGGGCCGGAACGACATGCGGCGCGTGATTCCTGCGCGAGGATGCGCAGGTCTAGGCGGTTTGTCTGACGAAGTGGTTTCTGCGGCGCGGCTTCAGCGCAGCTTCAAGGCCAGGAGGACAAGCAGGGCGGAGGCCCCGATCTGCAGCAGCATGAAGCGCACCAGCACCTGGCTGTTGGTCCATCCCAGTTCCTTGCGGCAGTGGTCGTGCAGCGGGAAGCGCACGCGCGAGAGCACCTTCAAGCCGAAGAAGCGCATCAGAGCCACCTTCACCAGTCCGGTCGCGCCGTTGAGCAGCAGCACCGAGCCGATCAGCAGCAGGAAGAGCGGATTGTTGGTGGCGACCACCAGCATGCCGATCAGCAGGCCGATGGGCCGCGAGCCGGCGTCGCCCATCAGCACCTGGCTGGGCGGGGCGTTGTACCAGAGGTAGCCGGCGATGCAGCCGACCATCAGGAAGGCCATGATCGCCCAGTTCGCGCCTTCGCGATTGACCGGGATGCCGAGGTGGGAGGCCACGATGTCGTTGCCGATGACGGTGTAGAGCAGGCCGCCCAGGATCATGATCGCCACGCCGCTGAGGCTGCCGGAGACGCCGTCGACCCCGTCCGAGCAGTTGGTGGCGTTGATCGACAGCCAGATCACCGCGGCGGTGAGCGGTATGGCGATCCAGGCCGGCAGGGTGAGCGCGCCCTTCCAGAGCGGCAGCCAGATGTCCACCGGTTGGAAACCGCAGATCACGGTGGCCGCGCCGAGCGCGATCGCCGCATCCATGACGGCGAGCTGGTATTCGCTGAAGCCGCCGCGGCGGTCGTCCAGGTAGCCGACGACCAGGGCCGCCAGCATGAGGGGCGTGGTCAGCAGGGCGCGGGCCGAGATCGGCACGAAGATCAGCGAGGCGACGCAGAAGATGGTCACGAAGATCACCCCGGCGCTGACCGGCTTGCCGACGCTCTGGTCGGCGTTGATCGCAAAGGCCCGGCCGCGGTCGGTCGGCAGCAGCGACCACAGCCGCGGCAGCAGGATCCAGGTCGCCAGGGCGCAGGCGGCGAACCCCATGCCCGAGAGGAAGAAGAACGAGTTGAAGAGCCGCAGCGGACCCCAGGCCTCGCCCAGGGTCGTGTAGATCCAGTTCAGCATTCAGGTCGCGGTCCGCGCGGTTGAGCGATCGAGCCGATGTGTCGCAAACCGCGCGGCTTGTCGATGCGGCGAACCCGCCTTCAGCCGACGCTGGTGGCGATCAGCCGGGCGTAGAACCGCACCGCCCGTTCCAGGTTCTCCAGGCTCATATGCTCGTTGGTGCCGTGGATCATCTTGATGGTCTCCAGCGAGAAGACCATCGGCTGGAAGCGATAGACGTCGTCGGCGACGCCGGAGAGGTAGCGGCTGTCGGTGCCGGCGGTGACCAGGCTGGGGGCGACCGGGCTCTTGGACGCATCGGCGGCCAGGGCCGCGACCATCTTCCAGGCCTCGGAGCTGGTGGACGAGACGGGCGAAGGCTCGTTGGGCGGGCGGTCCCACGAGAACGCCAGCGGCAGGCCGCTGGTCGCCGCCTTGGCGCGCTCCAGCACCGCGGCCGAGGAGTCGCCGGGAGCGATGCGGTAGTTGATCCAGGCGCTGGCGTCCTGCGGCAGGACGTTCTCCTTGGGGCTGCCCTTCAGCATGGTCGGGGCGATGGTGGTGTGCAGCAGGGCCGCGCCCGAGGGGGTGGCCGCGGCCTGCTTGAGGATCAGCGGCTCGAACAGCCAGCGGTTGGCCATGGCCATGCGGATGGCGAAGGGGCCTTGCGGGGCAAGGGTCTCCATCATCATGCCGCCGGGGCCGTCCAGCTTCAGCGGCGCCTGGTCCTCGGCGATGGCGATCACCGCCTTGGCCAGGGTGACGACGCCGCCGGAATCGGCCGGCGGGGCGGAGGAGTGGCCGCCGGTCGCCTCGGCGGTGACCTTGAGGGTCGCATAGCCCTTTTCGGCGACGCCGATCAGCGCCACCTGGCCGCCGGTCAGCGGGTTGTCGGAGATGATGGCCATGCCCTCGTCCAGCACGAACTGGGCCTTGATCCCTCGCGCCTTGAAGAGCTCGGCGACCGCCTGGGCGCCGCTGCCGCCGGCTTCCTCGTCGTGACCGGAGACGATGATCAGGGTGCGGCGGGGCGCAAAGCCGCTCTTGGCCAGGGCCTCTGCGCCCTCGAACAGGGTGACGAGCGAGCCCTTGTCGTCGATGGAGCCGCGGCCCCAGACGGCGCCATCGGCGATCACGCCGCCGAATGGCGGATGCTTCCAGTCGCCTTCGGTGCCCGGCGTCACCGGCACCACGTCCTGGTGGGCCATCAGCACGACCGGCGCCAGGCTCGGGTCCGAACCCTTCCAAGTGTAGACGAGGGTGTGATTGGCGACGACCTCGCGGGTCATGGCGGCGTGGGCGGCCGGATAGGCAGCCTGGAGCCAGGCGTGCAGCTTGTCCCATTCGCCGTATTGGTTTTCGGCCGGGTCCTGATGGCTGACGGTCTGGATCTGGACCGCCTGCGACAGGTGCTGGGCGGCCTGGCTGGTGTCGACGGCGACGGGCGCGGCCAGCTTCACCTGGGAGAGATCGGCGCCTGACGGGGGTTTGTAGGCCGCTGTCCGAACGCCGACGATCACAGCCAGCAGCAGAAGGACCGCGACCAGGCCCAGAGCGATTCGACCGATGAGTTTCATGCGTGTCTCCCCCACGATGACGGCGTGACCATAGGGCGGCGCCGCAGCGGAAGGAAAGCGCAGCGGTCAGCGTGCGGCGCGCACGAAGAAGACGACGGTCATGGCGACGGAGAGGGCGATGGTGGCGGCGCGCACCAGCCGCGGGTCCAGCCGCCGCCCAAGGTGCGCGCCGAGATAGCCGCCGAGGATGGCGGTCGCGCCCACGATCAGGGCCTCGCGCCAACGCACGGCGCCGGCAAGGGCGAAGCAGACGACGGCGACGGTGTTGGCGGCGCTGACCATCAGGGTCCTTGCCGGATTGAGCGCCTTGAGGTCGGCGCCGGCGAGCAGGCTCCACGCCGCCATCATCATCAGGCCCACCGCCCCGCCGAAATAGCCGCCATAGACGCCCAGCGCGAACTGGAGAACCAGGATCGGCGGCGCGCCGAGTTGCGCATGCCGCTGAAGCCAGGGCGCGACCTTCGGCCCGAAGGCCAGGGCGAGGGTGGCGGTCGCCAGCAGCCACGGCAGGATGGCGTCGAAGGCCGAGGACGGCGTCCAGAGCAGCAGCAGCGCGCCGGCGAGGCCGCCGGCCAGGGTGACGGCCAGCATCGGACGCGCCGGAACGCCCGCCACCTCCCCCAGGCCGCTGCGATAGACCCAGGCGCTGGCCAGGCCCCCTGGGTAGAGGGCCACTGTGCTGGTGGCGTTGGCGGCGATGGACGGCACGCCCGCGGCGATCAGGGCCGGCAGGGTCACGAACGAGCCGCCGCCCGCCAGGGCGTTCATCGCTCCGGCCAGAAGGCCGGCGCCCGCCAGCAGCAGGGTGGTTTCGAGCATGGCGTGAGGCTGGCCTCAGCGCCGGCCGCGCGCAATGCGTGTTCCCCGCAGCCAGCCTTCGCAGGCCGCGAAGGTCAGAGCGCCTTCAGCCAGGGGATCAGGCGGGCGTTCACCTCGGCCGGCCGCTCCTGCTGGGTCCAGTGGCCGCAGCCGGGCAGGATTTCGGCGCCGCGCAGGTTCGGCATTTCGGCGCCCATGATCGCCATCAGGTCGCCCTTGCCCATCATCGACAGCACGAGGTCGCGTTCGCCGCCGACGAACAGGGCCGGCTGCTCGATCCTGCGACCCTCGAAGCGGCGCAGGAATTCGAAATCGCGCTGATGGTTGCGGTAGCGGTTGAGCGGCCCGCGGAACCCCGAACGCTGGAACTCGCCCACATAGTAGTCGAGGTCCTCCGGCGTCAGCCAGGCGGGGAACGGGTCGGGATCGGCCAGGCCCTCCAGCAGGCTCTGGCCGTGGGTCTTGTCGTTGGGCCACGCGCCGTCGGGAGCATCGCCGCTGATCGCGTAGTAGAACTTGCGCAGGGTCCCGCGGACGTCGGCCTCCAACTCGGCCTCGGCCGGGCCGATATTCTGGAACCAGGCCTGGTAGAAGAACTTGCCGCGGCTGGTGAACACCGCCTCGATCATGTCGCTGAACGGCCGCTTGGGAACGCCGGTATAGGGCACCGAGAGGCCGGCGACGGCGCGCACGCGCTCGGGGCGGGTCAGGGCGGTGTTCCAGACGATGGGCGCGCCCCAGTCGTGGCCGACCAGGACGGCGGGCGCATCCGGACTCAGAGCCTCGACCAGGGCGGCGACGTCGCCGGTCATGCGCTCCATGTCGTAGGCTTCGACCGGATGGGGCTTGGAGGAGCCGCCATAGCCGCGCACGTCGATGGCGCAGGCGGTGAAGCCGGCCTCGGCGACCGGCCCCATCTGGTGTCGCCAACTGTACCAGCTCTCGGGAAACCCGTGGACCATCACCACCAGCGGTCCCTCGCCTTCGATGGCGCAGCGCAGGCTGACTTCGGGCAGGGTGATCTCTCGAAACGTCGGCATGGTCGGCTCCCGGCTTGACCCAGCGGCGCCCGCTGCGGCAAATGGCGAGGATAAAATCAAACATGTGTTTGGAGGGAACGCCATGGGCGAACTGTTCGACCTGACGGGTAAGGTCGCCGTCATCACCGGATCCTCGCGCGGGATCGGCAAGGCGATCGCCGAGCGAATGGCCGAGCACGGGGCCAAGGTGACCATCTCCTCGCGCAAGGCCGGCCCCTGCGAGGAGGTCGCCGCCGAGATCAATGCCAGGCATCCGGGCGCGGCCATCGCCGTGCCGGCCAACATCTCGTCGAAGGAAGACCTTCAGCGGCTGGTGGACGAGACGCGCAAGGCGTTCGGCAAGATCGACATCCTGGTCTGCAACGCCGCCTCGAACCCCTATTACGGCCCGATGAGCGGGATCGGCGACGATCAGTTCCGCAAGATTCTTGAGAACAACGTCATCGCCAACAACTGGCTGATCAACATGGTCTCGCCGGAGATGCGCGAGCGCAAGGACGGCTCGATCGTCATCATCTCGTCCATCGGCGGCCTGCGCGGCACGGCGGTGATCGGGGCCTATGCGATCTCCAAGGCCGCCGACATGCAACTGGCGCGCAACCTCGCCCAGGAGCTGTCGCCCGACAACATCCGGGTCAACTGCATCGCGCCGGGCCTGGTGAAGACCGACTTCGCCAAGGCGCTGTGGGACACGCCGGAAGGTGAGAAGCGGGCCTCCAGCGGCACGCCGCTGCGCCGCCTGGGCGAGCCGGACGACATCGCCGGCGGGGCGGTGTTCCTGGCTTCCAAGGCCGGGTCCTGGATGACCGGCCAGACCATCGTCATCGACGGCGGCTCGACGTCCTGACCAACAAAAAGGCCGCCCTTCCAGGCGGCCTTTTCATTTTCGATCAGTAGACGACCGGCGGGCTATAGGCCGGGCCGTGGCCGGGCGGCGGACCATAGCGGTCCTGGGGCGGAGTGTAGGGAGCTGGACCGGCGCCGTAAGGGGCGGGTTGGGCGTAATAGCCTGGCGGCGGGCCCTGGTCGTAGGCCGCGGGCGGCGGAGCGCCTTGCGGATAGGGCGCGCCCTGGCAGCAGGGGCTGGCCGGATAGGACCGGTAGACGCGGCGGTATTCGTAATAGGTCACCGGCTGCGGGCCGCCATAGGCGTAGGTCGGGTGCGCGTAGCCGCTTTGATAGTACCCGCCATCCTGCGGGGCGTAAGCGCCCTGGTCGTAGGCCGGAGCGTAACCTGGTCCGTAGGCGGGGCCGTATCCATAGGCTTGGCCGTAGGGTTGCTCGAACGGCGGATAGTTGCCGGCGCGCGCGGCCAGGGCCGCGGTGCCGCAGGCCGCCGAGCTGGAGCCGGCCTTGCCGCCGGCCAGAGCTCCGACCAGGCCGCCGAGGCCCGCGCCTTCAGCCACGACGCCGGCGCCGGCCGCCGCGCCGCCGGCGAGGCCGCCGGCCAGCAGGCCGACGATGCCCCAGCCGAGGCGGCGCTCGGCGGCTTGCCGCGCGCAGGGATCGGCCGGGCCATATGGGACGTGGGCGCGAGGCGCGGCGTCCCCGCGATAGCGGACGTCGTGGGCCTGGGCGACGCCGCCCAGGGTCGCGCTGGCCATCGCCAGGGCGAGGCCGCCAGCCACGGCTTGTCTGACACGCAGGTGCATTTGCGATCCTCTCGAAAGGTTCTCGCCCGAAGATACACCCAGGGCGCGGGCGGTGCGAAACCCAGACAACCTCCGCGGTATCTGCGGTTCTTTCGCAGGGGGAACGCCAGGACGGCCTCGTTCAGCCGCCTCTGGAAAGCTCCCGGGCGCGGGCGAGGCGCGCCACGCCTTCGTCCAGGGTGGCGTCGGCCTTGGCCAGGCAGAGCCGCAGGATGGTCCGCACGTGGTCCTGTTCGTAGAAGGCCGAAACCGGGATGGTCGCGACCCCGGCTTCCCTGACCGCGCGCAGGGCGAAGCTGCGGTCGTCCTCCGTCACGCCCGAGGCGAGCAGATCGATGTTGAGGAAGTAGGTGCCTTGGGCAGGCAGGGGGACGAATCCTTCCCGCCTCAGACCCTCGGCCAGCCGATCGCGGGAGCGTTGCAGGCCTGCGGGCATTTCCTCGAACCAGCCGTCGCCGCGGCTCAGGCCCCAGGCGACCGCCGCTTGCAGGTTCGGCGGGGTGGTGAAGGTCAGGAACTGGTGCGTACGGGACAGCGCGCGGGTCAGTTCGGCGCCCGCACAGAGGAAGCCGACCTTCCAGCCGGTGAGGCCGAACATCTTGCCGGCCGACCCGATCTTCACCGTCCGCTCGCGCATGCCGGGCAGGGCGATGAGCGGGACGTGGCGGGCGCGCTCGAAGATCACCTGCTCCCACACCTCGTCGCAGATCGCGACGGCGTCGTGGGCGATGCAGACCTCGGCCAGCAGGGCGAGGTCCTCGGGCGGCAGGACGGTCCCGGTCGGGTTGATCGGATTGTTCAGCACGACGAAGCGGGTGCGCGGGCCGAAGGCGGCCTCCAACATCGCGCGGTCGAACCGCCAGTGCGGCGGTTGCAGGGTCACGAGGCGCGGCACGCCCCCGGCGCGGCGGATCAGCGGCAGGTAGGCGTCGTAGAACGGCTGGAACACCACCACCTCGTCGCCAGGCTGGATGAGGCCGAGGAAGGTGGCGGCCAGGGCCTCGGTTGCGCCGGAGGTGACGGTGACTTCGCTCTTCCAGTCGAGCTCCAGGCCCTGGGTGCGGCGATAGTGGCCGGCGACCGCTTGCCGCAGTTCGGGCAGCCCGGCCATGGGCGGATACTGGTTGTAGCCGTCCAGCACCTCTTCGGCCGCCTTGCGCCGGATCGCTTCGGGGCCGGGATCGTCCGGAAAGCCCTGGCCGAGATTGATCGCGCCCAGGTCGCGGGCGAGGCCCGACATCTCCTCGAAGATGGTGGTGGGCAGGTTTGCGAAGATCGGATTGGCCATGGGCCTTGCCTAGCACAGCTCGCGGCGGGATATCCCGGCCCATGCGGATCGTCCCCTTCGAACCTCGTCACGCTGACGCTTGGCGGAAGCTCAACGAAGCCTGGATATCCAGGTATTTCGCTATCGAGCCCAAGGACCGGCTGGTGCTCGACGACCCGGCCGGCGAGGTCCTGGCCAAGGGCGGCCGGATTCTCATGGCCGAACAGGGCGGCGAGACGGTCGGCTGCGTGGCGCTGATCGCCATGGCCGATGGCGGACTGGAAGTGGCCAAGATGACGGTGGCCGAGGCTGCGCGTGGAACCGGGCTGGGCCGGCTGCTGATGCAGGCCTGTATCGATGCGGCGAATGCGGCGGGGGCGCGGCGGCTCTATCTCGAAACCAATTCCAGCCTGGGGCCGGCTTTGGGGCTCTACCGCGCCATGGGCTTCGTCGATCTGGCGCCGGAGATGCGACCGTCCAGCGGTTATGCGCGGGTCGACGTCTGGATGGAGCGCCTGCTCTAGCCGCGAAGCCTACTCGATCGAGGCCAGGGCCGTGCTGAGCGAGCGGCGGGTCAGCGGCTTGTCGATGAAGCCGATGGGATTGATCTCGACCATGGTCCGCCGGAAATCCTCGGTGATCGAGCCGGAGAGGAACAGCGAACGCACGCCGAACCGGTCGTAGAGCTTGCGCGCCAGGGTCCCGCCGTCGCTGTCGTGGGCGAGACGCACGTCGACCAGGGCGAGGTCGGGCGCGAACTGTTCGGCGAAATTCAGCGCCATCGGCGCGTCCGAAGCCTCGGCGACGACCTCGTGGCCCATGTCCTCGAGCAGCCCGACGATATCGAGCGCGATAAGCGCGTCGTCTTCGACAACCATGATCCGCAAGGCGTCACGAACTCCGTGGGAAGACCACCGCAAAACTGGCGCCGGCCTTCGGATGACCAATCTCGAAGCTTCCACCGAGTTGACGGGCCAGCACTTCGATGGCCCGCATGCCCAGGCTCTTGCTCTCGGCCGGCGAGAAGGCGCTGGGCAAGCCGTCGCCATCGTCGGCGACGCTCAAACGGAGAAGCTCGCCCTCGGTTCCGAAGCCGACCCTTATTCTGGAGGGCCTATCGGCAGGGCAGCCGTACTTCAAGGCGTTGGTGATCAATTCATTGAGGATCAGAGCGAGCGGTACGGCGTGGCGCACCTCCAGCATGACGGGCTGGATCTCGGTCTCCAGGCGCACGTCCTCGCGGCCCAGCGATTCGACGAGGTCGCGGGCCAGGCCCTCGGCGTAGCGGCCGGCGTCGAACAGGCCGACGGCGTCGTCGGCGCGGTAGAGCTGTTCGTGTACGCGCCCGACCGCCATGATGCGGTCGAGGGTCTTTTCCAGCGCATCACGCGCGTCGGGATGGTCCACCGCCCGCGCCTGCAGCCGGACCATGCTGGCGACCTGGGCCAGGGAGTTCTTCACCCGATGGTTCACCTCGGCCAGCAGCAGTTCGCGGTCGGCGAGCAGGCCGCGCAGGCGTTCGGCGGTGTCGGCCTCGGCCTCGCGGTCCAGGCTGATGTCGCGCAGGGCGCGGAAGAAGATCAGCGCCAGCAGCGCCGCGAAGATCAGCAGCGCGGCGAGAACGATGATGCGCACCGCGTTCACCTGGCGCGCCCGCTGGTGCTCCAGCCGCTTTTCCTCGGCTTCCAGTTCGGCGGCGATGCGGCGCACGCCGTCCATGGCCGCGACGCCCTCGCCCTTCATGATGATGCGGATCGCCGCCACCGGCGCGCCGGTCTTTCGCGCAGCGACGGTCTGATCGATCACCGTCAGGTGGGTGTCCATCAGGGCGCGCAGCCGCGTCAGCCGCGCGCTCTGGTCGGGGCTGTCGGCGGTCAGAGCCTTGAGGGTGACGAAGCGGGTCTCTGCGTCGATGCGGGCGGCCTCGACCTGCTCGGCGAAGCGGGGTCGGCCGGTCAGGACATAGGCGCGATGGGCTGATTCGGCCTCGGTCAGCGACTGACGCAGGCCCTCCAGCTCGGCCCGCACCTGATGGGCGTGGGCGAGCATGCCGGCGGCGTGGTCGTACCAGAAGAACGCCCCGCCTAGCGCCGCGAAGGCCAGGAACAGAGCGCTGACCGCGACGGCGAGCAGACGGAAGGCCCGCTCGCGGGCGGCCTGGCGGCTTGAACCTCTGCTGCCTGCCGCCATCGCGCCTCCGTCAGTCTTCCTTGGAGCGCCGCTTGCGGAACGAGGGGTTCAGCACCTGCTTGCGCAGACGGATCGACTTGGGCGTCACCTCGACCAGTTCGTCCTCCTCGATATAGGCGATGGCCTGTTCGAGGGTCATGCGGCGCGGCGGGGTCAGGCGCACCGCCTCGTCCTTGCCGGAGGCGCGGACGTTGGTGAGCTGCTTGGCCTTCATCGGGTTGACGTCCAGGTCGTCGGCGCGGCTGTTCTCGCCGATGATCATGCCCTGGTAGGTCTTTTCCCCAGCGCCGACGAACATGGTCCCGCGCTCTTCCAGGTTCCACAGGGCGTAGGCCGCCGTTTCGCCGTCGGAGTTGGAGACCAGCACGCCCTTACGTCCGGCGTCGATGGCGCCCTTGTAGGGCTCGTAGTGGCTGAACACGCGGTTCAGCACGCCCGAGCCGCGGGTGTCGGTCAGGAACTCGCCCTGATAGCCGATCAGCGAGCGCGAGGGGCTCATCAGGCTGATGCGGGTCTTGCCGGCGCCCGAGGGGCCCATGTCCTTCAGCTCGGCCTTCCGGGCCGACAGCTTCTCGATGACGATGCCGGTGAACTCGTCGTCCACGTCGATCATCACGTCCTCGATCGGCTCCAGGCGCTCGCCGGTCTCCGGGTCCTGCTGGAACACCACGCGCGGGCGGCTGATCGAAACCTCGAAGCCCTCGCGGCGCATGCTCTCGATCAGCACGCCGAGCTGCAGTTCGCCGCGACCGGCGACCTCATAGGCGTCCTTCTCGGCGGTTTCGGTGACGCGGATCGCCACGTTGGACTCGGCCTCCTTCAACAGGCGGTCGCGGATGACGCGGCTCTGGACCTTGTCGCCTTCGCGGCCGGCCAGCGGGCTGTCGTTCACGGACACGGTCATCGAAATGGTTGGCGGGTCGATCGGTTGCGCGGGAAGCGGCTCGACGACGTCCAGGGCGCAGAGGGTGTCGGCGACCGTGGCCTTGGAGAGGCCGGCGACGGCGACGATGTCGCCCGGCTCGGCGCCGGCGTCGACCGGCTGGCGCTTCAGGCCGCGGAAGGCCAGAACCTTGGTGATGCGGCCGCGCTCGATCTCCTTGCCGTCACGCGACAGGGCCTTGATGGCCAGGCCCGGGACGGCCTTGCCCGCCTCGATGCGGCCGGTCAGCAGGCGGCCGAGGAACGGATCGCTTTCGATCAGCACCGACAGCATCTGGAACGGCTCGTCCTGGCGGGTCTCGGCCTTGGGCGGGGGCACGTGATCGACGATGAGGTCGAAGAGCGGCGCCAGATCGTCGTTCGGCTGGGCGAGATCCAGCGTGGCCCAGCCGTTCTTCCCCGAGGCGTAGATGTGCGGGAAATCGAGCTGCTCGTCGCTCGCGCCCATGGCGGCGAAGAGGTCGAAGGCGTCGTTCAGCACCCGGTCCGGATCGGCGTGGGCGCGGTCGACCTTGTTGAGGCAGAGGATCGGGCGCAGGCCCATCTTCAGCGCCTTGCCCAGCACGAACTTCGTCTGGGGCATGACGCCTTCCTCGGCGTCCACCAGCAGGACGCAGCCGTCCACCATGCCGAGGATCCGTTCGACCTCGCCGCCGAAGTCGGCGTGGCCGGGAGTGTCGATGATGTTGATGCGGGTTTCCCCCGCCTTTCCGTTCCAGAGGACGCTGGTGCACTTGGCGAGGATGGTGATCCCGCGCTCGCGTTCCTGGTCGTTGGAGTCCATGGCGCGCTCAACCGTCGCCTCATTGGCTCGGAAGACGCCCGATTGAGCTAGGAGCTGGTCGACCAGGGTGGTCTTGCCGTGGTCGACGTGGGCGATGATGGCGATGTTGCGGAGCGACATTGAATTGGCTTTGGGAGGCCCTATTTGGGGAAGCGCGCGCTTTTAGGCGGTCGCTGGCCGATTAGCCAGCGCCTTCTCGTCGCGGTGACGAACGTCGATATCATGACATTGTGCGATGCAGCAATCTGAGTTGTGGGTATGGCGTTTCAAATCTCACTGATTTGTAACGTAATTTTTCTGAGCCATCGAAAAACGTGATGCCATTTCCATAAAATCTCTTGTTGTTTTGTGCGCCGCACCGTATATATTCGAACTGTGAGGCGTCGCTGACGCTTCTGCCCTTCCTGGGCGTTTCCTCCCTAATGAACTGCCGGGCCTTTTGGCCCGGCTTTTTTTTTGGCCTGTCGCCTGGCCTCCCCACGCCTAGCTCGCCGGCCCGACTCCGTGTAGGAACGGAGCATGAACTTGGACGCCATTCTGCTTGCAATCCTGGCCGCCCTGCTGGCGGCGATCCCTATGCTGGCCTGGGCGCTGATGGAGCGTGGGCGCGCCGGCCGGGCCGAGGCGCGGGTGTTCGAGTTGCAACAGGCCGCCGCGCGGCTGCGCGTGCTGGAGGAGCAGGAGGAGAAGAACGCCGCCTTCCTGCAGGCCAGGGCGGCCGAGGCGATCGCCGAACAGGTGATGAAGCGCGCCGACGAGACCTTTCATAATAGAGACAAGCTCGCCCAGGCGCGGCTGGAGGCCCAGCTCAAGCCGGTGGCCGACACCCTGGCCAAGTTCCAGGAGCAGGTCGTGGCGGTCGAGAAGGTGCGGGCCGAGGAGACCGGCGGGCTCAAGGAACAGATCAGCCAGCTCCTGGCCGCCTCCAGCGCCACCCAGGCCGAGGCGCGCAAGCTGTCGGCGGCCTTGCGCCGTGGCGCGGGCGTCCAGGGGCGCTGGGGCGAGCAGACCCTGCGCAACGTGCTGGAATTGGCGGGGCTGCAGAATCGATTCGATTTCAACGAGCAGGTCTCGACTACGACCCAGGACGGCCGACTGCGGCCCGATGTGGTGGTGCGGATGCCGGGCGGGGGCGCCCTGGTCATCGACGCCAAGGTCTCGATGACCGCCTTCCTGGAGGCGCAGGACGCGCTGGACGACGGCGCCCGCGAGGCCGCCTTCCTGCGCCACGCCGACAGCGTTCGCGGGCATATCCGCGGCCTGGCGGGCAAGGCCTATCAGAGCGAACTGCCCGACAGCGCCGATTTCGTCGCCATGTTCATTCCGGGCGACGGCTTCCTGGCTGCGGCGCTCGACCGCTATCCCGACCTGTTGAACGAGGCGATGAACCAGAAGGTCGTGGTGGTGACGCCGACCTCGCTGTTCGCGCTCTGCAAGGCGGTGGCCTATGGCTGGCGGGTGGAGGAACAGGCCAAGGGCGCGGCCGAGATCGCCAAGGCCGGCCGCGAACTCTATCGGCGGCTCTCCGACGTGGGCGGGCATGTGGTCGGGGTCGGCAGGGCGCTGGGCTCGGCGGTCGACAGGTACAATACCCTCGTCGGGTCGCTGGAGACCCGAGTCCTGCCCCAGGCGCGCCGGTTCGAGGAGTTCGCCGCCGACCATGAAGGCAAGGCCATGCCGGAGCTGAAGGCCATCGAGGCCAGCATCCGGCCGGTCACCAAGCTGGCGGTGGAGGCCGAAGAGGAGGGAGAGCCGGGACGCCTCGCCGCCTTGACGTCGAAAGGGCGCTGACCTACCTGCGTTCCATGGCCATTCGCGAAATCCTCGTTGTTCCCAACCCCGTGCTGAAGCAGGTGTCGCAGCCTGTCGACAAGGTCGACGACGAACTGCGCGCGCTGATGGATGACATGCTGGAGACGATGTACGACGCGCCGGGCATCGGCCTGGCCGCCATCCAGATCGGCGTGGCCAAGCGGGTCATCGTCATGGACCTGTCAGGCCCGGACGAGGAAAAGGCCCCGCGTTATTTCGTGAACCCGGAAGTCCTCTGGCGCGCCGAAGAGACCGCGCCCTACGAGGAAGGCTGCCTGTCGATCCCAGAAATCTATGACGAGGTCGAGCGCCCGGCCCGCGTGAAGCTCAAGTACCTGAACTACCAGGGCGAGGAAGTGATCGAGGACGCCGAGGGCCTGTTCGCCGTCTGCATCCAGCACGAGATGGATCACCTCGAAGGCGTCCTGTTCATCGACCACCTGTCACGCCTGAAGCGCGACCGCGCCGTCGCCAAGGTGAAGAAGCAGGCCCGCGCGGCCTGACACGGCGTCTGCGCCGATAAGGTTCGCGCCGCGCGGCTCTTAGGACCGCGCGGCGCTTTCTTTTACTTCGGCGCGGTGGCTTCGTGGACCGCAGCCTTGGCGTCCGCAGCCGCGTCCTTGGCCGCAGCCTTGGCGTCGGCGGCGGCATCCTTAGCTGCGGCCTTGGCGTCGGCGCCGGCGGTCTTCATGTCCGCGCCGGCCTGCTTGGCCATGGCGCTGGCGTCCGCCGCTGCGTCCTTGGCCTCGGTGGTCATGGAGCTGGCCGCAGCTTCGGCGTCGGCCTTGGCCTTGTCGGCGGCGGCCTGGGCGTCGGCGGCGGCCTGATCGGCCGTGGCCTTGGCCGAATCCTGTGTGGCTTGCGAGCAGGCCGCAAGGGCCAGACCGGCCGTAGCCAGGGTGACGATCATCAGTTTGCGCATGTTGGTGGTTCTCCCTACCCGAATGTCTCGATTAACGGCGAAGCTTGCTTGTGGTTCCTAAAATCCTTCCTCGCCGCTACATGCAGTTTCAATGCGTATCGCCTTTCTAGGAACCCCGGATTTCGCCGTAGCGGCGCTGGACGCTCTCGTTGCGGCCGGCCACGAGATCGCCTGCGTCTATTCGCAGCCTCCGGCCCCGCGTGGCCGTGGCCAAGTGCTGAAGCCTTCGCCGGTGCACGCCTACGCCGAAGAGCGGGGCATTGTCGTCCGCACGCCGAGTTCGATGCGCGACCCGGCCGAGATCGCGGCGTTCGCGGGCCTGAACCTCGACGCGGCCGTGGTGGTGGCGTTCGGCCAGATCCTGCCCGCCGCCGTGCTGCAGGCGCCGAAGCTGGGCTGCTTCAACCTGCACGCCTCGCTCCTGCCGCGCTGGCGGGGGGCCGCTCCGATCCAGCGGGCGATCATGGCCGGGGATGAGGTGACGGGCGTCGAGGTCATGCAGATGACCGAGGGGCTGGACGAAGGGCCGGTGCTGGCCTCTGAAACCGTGCGCATCGATGCGCTGGAGACCGCTGGAACCTTGCACGACCGCCTGGCCGTCGTGGGCGCGGCCCTGCTGGCCCGCACACTGGCGGCGGTGGAACGCGGCGAGGCGGTTGCGAAGGCGCAGGCGCTGGAAGGCCTGACCTACGCCAAGAAGATCCGGCCGAAGGAGGCGCGCATCGCCTGGGCGCGCCCGGCCGCAGAGGTCGACTGCAAGATCCGCGGGCTTTCGCCCTTTCCCGGCGCCTGGTTCGAACTGCCGACCGCAAAGGGCCCGGTGCGGGTGAAGGCTTTATTGTCGCAGGTCGAGGATGGCGCAGGCCTGCCGGGCCGCACCCTGGACGACGCCTTGCTGGTGGCCTGCGGCGAGGGCGCGGTGCGGCTGCTGCGCGTCCAGCGCGAGGGCAAGGGGCCACAGGATGCGCAGGCCTTTCTGCGCGGCGCCGCCGTTCCGGCGGGAACCGACCTGGGCTGATGCCGCGCTACAAGCTCACCATCGAGTACGATGGCCGGCCCTATAAGGGGTTCCAGGCTCAGGACGGCCTGCCCTCGGTCCAGGGCTCCATCGAGCGGGCGGTCAAGGCGTTCAGCGGCCAGGAGCTGCGCCTGCAGGCGGCCGGGCGGACCGACACCGGCGTCCACGCCACCGGCCAGGTGATCCATATCGATCTGGAGCGCGATTGGCGGGCCGAGGTCGTGCGCGATGCGATGAACGCCTATCTCGTGCCAGAGCCGATCGCCGTGCTGGAGGCCGAAGTCGCGACGGGCGACTGGCATGCGCGTTTCTCGGCGACCGAGCGGCGCTACATCTACCGCATCCTCAATCGCAAGGCGCCGCCGGCCCTCGACCGCGGCCGGGTCTGGCACGTGAAGAAGCCGCTGGACGCCGAGGCGATGCACGCCGCAGCCCAGGCGCTGATCGGCCACCACGACTTCACCACCTTCCGCCACATGCAGTGCCAGGCGAAGTCGCCGATGAAGACGATGGACGTGGCCCGCGCCTGGCGCGAGGGCGACTATGTGCTGCTGGAGTTCGCCTCGCGCTCGTTCCTGCATCGCCAGGTGCGCTCGATGACGGGAACCCTGGGAGAGGTCGGCGTCGGCCGCTGGAGCGCAGACGACGTCCGTGCGGCGCTGGAGGCCAGGGACCGCAAGGCCTGCGGCCCGGTGGCGCCCGCCGACGGCCTCTATCTGACCGGCGTGAAGTACTGAGCTTCCAAGCTAAGCGAAAGCCGTGAAGTATCGTGCGATCAGCCGCTCGTAGACGCGCTGGAGGTCGCGGATCTCCTGGACCGGCGCGCGCTCGTCGACGGCGTGCATGGTCTTGCCGACCAGGCCCAGCTCCACGACCGGGCAGAGGGCGCGGATGAAGCGGGCGTCGGAGGTGCCGCCGGTGGTCGAAAGCTCCGGCGCGACGCTGGCCACGTCCTGGACCGCGCCGGCCACGACGTCGGTGAAGGCGCCCGGCTCGGTCAGGAAGGCTTCGCCGCTGACGACCGGCTCGACGGTGATGGTCCCGGCGAACCCCTCACGCGAATGGGCCGCTTCGGCCTCGATCCAGGCGGCGAGCTCTGCGCCCTTGTGGGCCGGGTTGAAGCGGATGTTCAGCCGCGCCTTGGCCTGGGACGGGATGACGTTGGTGGCGGCGTTGCCGACGTCGACGGTGGTGACCTCGAGGTTCGAGGGCTGGAAGCCGGTATAGCCGTCGTCCAGCACATGGTTCTGCAGCCGCCCCAGCAGGTCGATCAGCACCGGGATCGGATTGGCTGCGCGGTGCGGATAGGCCACGTGGCCCTGGCGGCCGTCGACCGTGATCCAGACGTTGATCGAGCCGCGGCGGCCGATCTTGATCATGTCGCCGAAGGTTTCGGCGCTGGAGGGCTCGCCGACCACGCAATGGTCGATGACCTCGCCCTCGGCGGCCAGGGCCTCGACCACCATCTTGGTGCCATGAGTGGCCACGCCTTCCTCGTCGCCGGTGATGAGGAAGGAGAGGGAGCCCCTCACCTCGCCGCCGGCGATCGCCTTGGCCGCGGCGGCGGCGAAGGCGGCCACGGCGCTTTTCATGTCCACGGCCCCGCGGCCGATCAGCATGCCGTCGACGATCTCGGCGGCGAAGGCCTCGCGGGTCCAGGCGGCCGCGTCCCCGACCGGCACGACGTCGGTATGGCCGGCGAAACAGAGGTTCGGGCTGGCGGTTCCGTAACGGGCGTAGAGGTTCTCGATCTCGCCGAACCTCATGCGGCGGCAGGCGAAGCCGAGGCCGCTCAGGGTTTTCTCGACGACGTCCATGGCGCCTTCGTCGGCGGGGGTCACCGACGGGCGGCGGATCAGTTCCTGGGTGAGGGCGACGGGATCGATCATGGCTCCGCTGGTAGCGGCGCGCCGGGCGGCGGGCAATGGCCTGAGTCGCACGGCGTCAACCGGCCTTGCCCGGAATGGGATGCTTAATCGCCGTTTACCATCCCGATATGGGAAGCAACCGTATCGACCCGGGACACCCCTTCAAGAACTATGCCTCGTCTTCGGTGCGAGGTTTCGATTCATGTTCAATATCTTCAGGAGGAAACCGGCCAAATCACCCGCGCAGAAGATCGAGGATATCATAGATATTCTGGAGCGTGGCGGCGTTATCCGCGGAACTCAGATTCCAGCACAGATGAAGGCGCCAAAGATTGGTCATCAAGTCTCGGCCAGCGATCATCTCTATTTCGCCGTTCGTTCGGTGGCCGCCGACGGTCGGCAGCACGTGATGCAGTACGCCTTCGTCGACGATCGCGGAAACGTGGCGCTCAGCGCCTTCGTGCGCTCGGCCAGCCCGGCCGCCCTGTTCGGCGGTTCGGCCGCCGAGGACGTCTTGGTCGATCCGATGGAGGAGAGCGAGTTCGCGGCCCTGGCGATGAGGCTGTGCCGTGGCGCGACCCTGGTCGCCTTCCACCGGGTCCTGCAAAGCGGCCTGCTGCCCCCCGACGCCGTCAGGTCGGCGGCCGGGGTGGAGTGCGTCTGGCGGCGGTTCCAGGCCGTGGCGCGCCGCAAGGGCATCCGCCTCTCGCGGCACGAGCCGCTGGCGCTGAACGACTGCCTCCAGAAGCTCGGCATGCCGCTGTTGCAGACCGACGATGCGGCCATGCGCGCGCTCGCCATCCGCAATCTCTGGCGGCGATTGGACACCATCGAATAGGGGATCAGCGCTCCAGGCGCACCGCGTCCCAGAACAGCGGCTTCAGGTCGGCGAAGAACTGGTCGACGTCATAGCCCTCGCCGAGGGTGAAGAGGCCGTCCTCCTCGCGGTTCAGCAGGCCGCGGTCAACCAGGGCGAGCAGCTTGCGCCGAGCCGTTTCGCGCGGGATCTGGGTGATGTCGGAAAGGCTGAGTGCGTTCAGGCCGCGCCGCCGGCGGAAGGTCTGCGGCGGGCGCGGACCGCGCGGCAGGGATTCGGAAATCTCCGCCAGCAGGAAGACCAGATAGAGCAGGTACTGGTCGAGGTCGCCGTCGAACCGCGAACGCACCCGGATCAGGGTCGCCGACAGGTGTCCGCCCCAGCGGTAGAAGAACCGCATGGCGTCCTGTTCCAGATAGCCGGCCGTCGGTTCGGCCCAGGTCGCTGCTTCAGGCTCCTGGTCCGGCAGAGCGTCAATGGAGGGCTTGGATGCGGCGATGGAAAGCGCTGGCTTCATGTCCGGGCGGCCCCGCGTTACAGTTAATCCGGGTCGAGCACGGTCAAACCAACAAACGTACATGTCCTTGAATAACAACGGGCTCCGAGCGCGCCGCGATGTGCATTAAGGATATATGTTAGTATTCGTCGGTTTATGCTCGCGTCGTGGGAGAAGCTATCTTCACCAAAGTATCGCGAGAAGCGAATGCTATAGTTAATGCCGCTTTAAGTGTCGTGCGTGAGCTTTTTCTTGTGGATGACGCGTGCGTCAGCCTGAAAACGCAGACGCCCCGGTCCGCGATCTGCGGCCGGGGCGTGCAAAGAGGCCGCCTGCAAGCGCAGGGACGGCGAATCGGCGGGATCAGTCGCGCAGCAACTCGTTGATCGAGGTCTTGGCGCGGGTGCGCTCATCGACCGTCTTCACGATGACCGCGCAGTTGATCGACGGCAGGCCCTCGCCGAACGGGCTGGGCATCGAGCCGGGCATGATGACCGAATAGGGCGGAACCTCGCCCATGAAGACTTCGCCGGTCTTGCGGTCGACGATGCGCGTGGTCGAGGTGATGAAGGTGCCCATCGAAAGCACGCTGCCCTCGCGCACGATCACGCCCTCGGCCACTTCGGAGCGGGCGCCGATGAAGCAGTTGTCCTCGATGATGGTCGGGTTGGCCTGCAGCGGCTCCAGCACGCCGCCGATGCCCGCGCCGCCCGACAGGTGGACGTTCTTGCCGATCTGGGCGCAGGAACCGACGGTCGCCCAGGTGTCGACCATGGTCCCTTCGTCGACATAGGCGCCGATGTTCACGAACGAGGGCATCAGGATGGTGTTGCGGGCGATGAAGGCCCCGCGGCGCGCGACGACGCCGGGCACGGCGCGGAAGCCGGCGGCTTCGAACCGGGCGGCGTCCCAGCCGGCGAACTTGGTCGGAACCTTGTCCCAGTAGGGGCCGGGCGTCGGGCCGTTCATCAACTGGTTGGCGTTGAGGCGGAAGGACAGCAGGATCGCCTGCTTGGCCCATTGATGCGTGGTCCACACGCCGTCGTCGCCGCGGCTGGCGACGCGCAGGGTCCCGGCGTCGAGGCGGCTGAGAGTCTCCTCCACCGCTTCGCGCACCTGGCCCTGGGTGGCGGTGTTGATCCCGTCGCGGGCTTCCCAGGCGGCCTCGATCACGGACTTCAGGTCGTCGGACATCTACTTGCTTTCCTTCAGGCGCGCGCCGGCCAGGAATGGCGTCAGCCTGGCGGTGCGATGGTGGACGAATGGAGCGGTGGAGGCGGGGGCCCGCGAGCCGACCAGCACGGTGGTCATGCCGAGATCGGCGGCCGGCTTCAGGTTCTTCTCGGAGTCCTCGAAGAACGAGGTGGCCTGCGGATCGAGGCTATGGGCGTCGATCATGCGCTGGAAACCCAGCGGGTCGGGCTTTGGCGCGAAATCGAAGGAAGCGATGTGGAACACGTCGTCGAACAGGTCGCGCAGGCCCAGGTGCTTCAGCACGCGCTCGGCGTGGACCTCGTCGGCGTTGGTGAAGATCAGCCGCCGGCCCGGTAGCTTGGAGAGCGCGCTCAGCAGTTCGGCGTCGCGCGCCAGCACCTCCAGCGACAGGTCGTGGAACAGGGCGTGGAAATCGGCCGGGTCGACGCCGTGATGCAGCATCAGGCCCTTCAGCGTCAGTCCATGCTCGGCCAGGTACTTCTTCTGGAGCGCATAGGCTTCGTCGCGCGGAAGGCCGGTGACCCTCTCGACGAAGCCCGTCATCCGGCCCTCGACCTCCCGCATGAACCCGGACTCCTCAGGATAGAGGGTGTTGTCCAGGTCAAAGAGCCAGGTGTCGATGTGGGAGAGGTCCGGGCTCATGCGCGGATGAGCGTGCCCGATCCATGCTCGGTGAAGAGCTCGGTCAGCATGGCGTGCGGCCGCCGGCCGTCCAGGATGACCACGGCCTCGACGCCGGCGCGCACGGCGGCGATGGCGGTCTCCAGCTTGGGGATCATGCCGCCGGTGGCCACGCCCGAAGCGATCGCCTCCTCGGCCTCGGCGATGGTCAACTGGCGGATCAACTCGCCGTTCTTGTCCAGAACGCCACGCACGTCGGTCAGCAGCAGCATCCGCTTGGCGTTCAACGCCCCGGCCAGGGCGCCGGCCACGGTGTCGGCGTTGATGTTGTAGGTCTCGCCCTCTTCCGACACCCCGATCGGGGCGACGACGGGGATGTAGTCCTCGTCGGCATAGATCAGGGCCTCGATCAGCTTGGGGTCGATGCGGGTGGGCTCGCCCACGAAGCCCAGGTCGACTACCTGCTCGATCTGGCTGTCGGGGTCCTTCTTGGTGCGGACGGCCTTCTCGACGGTGATCAGCCGCGCGTCCTTGCCCGACAGGCCCACGCCGCGTACGTCGGCTTCGGCGCCGGCCAGGGTGATCCAGTTGGCGATCTCCTTGTTGATCGCGCCCGACAGCACCATTTCGGCGACTTCCATCGTCGCCTCGTCGGTGACGCGCAGGCCATCGATGAAGGTCGACTTCACGCCGGCCTTGTCGAGCATCCGCGAGATTTGCGGCCCGCCCCCATGCACCACGACCGGATGGACGCCGAGCATCTTCAGCAGCACGGCGTCGGCCGCGAACAGCTTGGCGACGCTTTCCTCGCCCATGGCGTGGCCGCCGTATTTGATCGTCACGACCTCGCGGTCGTAGATCTGGATGTAGGGCAGGGCCTCGGCGAGGGTCTTGGCGGTGGCCCAGCCCTGTTCTTCGGCGTCGTCGGTCAAGGCTTCGGCCCTCCAGGCAGCTACGGGCGCTCCGATAGCGGACCCTGGCGCGCCTGTCACCGCCCGGGCGCCCGTCAGATCGAGCGCGCCACCACTTCCTTCATGATCTCGCTGGTGCCGCCGTAGATGCGCTGCACACGGGCGTCGCGCCACAGCCGGGCGATCGGGTACTCGTTCATGTAGCCGGCGCCGCCATGCAGTTGCAGGGCGATGTCGCAGGCCTCCCATTGCAGCTCGGTGTGGAAGAGCTTGGCGGCCGAGGCCTCGGCGGCGTTCAGCTCGCCGGCGACATGGCGTTTGATCGCCCAGTCCAGGTGCGCCCAGCCGGCCTGCAGCTTGGCCTTCAGGGCCGCCAGGGTGAAGCGCGTGTTCTGGAAGTCGAAGATCGCCTGGCCGAAGGCCTTGCGGTCCTTGGTGAACTTAACCGCCTCGTCGAAGGCGCGCTGAGCGCCGGCCTGGCCGGCGATGGCGATCTGCAGCCGCTCCTGCGGAAGCTGGTTCATCAGATAGGCGAAGCCGCGGCCTTCCTCGCCCAGGCAGTTGGTGATCGGCACGCGCACGTCGTTGAAGAACAGCTCGGAGGTGTCGGCCGAGTTCTGGCCGACCTTGTCGAGGTTGCGGCCGCGCTCGAAACCCTCGCGCCCCCGCTCCACCAGGATCAGCGAGACGCCCTTCGATCCCAAGCTGGGATCGGTCTTGGCCACCACGATCACCACGTCGGCGTTCTGGCCGTTGGTGATGTAGGTCTTGCTGCCGTTCAGGACGTAGTGGTTGCCGTCGCGGATGGCGGTGGTCTTGACCCCCTGCAGGTCGGAGCCGGTCCCGGGCTCGGTCATGGCGATGGCGGTGATGATCTCGCCGGAGACCATGCCGGGCAGCAGGCGCTGCTTCTGCTCTTCCGAACCGTAGTTGATGATGTAGTCGACGGTGATGTCCGACTGCAGGGTGACGCCCGCCGAGGAGCCGGCATAGGACAGCTCCTCACCGATCACGGCATTGTAGCGATAGTCGAGCCCCAGCCCCCCATATTCGGCCGGAACCTGCGGGCAGAGCAGGCCGGCCGCGCCATAGGCCTTCCAGAAATCCCGGTCGACGATGCCTTGCTCTTCCCAGCGGTCGAGGTGCGGGTAGAGCTCCTTGTCGAAGACCTTGCGCACTTGGTCGCGGAACAGGTCGAGATCGCTGTCGTAGGCGGTGCGGCCGGCGGTGGAGAGCATGGGGCAGTCCTGAAGTTGCTTCACCCGCCTTGTTCCATGCGCCTGCGGCGCGGCAAAGACTGACCTCACGTCAGGCGTTCAGGGCGTCACCGCGCAGGCGGCCATGATCTCGGCCCGCAGTTCAGGCAGGCCGGTTCCCTTTTCAGACGAGGTGGCCAGCACGCGGGGATGGGCGGCGGGCCGCTTGCGGATGGCCTCTTCGGTGCGGCGGCGAACGGCCTCGACCTCGGAGGCCTTCAACTTGTCGGCCTTGGTCAGGATGATCTGATAGGAGACCGCGGCCTTGTCGAAGGCGTCCATTGGCTCCTTGTCGACCTCTTTCAGGCCATGCCGGGCGTCGATCAGCAGATAGGCGCGCTTGAGATTGGCGCGGCCGCGCAGGAAGTCGCGGCCGAGGTTCTGGAACTTCTTGACCTCGACCTTGGAGGCCCTGGCCCAGCCATAGCCGGGCAGGTCGACCAGCCGCAGCTTGTCGTCCAGCACGAAGAAGTTCAGCTCGCGCGTGCGGCCTGGCTCGTTGGAAGCGCGGGCCAGGTGCTTGTGGCCCACCAGGGCGTTGATCAGCGAGGACTTGCCGACGTTCGAGCGGCCGGCGAAGGCCACCTCCGGCAGGTCGCCGTCCGGCAGGCCGTCGATGGAGACCGCCCCCATCAGGAAGCTGGCCTGCCGCGCGAACAGCACTCGGGCGGCCTCCAGCGTCTCCTCGTCGTAGAGCGGTTCTTCGGTCACCCGACTTCCCTGGGCTTGCCGGTCAGCTTGGCGATGATCTGGTCGATCGGATTGTCGACCTTGAACCGGCGCATGATCACGTACTGCTGCAGGATGGTCAGGACGTTCGACCAGCACCAGTAGATCAGCAGGCCGACCGCGAACGGGGCCATGATGAACATGAACATCAGCGGCATGAACTGGAAGATCTTCTGCTGGATCGGATCGGGCTGCGGGGGGTTCATGGCCGTCGAGAGGAACATGGTCAGGCCGTAGAGCAGGGCCATCGGGCCCAGGTGCAGCAGGTCTGAATTCAGGATCGGCCCGACCAGCGGCACGGTCGCCGGATTGTAGGGCAGCAGGCCGAACAGGTTCCAGATGGTCAGCGGGTCCTTGGCCGACAGGTCCTGGATCCAGCCGAAGAACGGCGCGTGACGCATTTCGATGGTCACGGTCAGCACCTTGTAGAGGCCGTAGAAGACCGGGATCTGCACCAGCATGGGCAGGCAGCCCGTCAGCGGGTTGATCTTTTCCTTCTGGTACAGGCCCATCAGCTCCTGCTGCTGTTTGGCCGGGTCGTCTTTGAATTTGGCGCGCAGCGCTTCGACCTGCGGCTGCACCTTCTTCATCTTGGTGAGCGACTCATAGCTCTTGTTGGCCAGCGGGAAGAACAGCAGCTTCACCGTGACTGTCAGCAGCAGGATGGCGATGCCGAAGTTGCCGACCAGGTGGAAGAAGAACTCCAGCAGCATGAACATCGGCCGGGTGATGAACCAGAAGTTCCCCCAGTCGACGGCCGAATCCAGCCGGGGCACGCCCAGCTTGGCGTCGTAGTCCTTGAGCACCGGCACGACCTTGGCGCCCGCGAACAGGTGGGTGGTCTGCACGACCTGCTTGCCGGCCGGGATGATGTGCGGGCGGCCGACGAAATTGGCTTCGTAGATATCGGTCGCGCCGGACTTGGTGACCCGGTACTGGCCCTGGATCGCTTCGGTCTGATCGGGGATCAGGGCGGTCAGCCAGTACTTGTCGGTGATGCCGGTCCAGCCGCCGGTGGAAGAGACGGTCGGCCCGCCTTCCTTCAGCCACTTGGCGTACTTCACCTGGCGCAGTTCGTCGCCCAGCCAGCCGATGGCGCCCTCGTGGACGATCTGGTTGCGGCGGTCGTTCGGAATGCCCTGGCGCTGGACCGAGGCGTAGGGCGCCAGGGTGACCGAGCCGGTTCCGAGGTTGGCCACGGTGTCGGTCACCGTGAACATGAACTTATCGTCGACCTCGATCTTGCGGGTGAAGGTCAGGCCCTGGCCGTTCTGCGTGCGCAGCACCAGCGGCTTGCCGGGGGCCAGGGTCGAGCCTTCCACCACCTGCCAGACCGTCTCGGCGTTGGGCAGGCCGGGCAGGTTGGCGCCGGTCCAGCCGAACTCGGCGAAATAGGCGTTTTCCGCGCCCTCGGGGCGCAGCAGCTCCACGGGTGGGGCGTTCTTCTCGACCGTGGTCCGGTAGTTCTTCAGATAGAGGTCGTCGATGCGCGCGCCGCGCAGCGAGATCGAACCGGAGAGGGCGTCGGTGGCGATCGGCGCGCGCGGGCTGGCCGCCGTGGCCTGGGCGCGCGAAACCACCGTTGTCCCGGCGCTGAGACCGGGCGCGGCGACGCCCTTGGGCGCATCGGCCTGGGTCGAGGCCGCCGCCGCGCGCTGCTGCTGCGCCAGTTCGGCGCTGCGCTTCTTGGCGGCGGGGTCCAGCACGAAGAACTGGTAGGCGATCAGGATGACGACCGCTGCGACCACAAAGATGATCGTATTGCGGCTGTTGTTATCTTGCATGGGAACGCGCGCTCGGCGGAGAAAGGTGGGGGCGCGCTGCTAGGCGCGGGACGGGCTGTCGCTTTCGGCCGCGAGGCTTATCAGCGCGGTTTTCACATCGTCAAGCAAACGCGGCCATGCGCGCGTCGGGGCGCCGCCGCGAGCGATCAAAACATAGTCAAAGCCGGGCTTTCCGAGCTGCGGCAGAATCGCCTGGGCCGCGGCGCGCATCCGCCGCTTGGCGCGATTGCGCACGACGGAGCCACCCACCTTGCGGGTGGCGGTGAAGCCGACGCGGATGACGGGGGAGTCGTCGGCCCGGTCGCGGGCCTGCATCACCACCGCGCCCTTGGCGCACGAACGCGCCCGCGCGGCGGCGAGGAAGTCCGAACGCTTCTTCATGCGTTCGAGGACGAGGGGGGCGTCGGTCACGCCGACACCATGGTCGTCAGGACGCCGGAGCGTCTTAGGCGGTCAGGCGCTTGCGGCCCTTGGCGCGACGGCGGGCGACGACCTTGGCGCCGTTCTTGGTCGCCATGCGCGCGCGGAAACCGTGACGGCGAGCACGCACCAGTCGGGACGGTTGGAAAGTCCGCTTCACGAGATTAGCTCCGGGTCGAAAATTGAGCGGCGGTCTCTACGGGAGGCAGGCCCCCGAGTCAACCACCAAAGCCTGTTTCAGGCGGCGAGCGTCAGGATCACCGGGCCGCGACGGGTGGCGACCAGGGTGTGTTCGTACTGCACGGTCGGCTCGTGGCCGGGCGGGGTCAGGGTCCAGCCGTCATCGCCTTCCTCCACCCAATCGGCGCCCAGCGAGAGGAACGGCTCGATGGTGAAGACCAGCCCTTCATGGATGCGGCGGCGATCATGCGGCTCCCACCAGGTCGGGATCTCGCCGGGATCGTCGTGCAGCGAGCGGCCGACGCCGTGGCTGGCGAGGTTGGTGACCAGGGTGTAGCCGTTCTTGTCGGCGAAGCCCTGGATGGCCTTGCCGATCTCGTTGAGCTTGCCGCCCGGCCGTACGGCGCGGATGCCGGCCCACATGGCGCGGCGGCCGTCGCGGCACAGGCGCTCGATCCGGGGTTTCACTGGCGGTACGGCGAAGCTGGCGCCCGTATCGCCGAAGAAGCCGTTCAGCTCGGCCGAGACGTCGATATTGACCAGGGCGCCGGCTTCGATGCGGCGGTCGTCCGGGATGCCGTGCGCGCAGTCGGGCGCCACGGAGATGCAGGTCGCGCCGGGGAAATTGTAGGTGATCTCGGGCGCGGAGTTGGCGCCTTCCTTCTCCAGCATCCGGCGGCCGAGCTGATCCAGCTCACGCGTGGTGATGCCCGGCTCCAGCGCCTTGCCCATGGCCTCCAGGGTGCGGGCCACCAGGCTGCCGGCGGCCTTCAGGCCCTCAAGCTCGTATTCGTGTTCGATGGTCATGGGCCGATCATACGCTCAGAGGTCGGGCCGCACGATGGTCTTGCCGACCACCTTGCGTTCGGCCAGGGAATCGAAGGCCGCGCGCCAGTCGTTAAGCGGAAACTCGCGATCGACGCGCGGCTTCATCCTATCGGCCAGGGCCCAGATGGCGGCCTGGTTCTCGCGGCCCTTCTCGGGGAACCGGCGGCCGTATTCTCCAGCGCGCACGCCCATCACCGAGAAGCCCTTGATGAGCGCCAGGTTGACCGGCAGCGTCGGCAGGCGGCCGGAGGCGAAGCCGACCACCAGCAGGCGGCCGTCGAAGGCGATGCAGCGCGTGCTCTCGTCGAACACGTCTCCCCCGACCGGGTCGTAGATCACGTCGGCCCCGCGGCCGCCGGTGATCTCCTTGACCTGCTCGCGAAAGCCGCCGGTGACATTGACCACGGCGTCGGGGGCGTACTCCGCCTGGACGGTGGCCAGTTTCTCGTCCGAGGCGGAGGCGGCGATCACCTTGGCGCCGAGATGCTTGGCCAGGTCCACGGCGGCCAGGCCGACGCCGCCCGCCGCGCCATGCACCAAAACCCATTCACCGGGCTGGAGCTGCGCACGGCGCACCAGCGAGACATAGGCCGTGAGATAGGCCGTGGCGTAGCCGGCCGCCTGGCTGAACGACAGTCCCGCGGGTTTGCGGCGCAAGCCCGCGGCCGGCGTGACGGCGTATTCCGAGAAGCCGCCGATCCTGGCCCCGCCGACCACGGCCTCGCCGATCTGGAAGGCGGTGACGCCCTCGCCCAAGGCGCTGACCTCGCCAGCGATCTCCAGGCCCGGGATGAAGGGCAGGGGCGGCTTGTGCTGGTATTCGCCGCGGGTCTGCAGCAGGTCGGGAAAGTTCACGGCGGCGGCCCTGACGCGCACCTGCACCTCGCCCGGCCCGGGAGCGGGAGTTTCGATCTCCTTCACGACGCAGCCGCCGTAGTCGGGAGCCAGTTCCTCAACCAGCAGCGCGCGCAATCCGTCCCTCCAGCCCTTCGCGGACCAGGCCCGCAATTTCTCGGCAGGCGACGTCCGCGCAGGGGACGGCGCCGGTGAATGCGGTGAAGCCGTGCGCCAGGCCGTCGTAGCAGCGATAGATCACTGGCGCGCCCGCCGCCTGGAGGGCCTTGGCGTAGGCTTCGCCCTGGTCGACCAGAGGGTCGAAGCCGGCGGTGACCACCACGGCAGGCGCCAGGCCCGAGAGGTCCAGCTCGCGGATCGGCGACAGGCGCGGATCGGCCGGATCGTCCTGCGGGCTCATATAGTGGCCGATGAACCACTCCATCGTGGCGCGGCCGAGCGGGAAGGCTTCGGCATAGGTCGTCATCGAGGCGGTCTCGCTGGCCACGTCGACGCAAGGGTAGATGAGAAGCTGCAGATCCGGTTGCGGCTCGCCGGCGCGCCGCAGTTCCTGGCAGACGACGGCCGCGAAATTGCCGCCCATCGAATCGCCGCCGATCACCGCCCGGCCGGCTGGCGCGCCGTAGTCGCCGGCGTGGTCGCGGACGTGGCGATAGGCGGCCAGGACGTCCTCCAAGCCGGCGGGGAAGCGATGTTCGGGGGCCAGCCGATAGTCGACGGAGATCACCGGGGCGCGGGCGATCCTGGCCAGGACGCCGCAGAAGGCGTGGCAGGTCTCGAGATCGCCGATCACCCCGCCGCCGAAGTGGGCGAAGACGATGGCCGGCGCCTGCGGGTCCTGGTCCTGGGGGCGATAGACCTGGACGGGGATGTCGCGCCCCTCGGTGGCGATGCTGGCGGGCGTGGCGGCGACGCCAGGCTCGGGGCGGCCGCCATAGATCTTCTGACCCTGGCTGGCGGCGCGCCGGGCGTCGGCCGGGGTCATGGCGGTCAAGGATGGCGCTCGGGCGGCCTGGGCGGCCAGGAACTGGAACCTCGGGTCGAGCGTGCGTCCGCCCAGATGGACCGCCTCGCCCCCCGACAGCAGGCGCAGGACCGGCGGCGGAAGCGACAGCAGGGTCCTGGCGATCATGCGGACGAGCGAACCTTCGGCCACGTCCGGTCAGCTCCCGGCCTGGGGCAGGCCCTTCAGTCCGCCCTGGATCATGGCCACGGCGAAGGCGGTGGCGCCCTCAGTGTCGATCGGGCGGCGGGCGATCATCTTCTCGCCGACCTCGCGGGCGATGGCGATGCAGGCCGCGGCCAGATAGTCCGGGTCTGCCGCCGGGGCGCCGCCGCGGGCGATCTCCTCGACGATGGCCTCGCGCACCTCGTTGAACACTGCCGCCATCTCCGGGGTCTCGCCCTGGACGTGCGGCTGGATCTCGCCTGGCGGCCGCTGGGCCAGCCAGCTCTTGTGGGCGTCGGCCAGGAACAGGAAATAGGCCTCGATGGCGGCGTGGACGAACTCTTCCCAGGTGGCCGACTGGGCGCGCAGGGCCTTCAGCAACGGCGCGAACTGGCGCGCGCCTTCGCTGGCCAGGGCCAGGTAAACCTCGTCCTTGGACTTGAAGTAGTTGTAGAACGTGCCGGCGGCCAAGCCGGTGCGACGGATGATGTCGCGCACCGTGGCGGTCTCGTAGCCTAACTCGCCGAACACCTTGCGCGCCGCGTCCAATATGGCCTGTCGATTGGCGACCTTGGTCTGTTGGCGTTTGCCGACGGGAAGATAGGCGACTTCGGACATTCTGGGACTCAAAAACGTGACGCCCGTCACATTATGGCCATACCGTACGGGAAGCCAAATGTTCTCGTCACGAGCGCGGCGGAAGAGCGGAGACGCTCTGTCGGCGCGCCGCCGCCTCGCAGGCGTTGCGGCATTGCATCCAGCTTGGGGCGCAGTCCTCGGCCGCATCGGTCGACAGGCAGAAATAATAGCTGCTGGCGCAGGTCGTGCGGCATCGCTGGACATCGGTAGCAGGCGCCGGCGCTGGCGCAGGCAAGACCGGCGTCGGCGCGCCGCTCTGCTGGGCCGCCGCCGGCGCGGCCAAGCCAAGGGCCAGGATCAGCAGGAAGGGGCGCAGGCGCATGAGCGATGCTGGCCGCGCGTCGCCTTAAGATGCGGTTAACCCTGTTTGAAGCGGCGAGGCTGCTAAGCGGCCTGGCCTTTACGGGAAAGCGCCCTTTGCACCATCGCCGGTTCGCGCAGGATGACTTCGAGGAAGGCGACCGCGGTCTCGTCCGCGGTTCGGCGGCCGCTCTCCCATCCCTGAACCGTCCGAACATTCAGGTGAAAAGCTTCGGCGAATTTCGCTTGCGAGAGGCCGGAGGCTTCCCGCGCCTTGCGTGCGAGCCGGCGTGTACGCCCCCGTTCCCACGCCTCGTCGGTCAGGGGACGACTATCGGGGTCGGCGGCGGCATTGGCCTCGATCTGCGCCTCGCTCATCGAGGCGAGACGGCGTTTCTCCTCGTCCGACATCACGACGGGGCGTTCGGGATCGGGGGTGAACTTAACCATTGGCATATCGACGACGTTCCTGTGCGGTGGCGAGGCGCGCGCTGATGATCCGCATCATATCCGCGCGTCGCTCGACAAAGACGACGAACAGGACGGAAGCGTCGACGGCGCCTATGACGATCTCGCGGCGCTCGCCATAGGCCTCGGAGTCGTCCTCCGCATAGATGGCCATCGGATCGTCGAAGACGCGGGTCGCAGTCTCGAAGCGGACGCCATGCTTGCGAAGGTCTCAGCCGCCTTCTGGTCATGCCATTCGAAACTCAGGCCGCCGCCCATGTTTGAGATATACGTCAATGGCGTATGATGCGCAAGCCGCCGCGAAGCGACCGCTTCGAGCCCGGAGGCCCTCGGCGATCACTTCGCGGCCTGGAACGCTTGGCCTGGCTCGGGAAGAGCGCTTCTGGCGTCTGGCTAGAATTCTTCCCAGCTATCCTCGTCCGCCTGGGCGGCCGGGGCCAGGGCGGTGGCGCCGCGGGTCGCGAGACGCGGCGGCGGGGCGGCCGTGCGCGCCGGGCTCGAGGGGGCGGTGCGGGTGGCGGTGTGCAGGCCGCCGCCAGTGACCTTGAAGCGGGCGACCAGCCGGGCCAGCTCCTGGGCCTCGTCGGCCAGCACGCGGCTGGCCGCGGTCGACTGCTCGACCATGGCCGCGTTCTGCTGGGTGACCTGGTCCATCTGGTTGACGGCGGTGTTCACCTGGCCGAGGCCCAGGGCCTCTTCCTTGGCGGAGGCGGCGATCTCGCCGACCACGTTGGAGATCTCGCCCACCTGGCGGACGATCCGTTCCAGCGCCTTGCCGGTCTCGCCGACCAGGCTGACGCCTTCGCTGACCTGGGCCGAAGAGGCGCTGATGAGGGTCTTGATCTCTTTGGCCGCTTCGGCCGAGCGCTGAGCCAGGGCACGCACTTCGGAAGCGACGACCGCGAAGCCCTTGCCGGCGTCGCCGGCTCGCGCGGCTTCGACGCCGGCGTTCAGGGCCAGAAGGTTGGTCTGGAAGGCGATCTCGTCGATCACGCCGATGATCTGGCTGATCTGCTTGGCCGAGGTCTCGATCTGGCCCATGGCCTCGATCGCGCGGCCGACGACCAGGCCGCCTTCCTCCGCATCGGTCTTGGCCGAGGCGACGGCCTCGCGGCCGTGGCTGGCGCCGTCCGAGGTCTTGTTGACCGTAGCGGTGATCTCGTCGAGCGCCGCGGCGGTCTCTTCCAGGGTCGCGGCCTGATGTTCGGTGCGACGCGACAGGTCGTCGGCCGAGGTGCTGATCTCGCCCGCGCCGGACTGGATGGAGGCGGTGGCGCCGGCGATGGCGCTCATGGCTTCTTCCAGCTTGGCCGAGGCGGCGTTGAAGTCGTCGCGCAGCTTGCGATAGTCGCCGGGGAATTCGCGGTCCAGGCGGTAGGTGAGGTCGCCCGAGGCCAGGCTGTCCAGCGCCTGGGCCAGCGAATTGACCACCATGGCCTGTTCCTCGGCGATGGCCGCGGCGGCTTCGGCGTTCTGGCGGCGGGTGACCTCGGCGGCCGCTTCGGTCTGCTCATGCTCGACGCGCAGCTTCTCGAGGTGAAGCTGGTTGTCGCGGAAGATCGTCAGCGAGGAGACGATCGCCCCCAGCTCGTCCTTGCGGGCCAGCTTGTCGAGGTCGATGGCGTTGTCGCCGCGGGCCAGGGCCTCGGTGGCGCCGGCGATCTGCTTGACGTCGCGGCGCAGCATCATGGTCAACGCCCAGGCCAGGGCGCCGGCGATCAGCAGGGTGGCCAGGGCGGCGACCAGGGTGATCGTCTGGGCCGTGTTCGAGCGGGCCTCGCTGGCCTTGGCGTTGGCGTCGGTCAGGGCGTTGTTGGCGGCGACGATCTTGTTCAGCATGCCAGTCATGTTCGAGTATTCCTGCTCGAACGGGGCGGCGAAGCCGGCGGCGGTGCCGAAATCGGTGGAGATCATCGCGGCGATGACGTCGAGGGCGTCACGGGTGCCCTTCAGCGCCTTGGTCAGTTCGTCGAAGGACTTCTTCTGCGAGGCCGGCGCCGTAGCGGCGATGGCCTGCACTTCCTTGGTGATCGCGTCCACCTCGGTCAGCATGGCCTGGCTCTCGCCCTCGATCTTGTCGGTGTCGATCGAGGCGGCCTGGTGGGTCAGCAGGAAGTAGAGCTGGCCGTGAACGGCGGTGATCCGTTCCGACACCTTCTGCAGACGCAAGCTGTTGGGCAGGTCAGTATGGACCACCTGTTTGAGGTCGTTCGCCTGGCCGCGTTGAATAATGACGGCGCCGCCGGCCGTCAGGGCCAGCATGACCAGTGCGAAAGCAGGTGCGAAGCCGATCTTTGCGATCAGCGGCAGGTCGACAAGCCGAAAGCGCTTCACCAAATTTTCCCCCGACTACGTATAGCCTTTTCGGAAACATGCCGGGAGGTTGCTAATCAATCGTCACTGAAAATCTGGAAATTGCAGACTTCACGTGCGCAATAAATATAGAGACACCAAAATTGTGATTCTGAGATTTACGGTGTATTAACCAAATCGAATTCTGCGCCATCAGATTCTTTTAACCTGAATGCCCGATAGAGGAGATGCGTCCGTTATCTAGAAAGGAGTGGGGCGATGAAAAATCTCATCAAGATCGGGGGCGGTGTTGCTCTCAGCCTGGCGTTGGCCGGCGCGGCGACTGCGGCCGATTTCCAGGAAAGCATGTCCAAGTGCCTGACCAAGCACGCCAACACCCGCGATGCGGCCACGGTGATGCTTGAGTGCAACGCCGACGGCGGCAAGCTGTCGGGCTGCAAGGTCCTGGAAGACAGCAAGGCCGGCAAGGGCTTCGACAAGGCCGCCCTGTGCGTGGCCGAAGCGCTTCCGATGGGGTCGAAGACCGGCGTCGTGAAGGTGCCGATGCGCTTCCCCGGCGGCGCCTGAGCCGCTTCAAGAATTCGCATTCTTGCATGTTGCGCCCCCGGCTCGTCCGGGGGCGTTTTGCGTTTTGGGACTATCTTCCGACCCGTTTGAGCAGTTCCTGCGCCGCCGCCGGGGCGCGAACCTTTCCCTCGTGGATGAAGAAGACGAAGGTCTCGCGCGGGCCTTCGGCCGGTCCCGTCCGATCCAGCGGGACGAGGTCGCCAGGCACGCGGCCTTGCGAATATTCCCCGAACCGTTCGGCCCAGGCGTCGAGGTCCTTTGGGGCATAGCCGGTCGGGATGTCGTCCGACCCCATCTGCAGGCGCGCATAGACGAAGTCGGCGGTTATGTCGCAGATCAGCGGATAGTGTTGGTGCTCGGAGAGGCAGATCGCGACGCCCCGGTCGCGGCAGAGTTTCACGAAGGTCGGGTCGACGAAGCTCGCATGGCGCACCTCGACGCAATGGCGCAGCGCAAGGCCGTCCAGGGTCTTGGGCAGCAGGTCCAGGAATCCGGCGAAGTCGTCCGGATCGAACGCCTTGGTCGGCGCGAATTGCCAGAGGATCGGCCCCAGCCGGTCGCCCAGTTCGACGATTCCCTGGTTCAGGAATTTCCCGACCGACTCTCCGGCCTCCGACAGCACCCGCCGGTTGGTGCAGAACCGGGAAGCCTTCAACGCAAAGACGAAGCCGTCGGGCGTGGCCGCCGCCCACTTGGCGAAGGTCTGCGGCTTCTGGCTGGAATAGTAGGTCGAGTTGATCTCGATCGAGGTGAGATGGCGCGAGGCGTAGGCCAGTTCGTCCTTCTGCTTTAGGTCGTCCGGGTAGAAGACCCCCCGCCAGGGCTCGAAGGTCCAGCCTCCGACGCCCGCCCGGATCACGCCTGCCTGCGCCATCTTATGCCTCGTGTCGCTACTTCCTCTGGGCCGCGGTGGCGTCGCGGGTCGGCTTGAATTCCGAGCCGTCCTTCCAGTCCGGCCAGACGGTCGAATTGGCGAGCTGGCGGCCCAGTTCGAACATCAGTTCGCCGTCCCGGGCCATGCCTTCCAGGTTCCAGCTCGGATCGTACTCGTCGGCCGGCTGGTGATAGCGCTCGGCGGTATAGACCTTGGCGAAGGCTTCGCCCGCCGCCCGGCCGCCGGTCACCAGGTCGCGGCCCGAGCCGAACGAGATCGCCGGCACGCCGCGCTTGGCGAACGGGAAGTGGTCGGAGCGGAAGAACGAGCCGGCCTCCGGGCGCGGATCGGGCGTGTAATAGCGGCCCTTGGCCTTGCCCACCTCGATCAGCGCGTCCTGCAGGGTCGAGGCGGCGTCGCCGGAGGTGGTGAAGTCCTTGGCCGGGCCGGTGGGCGACAGGGCGTCCATATTGATGTCGGCGACGGTGGTGGCCAGCGGATAGAGCGGGTTGGCGGCGTAGTACTCCGACCCCAGCAGGCCCTTCTCTTCGGCGGTCACGGCGAGGAAGACCACAGAGCGGTCCGGCTGCGGCCCCTTGGCGAAGGCGCGGCCGATCTCGATCATGGTGGCGATGCCGTCGGCGTTGTCGACCGCGCCGTTATAGATGGTGTCGCCCTTGGCGTCCGGCAGGCCGACGCCGATGTGATCCCAGTGCGAGGAGTAGACGATGGTCTCGTCCGGCCGCTTGGCGCCGACGATCCGGCCGACCACGTTCTTCGACACGATCTTCTGCACGTCGACCTCATAGTCGGTGGAGAAGGTTACGCCCTTAAGTTCGACCGGCTTGAACGCGCGGGTCTGGGCCTCGGTCTTCAGGGCTTCGAAGTCGAGGCCGGCGGCCTTGAACAGCTCGACGGTGCTGTCGCGCTGGATCCAGCCCTCGACCAGGGCGTGGGCCTCGCCCGGGTCCTTGCGGATGATGTCGAACTGACTGTTGGTGTTGGAGTTCTTCACCGTCGCCCAGCCGTAGGAGGCCGGCGCCGTCTCGTGGATCACCAGGAAGCCGACCGCACCCTGGCGCGCAGCTTCCTCGAACTTGTAGGTCCAGCGGCCGTAATAGGTCATGGCCTTGCCGCCGAAGTCCCCCTTGCCGGTTTCGAAATCGGGGTCGTTGACCAGCACCAGGGCGATCTTGCCCTTGAGGTCCGCGCCCTTGAAATCGTCCCAGTTGCGCTCGGGCGCCTTGACCCCGTAGCCGACGAAGACCACCGGCGCGTCCTTGACCGAGACGCGCGTGGCGCCGTTCTGCGCCGGGCGCAGGGCGACCTGC
>NZ_JAYRST010000017.1:0-50221 GCF_041920015.1 Phenylobacterium sp.
GCCGCGGCGGCCGGGCGCGCGGCCCGCGGCGCCTTGAAGGCCGGTCGGGCCGGCTTGGACGGCGCGGCGCGGCCCGAAAGGCCCAGCCGGTGAACCTTGCCGATCACCGCATTGCGGGTCACCCCGCCCAGTTGTTTCGCGATCTGGCTGGCCGAAAGGCCGTCTTGCCAGAGTTTCTTCAGACTCTCGACGCGCTCGTCAGTCCAACCCATGTCTGGCCTCCACCCGCTGATTCAATCACCCGGCGGCCGCCCCCGCGGCACCGGGATCAACATCTTGTGGCGGTCTCAACTCGCTACCGCCATCAACCACTAGATATCGTAACCACTTCCTTAATGGCCACAATAGGCGCCCTCTCCTTCGTCCACAGAAACCAGATGTTGATTCTGTCCACAGGCTTCGCCTCGGGCGCGGGGCGCCTTGCGCCGCCGGGCGGGCGGGCGCAAATCGAGGCCATGAAGGACATGCCCGCCGCCGACGCCGTCATCCCGCCTCAGCCCCGCGACTACCACGGGTTCAACTGGGCCGGGTTCGTCACCCTCTACCTGCGCGAGGTGCGCCGGTTCTGGAAGGTGGGCCTGCAGACCCTGGCCGCGCCGGTGGTGACGGCGCTGCTCTATATGATGGTCTTCGTGGTGGCCGTGCGCGGCGCCAGCCCGCCGGTCGACGGGACCCCGTTCGCGGTGTTCGTCGCGCCGGGCCTGATCATGATGCAGATCCTGAACAACGCCTTCGCCAACTCGTCGTCATCCCTGCTGCAGGCCAAGTTCAACGGCCTGATCGGCGACTTCATGACCCCGCCGCTTTCGCCCCTGGAGCAGGTGCTGGCCTTTTCGCTGGGGGCGGCGACCCGCGGGGTTGCGGTCGGCGCCGTCACCATGGCGGCGATCCTGCCGTTCACCGCCCTGCCGGTCGTCCATGTCTGGGCGATCCTCTATTTCGGGATCAGCGCGGCCTTGATCCTCGGCATGGTCGGCATCATGGCCGGCCTGTGGGCCGAGAAGTTCGACCACATGGCGGTGGTGACCAACTTCGTCATCATGCCCCTGACCTTCCTGTCTGGAACCTTCTACCTGGTCGACCGCCTGCCCGAGCCGTTCCGCTCGGCCAGCCACTACAATCCGTTCTTCTATCTGATCGACGGCTTCCGCTACGGCTTCATCGGCCATGCCGAAGGCTCGCTGATAGCCGGCGTCGGCATGACCGCCGGCCTGGTGATCGCCCTGGCCTTCACCTGCCTCTGGATGTTCGAGAGCGGCTACAAGCTGAAGTCCTGAGGCCTACGGAACGCCCACAGCGATCATCTCCACACGGGTCGGCGCGCCGTGGGTGATGACCGGCGTGTGGGTGTCGGTGATGAAGCGCAGCTTGCCGTCCACCTCGATGCGGGCCGACACCGAATAGACGTTGCGCGGGTCGATCGCCGCCGGATCATAGGCCAGGGCGAACTTGAAGGGCGGGGCGGTCTGTCCCTCGATCACCTGGCTGGCCAGCGTCCGGGCCGGGGCGTCCATCAGCGAGGTGTCGGCCAGCACGACCGTCACCCTGGCGTTCGGCGGCAGCAGCATGCGCTCGCGATAGATGACCTGGCCGGTCACCTCCGCCGTCTCCCGCGGCGCGGGCGAGGCGCAGCCGGCGAGGATCAGGGCGGCGAGCGCAACGAGCGTCAGAACAGGTTTCATCCGGGGCTCCTCGCAAGACTTGGCGGTCGAGGCTGCACCTTCCGACCGGCTGCGTCCATCGGCTGTCATGGAACCGGACATTGACATGACGCCGTTCCCAGCGGAAAACGCCAAGCCTTCCAGTCCCCGCAGCCCATGCCGCGGGGACGCTTACGTTTTCGGAGGGCTTCCCCGTGACTGAAAAGACCGCGCATCAAGCCGCGACCGTTCCCAGCGACCACATCATGGGCGTCTACAACCGCGCCCCGCTGGCGTTCGAGCGAGGCGAGGGCGCGCGCCTGTTCACCACGGACGGAGAGGCCTATCTCGACTGCATGGCCGGCATCGCGGTCAATGCGCTCGGCCATTCGCACCCCAAGCTGGTGCAGGCGGTGAAGGACCAGGCCGAGAAGCTCTGGCACGTCTCCAACGTCTTCAAGATTCCCGGCCAGGAAAAGCTGGCCAGGCTGCTCTGCGACCTGACCGGCCTGGACGAGGTGTTCTTCACCAATTCCGGCGCCGAGGCGATCGAGTGCGCGCTGAAGACGGCGCGCAAGCATCACTGGGCCAATGGCGCGCCCGAGCGGATCGACATCATCGGTTTCGAGGGGTCGTTCCACGGCCGCACCCTTGCGGCGGTCAACGCCTCGGGCAACAAGGCCTATCTCGAAGGCTTCGGCCCGCGCATGCCCGGCTTCGTCCAGCTCCCGTTCGGCGACATGGAGGCCCTGAGGGCCGCCGTCGGCCCGACCACCGCGGCGATCATCGTCGAGCCGGTGCAGGGCGAAGGCGGGGCCCGCGCCCTGAGCGAGCAGCAGCTCCAGGAGATGCGCGCCCTCTGCGACGAGACCGGAACCCTGCTGATCCTGGACGAGATCCAGTGCGGCCTCGGCCGCACCGGCAAGCTCTTCGCCTGGGAATGGGCGCCCGGCGTGAAGCCCGACATCGTGGCGATCGCCAAGGCGCTGGGCGGCGGCTTCCCGGTCGGCGCCTGCGTCACCTCCGCGGCCGCTGGCGCCGGCATGACCGTCGGCGCGCACGGTTCGACCTATGGCGGCAATCCGCTGGCCATGGCCGTGGCCCTGGCCTCGATGGAAGAGCTGATCAAGCCCGAGCTGATGGACCATGTCCGCGAGATCAGCGGCTACCTGACCCAGCAGTTCAACGGCCTGAAGGACCGCTATCCGGATGTCGTCCTCGACATCCGCGGCAAGGGCCTGCTGATCGGGCTGAAGCTCGCCACCAACAATCGCGAGTTCATGCAGCACGCCCGCGACCAGCACCTGCTGCTGGCCGGCGGCGGCGACAACTGCGTGCGCCTGCTGCCCCCGCTCAACCTCACGCTCGATGAGGCCCGCGAGGCGGTGGAGAAGATCGAACGCGCCTGCGAAGCCGCCCGCGCCAAGGCCAAGTCCGCCGCCTGACCCCCATTCCACCGCTCATTCCCGCGAAGGCGGGAACCCAAGCAGACTCCCAAGACATCGCCGTTCGGCAAGGCAGCTTGGGTCCCCGCCTCCGCGGGGATGAGCGGATTTAGGATCCCCGCCATGACCCAACCCGTCAGACATTTCGTCGACCTCTGGAAGATGGAGTCGGCCGACCTGCGCGCCATCCTCGATGACGCCCACGCCCGCAAGGCCGCCCGCCGCGGCTGGCCCCAGGGCCGGGTCGATGGCGACGCCCCGGCGCGCGAGCGCACCCTGGCGATGATCTTCCAGAAGAACTCCACCCGCACCCGCTTCTCGTTCGACGCGGCCATGCGCCAGCTCGGCGGCGACGTCATCATCTCCACCGCCAACGATATGCAGCTCGGCCGCGGCGAGACCGTCGAGGACACCGCCAAGGTGCTCTCGCGCATGGTCGATGCGATCATGCTGCGCGCCAACAGCCACGAGGATGTCGAACGGCTGGCCTACGCATCCACCGTGCCGGTCATCAACGGCCTGTCGGACAAGGGCCACCCCTGCCAGATCATCGCCGACCTCCAGGCCTATGAGGAACATCGCGGCCCGGTGCGCGGCCGGACCCTGGCCTGGGTGGGCGACGGCAACAACGTCTGCTCCAGCTTCATCCACGCCGCATCGAAGTTCGGCTTCAAGCTGAACATCGCCAGCCCGGCCATCTACCACCCCGATCTGATGGACCTGGCCCGCGCGGCCGAACAGCAGGGCCAGGTGTTCACCACCGACGACCCGCGCGAGGCGGTGCGCGGCGCCGACTGCGTGATCACCGACACCTGGGTCTCGATGGGCGACACCGACCACGACGAGCGCCTGGAGGCCCTGGAGCCCTACCAGGTCGACTCCCACTTGATGGCGCTGGCCGACAAGGACGCGGTGTTCCTGCACTGCCTGCCCGCCCACCGCGGCGAGGAGGTGACCGACGACGTGATCGACGGCCCCCAATCGCTGATCTGGGACGAGGCGGAAAACCGCATCCACGCCCAGAAGTCGATCCTCGCCTGGTGCTTCGGCGCGATCTGATCGCCTCTAAGTCCTCCCCCGCTGGGGCAGGGCTGTCGCATGCGGCGCCGGCGTGATTTTCCTCCCCCGCTTCGCAGAGGAGGAAAAGAAAGCTGGATCGCATATGCGATTGCCCAGTCAGATGGGGCCGCATCGAGCGTCCGCGACGTCCTGAAGCTCGCAAACCACGTCCGGCCGCCCTATATGCCGCCCCCATGTCCGACATCGCGCCGCTCACCCATCCCGACGACATCGTCGCCCCGTTCCAGATCGAGCGTGAGGCCGTGCGCGGCCGCGTGGTCCGCCTGGGGCCGGCCATCGACCAGATCATCTCCGGCCACGCCTATCCTGGGCCGGTGGCCGACCTGCTGGGCGAGGCCTGCGCCCTGGCCGCCCTGGTCGGCTCCAGCCTGAAGTTCGAGGGCCGCCTGATCGTCCAGGCCCAGGGCGACGGGCCGGTGCGCTACGTGGTGGCCGACTACGACACCAGCGGCGCCCTGCGCGGCTATTGCCGCTTCGATGCGGACGAGGTCGCCAGGGCGAGCGCCGGCTTCACCCGTCCTGGCGCGAAGACCCTGCTGGGCGGCGGCGTCTTCATCATGACGGTCGACCAGGGGCCGGACATGGATCGCTACCAGGGCGTCACCGCCATCGAGGGCGAGACCCTGGCGCTCTGCGCCGAGCAGTATTTCGCCCAGTCCGAGCAGACCCCGACCCGCGTGCGCCTGGCGGTCGGCCAGGCCGACATCGGCGAAGGCCCCCATTGGCGCGCGGGCGGCATGCTGATCCAGAACATCGCCGCCGACGAGGCCCGCGGCTCGACGGAGGAAGCTTGGACCCGCACCCAGGCCTTCTTCGAGACTATCGGCGAGGACGAACTGCTCGACCCGACCATCTCGGCCGAGACCCTGCTCTTCCGCCTGTTCCACGAGGACGGCGTGCGCGTCTTCGAACCCAAGGCGCTCCAGGCCTTCTGCCGCTGCTCGCGCGACCGCATAGAGACGGTGCTCAAGTCGTTCGGCGCCGATGAGCGCGCGGATATGGTCGAGGATGATGGCCAGATCCGCGTGACCTGCGAATACTGCTCCAAGGTCTACGCGATCGACCCGGCCTCCCTCGCCTGAGGCGCATCGGGCGCGGGCGGCGCCGCTGAGGGAGACGCGCCATGGACGACGACCGGGAATTCGACGAACTGGCCAGCCTGACCGGCGCCCTGCTGGCGGCGCTCGAGGCCTTCGCCTTCGCCGCGCGGCGGCTCAATCCGCCCGACCTGCCGGCCTTGGTCGAAGCGGTCGGCGCGCCGGACGAGCCGCTTGCCGAGGCGCTGGCGCGGGCCGCCGGCTGGCGCGGCCAGGCCGCCGTTCTGAGGGAGCCGCTGGCCGCCTCGGCCGAAGCGGTGATCGCGGGCTTCGCCGATCTGCGCGCCGGCGCGCAGGCTGTCGACCTCTCCAGAGCTTTCCGCGCCTTGCGCCAGCGGCCTATCGCGCTGGAGGCGCTTTATCCGCTCGCGGGCCTGTTGCCGCCCGTCAGCCGTTTCTTCCTGGAGCCTGAACAGCGGGGCGACCTGGTGCTCCAGGCGCGCTTTCGGGAGCCCGCCGCAAGGACCGGCGTCATGCACGGCGGCGCCGAGCCTGGCGCGCGCGGCGCCTTCTCGCTCTATGTGCCCGAATACTACTCACCTGATCGAGACTGGCCGCTGGTCGTGGCTCTGCACGGCGGATCGGGCGATGGCCGCGCCTTCCTGTGGAGCTGGCTGCGCGCGGCCAGGACCCACGGCGCCATCGTCGTCGCCCCGACAGCGATCGGCCGGACCTGGGCGCTGACCGGCCCCGACCACGACACCCCCAACCTGATCGGCATTCTGGATGAGGTCGGCGCACGCTGGCGCCTCGATCCGCAGAGGCTGCTGCTCACAGGGCTCAGCGATGGCGGCACCTTCAGCTATGTCAGTGGGCTGGAGCCGGGCTCTCCGTTCACGCATCTGGCGCCGGTCGCCGCCGCCTTCCACCCGATGCTGGCCCAGATGGCCGATCGCGAGCGCCTGGGCGGCCTGCCGATCCACATCATCCACGGCGCGCTCGACTGGATGTTCCCGGTCGACATGGCGCGCGAGGCCGCCAGCACCCTGCAAGACGCCGGCGCGGACGTGACCTACCGCGAGATTCCCGACCTGGCGCACACCTTCCCCTCGGAAATGAGCGCCGACCTGCTGGCCTGGCTGGAGGCTACGCCGCGTCCAGCGCCCGGCTGACGTCGCGGGTCAGGTCGCCGATCCCTTCCAGCCCGACGCTCATCCGCACCCAGCCTTCGGTCAGGCCGATCTCCAGCCGCTCGGCCTCGGGCATCGATCGGTGGGTGGTGGTGCAGGGGTGTGTGGCCATCGACTTGGCGTCGCCCAGGTTGTTGGAGATGTCGAAGATCTCCAGCGCGTCCAGGAACCGCCAGGCCGCCTCGCGGCTGCCCAGGTCGAAGGCCACCACATTGCCGCCGCCGCTCATCTGGTTGGCGATCAGCGCCGCCTGCGGGTGGTCCGGCCGGGTCGGATAGAGCACCTTCGCCACCTTGGAGCTGGCGGCGATCGCCCCGGCGATGCTGGCGGCGTTCTCGGCCTGGCGGCGCACGCGCAGGTCCAGGGTCTCCAGGCCTTTCAGCAGCACCCAGGCGTTGAACGGCGACAGGGCCGGTCCGGTGTGGCGCAGGATGTCCTTGTACGCCTCGGTCATCAGCGGCTCGTCGCCCAGGATCGCGCCGCCCAGCACCCGGCCCTGGCCGTCGATGTGCTTGGTGGCCGAATAGACGACGACGTCGGCGCCCAGGGCCAGCGGCTTCTGGAAGACCGGCGTGGCGAACACGTTGTCCACCACCAGCTTGGCGCCGGCGGCGTGGGCGATCTCGGCGACCGCGCCGATGGCGGTCACTTCCAACAGCGGGTTGGCCGGGCTTTCGACCAGGAAGGCCTTGGTGTTGGGGCGGACCGCGTTCTTCCAGGCCGAGAGGTCGGTGGCGTCCACATAGGTCACCTCGACGCCGAACCGCGGCATCCAGTCCGACAGGATCCAGCGGCAGGAGCCGAACAGCGCGCGGCCCGCCACGATATGGTCGCCCGCCCGCACCAGGCCCATCAGCGCCACATGCACCGCCGCCATGCCCGAGGCGGTGGCGCGGCAGACCTCGGCGCCTTCGAGCAGGGCCAGGCGGTCTTCGAACATCGCCGTCGTCGGGTTGCCGAAGCGCTGGTAGATGAAGCCCGGATCCTCGCCGGAGAACCGCTTGTCGGCCGCCCCGGCGCTCTCGTAGGAGAAGCTCTGGGTCAGGAACAGCGCCTCGGAGATTTCGCCATAAGGCGTTCGGGTCAGGCCGCCGCGCACCAGCTTGGTTTCCAGCTCCCAGTCGCGGGTGTCCTCGGCCATCACGGAATTCCTTGCACTTTCAAAAGCTGCGGCCTTCTAGCGCTCGCGCTTCGCCTCCGCCACCGTGGAAAATCTGCCGCCGCTTGCAGGAAGGACGCGGCGAGCCTTGCCAGACTCGTGGCGGGCGGCGAGTGTCGCGCCGATGAACGACGCCCCCGGCATCCTGCCTTCCCAATCCATCGAAGACCTGATCGCCGACGGTGCGATCGGCGCCTCGCGCCCGTTCGACCCCGACCAGGTGCAGCCGGCCAGCCTCGACCTGCGTCTGGGCGCGCGGGCCTGGCGTGTGCGCGCGTCCTTCCTGCCGGGCCTCGGCCGCACCGTGCCCCAGCGCCTTGCGAACCTCGCCATGCACGAGCTCGATCTGAGCCGGGGCGCGGTGCTGGAGCGGGGATGCGTCTATATCGCCGAACTGCAGGAGAGCCTGGCCCTGCCCAAGGGCGTCTCGGCCCGCGCCAATCCGAAGAGCTCCACCGGCCGGGTCGACGTCTTCGTGCGCCTGCTGACCGACAATTCGGTCGCCTTCGACGACGTGGCCGAGGGCTATAGCGGCCCGACCTATATCGAGATCGCCCCGCAGACCTTCTCGATCCTCGTTCGCTCGTCCACGCGCCTCAACCAGCTCCGCCTGAAACGTGGCGAGCCGCCGAAGCTCCAGATCCGCAGCGTCGGCGTCGATCTGACGCAGGAGATCGCCGGCTTCCGCGCCCGCCGCCACGCCGGCGTGGTCGACATGGATCATGTCGACGGCCACGATCCCAAGGACTTCTGGGAGCCCCTGATCCCGCGCCACGGCGAATTGCTGCTCGATCCGGGCGAGTTCTACATCCTGGCCTCCAAGGAGGCGGTGGAGATCCCGGTGTTGCAGGCCGCCGAGATGACGCCGATCGACCCTTCGGTCGGCGAGTTCCGCGTCCACTACGCCGGCTTCTTCGATCCGGGATTCGGCACGGCGGAGGCGGGCGGCGTCGGCTCGCGCGGGGTGCTGGAGGTGCGCAGTCACGAGACGCCCTTCCTGCTCGAGGACGGCCAGACCGTCGCTCGGCTGGTTTATGAGCCCCTGACCGCTAAACCTGCCCGTCTCTACGGCGAAGGCGGCTCTCACTACCAGCGCCAGGGCCTCAAGCTCTCCAAGCATTTCCGGGTGTGGTGACGCCCGCCGCGCGGCCCGTCCTTGACCGCTGGCCCGGCCCGCGCCAAAGGCTCGCGCCATGAACATTCTCCTCGTCGGATCGGGCGGGCGCGAACACGCCCTGGCCTGGAAGATCGCGGCCTCGCCGCTGGTGAAGCGTCTGGTCATGGCGCCTGGGAATCCCGGCATGGCCGCGCTGGGCGAGTTGCGCCCGCTGAAGGTCACCGATGCGCCGGGCCTGATCGCCCTGGCCCAGGAGATCGCCGCCGACCTGATCGTCATCGGCCCGGAGATCGCGGTGGAGGCCGGCCTGGCGGACGCCGCGGCCAAGGCGGGAATCCCGTGCTTCGGCCCGGTCGCGGCCGCCGGCCGCCTGGAATCGTCCAAGGCCTTCACCAAGGCGTTCACCGACCGTCACGGCCTGCCGACCGCACGCTATCGGACCTGTGACGACGCAGCCTCGGCCAAGGCGGCCCTGGATGGCTTTTCGCCGCCCTATGTCATCAAGGCCGACGGTCTGGCCGCCGGCAAGGGCGTGGTGATCGCCCAGGACCGCGCGGCGGCGGAGGCGGCCATCGACGACGCCCTGGGCGGGCGTTTCGGGGCGGCCGGCGCGCGGGTGGTGATCGAGGAGTTTCTGGAAGGCGAGATCGGCTCGCTGTTCGCCCTCTGCGACGGCAAGGATTCCATCGTCTTCGGTTCGGCCCAGGACCACAAGCGCGCCTATGACGGCGATATGGGCCCCAACACTGGCGGCATGGGCGCCTATTCCCCGGCGCCCGTCTTCACCGATGACCTGGTCGAGCAGGTCCGTACGCGCCTGGCCGAGCCCGCCTTCGCCGGCATCGCGGCCGAGGGCGCGCCCTACAAGGGCGTGCTGTTCGTGGAGCTGATGGCCACCGCGGACGGCCCCAAGCTGGTGGAGTTCAACGTCCGCTTCGGCGACCCGGAATGCCAGGTGCTGATGCTGCGGCTGGAAAGCGACCTGGTTCCCTATCTCCTCGCCTGCGCCCATGGGACGCTGGCCCGGGCGCCGGCGCCGATCTGGCGCGACGAGGCGGCGATCTGCGTGGTGCTGGCCGCCGACGGCTATCCGGAGAGCCCGGTGACCGGGTCGATCATCCGCGGCGCCGAGCAGGACTTCGGGCCGGACGTGGTGGTCTTCCACGCCGGGACCTCGCGCGACGAGGACGGAACCTTGCGAGCCTCGGGCGGCCGGGTGCTCAATGTCTGCGCCCTCGGCGCGACGCTGCAGGAGGCGCGGGACAAGGCCTATGCGGCGATCGCCCGGATCGACTGGCCAGGCGGTTTCCACCGCACCGACATCGGCTGGCGGGCCCTGGGGCCCCGCTAGCCTCCGGAAGTCCTGGCATGGCCGCCTCGCCGCTTGCTCCTGGCGTCGGTGGGTCGGTATGGTGGTTCAAACACGTGTACGACTCCGAGGAAACGCCATGGCCGACGCCGCCGAGCAACAGCGCGAACAGCTGAACACGGGCACCAAGGAGGTCGCGGAAAGCCATCGCTTCGACGAAGCGGCCCTGGCCGCCTGGATGGAGGCGAACGTCGAGGGCTACCAGGGCCCGCTGGAAGTGCGCCAGTTCAAGGGCGGCCAGTCGAACCCGACCTATCAGCTCATCACTCCGGGCAAGAAGTACGTCATGCGGCGCAAGCCGCCGGGCAAGCTGCTGCCCTCGGCCCATGCGGTCGACCGCGAATACAAGGTGATCACCGCGCTCTATCCGACCGGTTTCCCGGTGGCGCGCTCCTATGGCCTCTGCACCGACGATAGCGTCATCGGCACCATGTTCTACGTGATGGACATGGTCGAAGGCCGCATCCTGTGGGACCAACAGCTTCCGCAATACGCGCCGGCCGAGCGCCACGCGATCTTCATGGCCAAGATCAACACCCTGGCCGATCTGCACAACACCGACTACCAGGCCATCGGCCTCGGCGATTACGGCAAGCCCGGCAACTATATGGGCCGTCAGGTCGACCGCTGGACCAAGCAGTACAAGGCCTCCGAGACCGTTCACATCGAGGAGATGGAGCGGTTGATCGAGTGGCTGCCCCGCACCTTGCCCGAGCAGGAGCGCACCTCGATCGTCCATGGCGACTATCGCCTCGACAACATGGTCATCCACCCGACCGAGCCGCGCGTGATCGCGGTGCTGGACTGGGAACTCGGCACGCTGGGCGAACCGCTGGCCGATTTCACCTATCTGCTCATGAACTGGGTCAACGGCTCGATCTCGCAGATCCCGGACCTCAAGGCCCACGGCATCCCCACCATCGAGGAGGCGGTCGAGGCCTATTGCGCCCGCACCGGCCGTTCGGGCCTGCATCACCTCGACTGGTTCCTGTCCTACAACATGTTCCGGCTGGCCGGGATCTGCCAGGGCATCGTCGGGCGCGTGCGCGACGGCACGGCCAACAGCCCGCAGGCCGCGGCCATGGCCGAGCGGGTGCCGCTGCTGGCCAAGTCGGCCTGGACCTACGCCCAGAAGGCCGGCGTCTGAGCGGGCTCTAGCAAGCGCCATCGCCGCGTGCGAATAGGGCGTCCGGCAGACAACTGATCGTCCGAGCCCGGAGCCACATGACCGACACCACCAGCGCGCCCGAGGTCGTGCGCGAGCGACGCCCGTTCTGGAGGCGTCGCTCATGGCAGGCGGCAGGGGGGCTCGCGCTCCTGCTGGCTGCGCTCGTGGTCTTCATGCTCTGGTCGCTGCCCCTGGGCCGGGCGCTGGAACCCCTGCAAAATCCTACGCTTGTGCTGGTGACGGCGGACGGCAAGCCCTTCGCCCGCCGGGGTTCCTACAAGGAACAGCCGGTCGATGTGACCAGGCTGCCGAAATACGTGCCGGGCGCCTTCGTGGCCATCGAGGACCGCCGGTTCTACAGCCATTGGGGGGTCGATCTGCGCGCCCTGACTCGCGCCCTGCAACGCAACGTGCAGGCGGGCGAGGTCCAGGAGGGCGGCTCCACCATCACCCAGCAGTTGGCCAAGAACGCCTTCCTGACCAGCCAGCGCAGCCTGCGGCGAAAGGCGCAGGAAGCCCTGATCGCCCTCTATCTCGAAGCTCGGCTCTCCAAGGACGAGATCCTCTCGCGCTATCTCTCGACCGTCTATTTCGGCGACGGCGTGTTCGGCCTGCGGGCCGCCGCGCGGCACTATTTCGACAAGACGCCCGAGACGCTCAGCATCGGAGAGGCGGCCATGCTGGCCGGCATGGTCAAGGCGCCCTCCCGCCTGGCGCCCACCGAGAACCTGCCCGCCGCGCGCGAGCGGGCCGACGTGGTGCTGGCCACCATGGTCGACACCGGGGTCATCACGCAGGCCGAGGCCAGAGGCGCCCACAATGTCCGCGTCCGTGAGGGGCGCGAGAAGCTGCCGGTCGGCTCCTACTTCGCCGATTGGGTCTCGCCCCAGGCCCGCCGCGCCTTCGAGGCGGCCTATGGCGAGGTCCAGGTTCCGACCACGCTCGACTCGGTGCTGCAGGACAAGGCCGAGGAGATCGTCCGCAGAGCGCTTCAGCGCCATGGCGGCTATCTGCACGCCAGCCAGGCGGCCCTGGTCGCCATGCGGCCCGACGGCCGCGTGCTCGCGATGGTCGGCGGCGAGGACTACAAGACCAGCCAGTTCAACCGCGTCACCGACGCCGAGCGCCAGCCGGGCTCGGCCTTCAAGCTGTTCGTCTACCAGGCGGCCCTGCGCCAGGGCCAGACGCCCGACAGCCTGGTGCTGGACGCCCCGGTGACCATCGCCGACTGGTCGCCCAAGAACCACGAGGGCCGCTACGCCAACCGCGAGATCCACCTGCGCAACGCCTTCGCCGGCTCGTCCAACGTGGCGGCCGCGCGCCTGGCCCAGCAGGTCGGGCGTGGCGCGATCATCAAGGCGGCTGAGGATATGGGCGTCCACTCGAAGTTCCCGCCCGACCTGACCCTGGCGCTGGGCACTGCGCCCAGCACTTTGCTGGACATGACCGCCGCCTACGCCGCCGTGGCGGGCGGCCGCTATCCGGTGACGCCCTATGGCGTGATCCAGGCGCGGGTTCCGGCCCCGCGCGCCATGCCGGCCAAGGAGCGGGAAGGGTTGCTCGACCTGCTGCGCGCGGCGGTGGTGTTCGGCACGGCCAACGGCGGCAACGTCTCGCAATACGCCTATGGCAAGACCGGCACGACCCAGGACTATCGCGACGCGCTCTATCTCGGCTTCGTGGGCGACATGGTCATCGGCGTGTGGGTCGGCAACGACGACAACAGCCCGATGAACGGCGTGGCGGGCGCGGGCCTGCCCTCGGAAATCTGGCGCGAGTTCGCGCGCTTTGCGATGAGCAAGGGCGTGGTGCGGGTGAACGGCAAGCAGATCGGTCTGCCGCCGCCGCCTCCGCGGGTCGAGGAGATCGCGCCCGAGGAGGTTCCGGCCGAGGGCGAGGCCCCGGTCGAAGCCGCTGTGACGCCAGGCCCGGCCCAACCGGCGCCGACGGCGCCTGCGTCGCAACCGGCCGCGCCCCAGCCGGTCCAGCCGCCCTTTTAGGCGAAGGGCGCCAACAGGCGCGCGAGCGCGGCCTCGTCCTCGAAGACCGCGCGAACCGGCCAGGCGGCGGCTTTCTCGCGCCAGGCGGTCGGCAGGCGCACCCAGTCCTTCTCGGTGGTCACCAGGCCCGCCTCGAACAGTTCGGCCCGCTGCTCCAACAGCTTCAGCGCCGCGGCGTCATAGGCGAAGTGGTCGGGAAAGGGGACGAAGTCCGCCAGTTCGCAGCCGGCCGCCTTCAAGGCCCGCTCGACCTTCCAGGGCATGGCGATCCCGGCGAAGCCGACCTGCGGGCCGGGCGGCGGCGGCGCGGCCGGCTCCAGCCGCGCGACCAGCAAGGGCTTTCCCGCCAAGGCGCGCACCAGATCGGGGTCCGGTTCGGCGAGGTCGGCCGGCAGCATCAGCACCACGGCGTCGGCGCGCGCGAGCCCGACGGCCAGCGGCTCGCGCAACGGGCCGGCCGGAAACACTGAGCCGTCGCCCAGCGGCCAGACGCCATCGCGCGTCTCGCCGTCGACCACCGCCAGCGACAGCGTCTTCTTCAGCGAAGGGTTCTGGTGCCCGTCGTCCATGACGACGGCCTGCGCGCCGGCGGCCACGGCGGCCTTGGCGCCGGCCGCGCGGTCGCGGGCGACCCAGATCGGCGCATCGCGCGCCATCATCAGCGGTTCGTCGCCCACCTGCGCGGCGGTGTGCCTCTCGGGATCGACGCGCAGCGGCCCAGCCTCCGATCCGCCATAGCCGCGCGACAGGCCGTGGGCGCCGGGCAGGCGACGCAGCAACTCGCGCACTACCGGCGTCTTGCCGGCGCCGCCCACCGTCAGGTTGCCGACGCAGATGACCGGCGCGCCCGGATCGACCGGCTGGGCCTTGGCGATGCGGCGCGCGGTGGCCGCCGCCCAGATCCAAGAGACCGGCTTCAGCAGCGCGCGCATGACCGGCGCCGGCGCGCCTTCGCGCACATACCACCAGCGGGGCGTGGAGAGCTTCATGCCGGCAGCAGCGGCTCGATCAGGGCCAGGGCCTCGTCGAACGCCTTGCCCTGGCGGTTGGCGTAGGAGAGGGCGGCGCGGCCGATCCGCGGGGCGATCAACGGCTGGGTCAGCAGGCCGCGCAGGTCGCGGGCCAGGATCGCCTCGTCGGCGCATTCGAGCGCGGCGACCCGCTCGAACATCTCGGCATAGGTGGCGGCGGCGTTGAAGACATGCGGCCCGCTGACGAGCGTCACGCCCAGTCGCGCCGGCTCGAGCGGGTTGTGGCCGCCGACGCCCGGAACGAAGCTGCCGCCCATCACCGCGACATCGCAGGCGCGGAAGAAGAGCCCCATCTCGCCGAGGGTATCGGCGACATAGGCGGTGACGGCCGGCGTGAGCGGCTGGCCTGCCGAGCGCCGCGCGACCGCAAAGCCCATCTGGCCGAGCAGGGCGGCGACCGCTTCGCCGCGGTCGGGATGGCGGGGCGCGACGATCAGCAGGGCGCCGGTGTCGGCGGCCTGGACCGCGCGGGCGATGATCTCCTCCTCGCCGGGGTGGGTGCTGGCCGCCAGGATCACCTTGCGCGCGCCGATCTGCGCTTTCAGCGCTTCGAGTTCGGCGGGGTCGCAGGGCAGGGGGGCGCCGACCGTCTTGAGGTTCAGCAGCGGTCCGGGGGCCGCGCCGAGACCGCGCAGCCGCGCGTCGGTCTCGGCGTCCTGGGGCAGGACGAGGTCGAAGGCGCCGAGCACGGCCCGGGCGGAGGCCGGGACGCGGGCCCAATCCTCGGCGCTCTTGGCCGTCATCCGGGCCGAGACCAGCGCCATGCGCGCGCCGCGGGCGCGGGCCGCCAGGATCAGGTTGGGCCAGAGCTCGCTCTCGACCTGCAAGGCGGCGTCCGGCCGCCAATGGTCCAGGAACCGGCGGGCCGCGCCGGGCGTGTCGATGGGGGCGTACTGGTGGATAACGCCCGCGGGCAGCCGCTTGGCCAGGAGCTCGGCCGAGGTGCGGGTGCCCGAGGTGACCAGCAGGGTGCGCCCGGGCCTCGCCAGGGCCTCCACCAACGGCAGGAGCGACAGGCTTTCCCCGACGCTGACGCCATGCAGCCAGACCAGGGGCCCGGCCGGCCGCGGGACGGAGGAGCGGCCCAGGCGCTCGCCCAGGCGCGCGGGGTCTTCCTTGCCGCGCGCAGCGCGGCGGCGCAGCAGCATCGGGGCCAGGGGCTCGGCCGCCGCCACGGCGGCGGCATAGAGCGCGAGGGGCGGCGGGCGCAAGCGGCGGCTCAGATCGCGTGGACGCTGGCCAGGCGGCAGGCGTCGGCGTGGCCGGTCTCGACCTGCAAGGTCGCATGGCCGATGCCGAACTTCCCGGCCAGGCCTTCGCAGGTCGCATGCAGGAAGTCGTCGCCGTCGGCGTTGTCGGGGCGGGTCACGTGGGCGGTGAGGGCCGTTTCCGTCGTGCTCATCGCCCAGACGTGCAGGTCGTGGACTTCGGTGACGCCCGGACGCGACAGCAGCCAACCCTTGACCGCCTGCACGTCCATGCCGCGGGGCGCGGCGTCCAGGGCCAGGTCCACCGATTCCCGCAGCAGGCCCCAGGTGCCGATGACGATCACGGCGGCGATCAGCAGGCTGAGCAGCGGGTCGATCCAGAACAGCCCGGTCAGGGCGATCAGCCCCGCCCCGACCACCACGGCCAGCGACACAGCCGCGTCGGCGGCCATGTGCAGGAAGGCCCCGCGGACATTGAGGTCGTCGTGCCCCTTCATGAACATCAGGGCCGTGGCGGTGTTGATGACCACGCCGATGGCGGCGACCGCCATGACGGGCCAGGTGGCGATGGGCGCTGGCTCGGTGAAGCGATGGATCGCTTCGGAGACGATCACCCCCACCGCCACCAGCAGCAGCACGGCGTTGGCGAGCGAGGCCAGCACCGTGGCCTTGCGCAGGCCATAGGTGCGGCGCGCGGTCGGGGCGGATTTGGCCAGGATCGTCGCGCCCCAGGCCAGCAGCAGGCTGAGCACGTCGGAGAGGTTGTGGCCGGCGTCGGCCAACAGGGCCAGAGACCCGGACCACAGGCCAGCTCCGGCCTCGGCCAGCACGAAGGCGAAGTTCAGCCCGACGCCGATGGCGAAGGCGCGGCCGAAATCCTTGGGGGCGTGGCTATGGCCGCCGGGGCCGTGGCTGTGGCCGTGCGAATGCCCATGCCCATGCCCATGGTCATGATGATGGTGGCCATGATCGTGATCATGGTCGTCGTGCCGATGCCCGTGATGGTCGTGCGCCATGCCTTCTATGTGTCACCCTGCGCGGCGAGGATCAACGGCGTGCGACGAGGGCTTCGGCGCGGGCGCGGGTCGCTGTCAGCTTGGCCGAGAGGTCCGCGGTCAGGGCGCTCATGACGGCCTCGTCGGCGTCGGTCGGCACATAGTAGGGACCATCCCACGCGGTCGCCCCGCGCCCGAACGGCCAGGCGAAGGTGATCTTGTCCCAGGTGTCGAGGGTGATGGCCGGCGAGACGGCCAGGCCCATCAGATAGATCGGCGCCCCGGTCTTGCGGGCGATCTGCAACGACCCGGGGGCGATGATCTCGGCCGGTCCGCGCGGACCGTCCGGGGTGACGATCAGCACCCCGCCCTCGTTGATCCAGTTCATCGCCTCGCGGATCGCCGCCACCGCCGCCCGGGCCTTGTTGCTGTCGCCCTTCTTGGCTGAGGAGGTGCGAATGGCGGGGAAGCCCGCCCGCGACAGGGCCTGGGCGATGAACTCGCCGTCCGCCGAGGGCGAGACCATGCAGCGCACCTTCTCGCGTCGCCACCAGATCGGGGCCAGCCCCAGGCAAAGCGGGATCGAGCCGTGCCAGAACAGGGCGACCGCGGGCTTGCCGGTTTCGAGCACCGGCTCGACACAGGCCAGGTTGTCGTGCGTCCAGCGCCGCGACTTCAAGGTCACGACCAGGTGGAGCCAGAGCATCCAGCCGAGAAACGCCTGGACGCCGGGGTTTCGCAGAAGCTTCTTCAAAGCGCGGGTTCCAGATCCAGGTCCTGGCTCTTGGCCAGGCGGGCGTAGAGGCCTTGCTGCTTCATCAGGCCCGCATGGTCGCCGCACTCGACCACCCTGCCCTTGTCGATGACATAGATGCGGTCGGCGCCGCGTACGGTCGACAGGCGATGGGCGATCAGGATGGTGGCGCGCCCGGCCATCAGCCGCGCCAGCGCCGCCTGCACCTTTTCCTCGCTCTCGGTGTCCAGCGCGCTGGTGGCCTCGTCGAGCAGCAGGATCGGCGCGTTCTTCAGGAAGGCGCGGGCGATGGCGATGCGCTGGCGCTGGCCGCCTGAGAGGCGTGCGCCGGCCTCGCCCACCAGGGTCGCATAGCCCTCGGGCAGCGCCTCGATGAACTCGTGCGCGGCGGCCGCCTTGGCTGCTTCGACGATCTGCGCCTCGCTGGCGTCCGGCCGGGCATAGGCGATGTTGGCGCGGATGGTGTCGTCGAACAGGAACGGCTCCTGGGTCACCAGGGCGACGTGGTCGCGCAGCGAGGCCAGGGTGACGTCGCGGACATCGACGCCGTCGATGGTCACCGCCCCAGCGCTGGCGTCATAGAAGCGGGGAATGAGATTGAGGATCGTGGTCTTGCCGCCGCCCGACGGGCCGACCAGGGCGACGGTCTCGCCCTTGCGGACCACCAGGTTCACCCCTTGCAGGGCCGGGCGGTCCTCCTGGCCGTAGGCGAAGCCGACATTTTGAAAGGCGATGGCGCCTTCGGTGATGACGAGGTCGGCCGCGCCTTCGCGCTCGCGCACTTCCGGCTCGACGTCCAGGGCGGCGAACAGCCGGCGGGCGGCCGAGACGCCCTCGGCCATCACGGTCTGCAGGTTGGCGATCTGGCGCAGCGACTGCGAGGCCAGGCCGAGCGCGCCGATGAAGGCGACGAAGGCCCCGACGTTCATCCCGCCCGACTGCGAGCGCCAGCCGGCATAGGCGATGACCGCGGCGGTGATCAGGGTCATCAGCGTCTCGGTCGCGGGCGCGGCGCGGGCGCGGGCGTTGGCGCCCTTGACCAGGAATTTCTGCCGGCGCCTCACCACCTCGGCGACGCGGTCTTCCTCATAGGCCTCGCGGTTCTCGATCTTCACCACCCGCACGCCGTCCAGGCTTTCCATGATGGCGGTGGAGAGGGCGGAGGTCTCGGCCATCGCCCCCTTGGTCGCCTTGACCGTGCGCTTGGAGAAGCGCCGCATGATCGCGGTCGAAAGCGGGGCGGCGACCACCAGGGCCAGCGACAGCCACGGGTCGTTGCCGACCATGACCACCACCGCGCCGATCACGGTCAGCAGGTGCTGGGTGTAGTTGATGATGCCGGCGGTCGCCGCCTCGCGGATCAGGCCGGCGTCGTAGAGCACCGAGGAGACGAACGAGCCGGTGTGCCCGGCGCGCAGGCGCGCGAGGTCGGCGCGGACCAGCTTGCCGAACAACTGCACCTGTACCTGGCCGACCACCTCGTTGCCGATGCGGTTGACCTGGCTGGCCTGGATCACCTGGGCCAGGCCCCGGCCGATGGCCAGGGCCGCGATGGTCAGCGGGATGGCCAGCAGGGTTCCGGGCTTGTGGTTGACCAGCAGGTCGTTGATCGCCGGCTCGAGGATCTGGATCAGGGCGGCGGACAGATAGGCGACGGCCACAGCGGCGATCATCGCCACCGTCCAGCCCTTCCACCGCGGCGCCATATAGATGCGCGCGATGCGGCCGATCACGGCGCGTGTGGAAAGCTGTTCGGCGGGTTCGTCCATCGGTCCTTGGGGTCGGCTGTCGGGCGGGGGAAGTCAAGCGGGCGTCTTGGCCCGGCCGGCGGGCTGCGGGCGTCCCACGGCCGCGATGAATATGGTAAGCCTGCCTTGCAGATAGGAGGCGAGATCATGTTGGCAGTCGCTCTTGCCCTGGCCATGGCGGGCACCGCACCGGCGACGCCGGCCGAACCGCCGCTGTCGCCAGCGCAGAAGGCGGTGGTCGAAAAGGTGATCTCGCGCCTGAAAAGCCCGGAGGAGCGCAACCTCGCCAGCGGCTGGAGCAACGCCAAGAAGGTCGCCGAATTCATCTGCCGTCCGGCCGCCCTGCCGGCGCTGCGGCGCCAGTCCCCTGGCGCGGACAAGGTGTTCCTGGGCACGGACGATCCGACGACCCTCACCTTGGTCAGCAAGCGCAGCCTGACGGGCGTGGGACAGGTGCGCTCGGGCGCGGCCTGGCGCGACTTCACCTTCACCTGCGCCCTGACGCCCTCCAGCGGCAAGGTGGCGGGCTTTACGGCGGTTCTGAAGCCCGCGGCCTGAAGCTCGTGGTTTGAGGCCGCTCGCCGCGCCGTCTTCCACCTGCGCGGACAAGCCACTATCTAGGCCGCCTGATGCAGGAAGCGCCCTTGGCCGATTTCGACCTCTCCACGCCCAAGGGGCGCACCGCGGCCTATCTGGACTATCTCTGGAAGGACCACGCCTATCTGCGCCTGGGCTTTTCCAACGCCCACTGGATCAGCGATGAGCTGGTGCGCACCAACCAGCCCTGGCCGCACCAGCTCGCCGAATGGAAGCGGCGCGGGATCAAGACGGTCATCAACCTGCGCGGGGGCTTCGACGCCAGTTTCCACGCGCTGGAGAAGGACGCCTGCAGGCGCCTGGGCCTGACCATGGTCGACTTCACCATCACCTCGCGCGAGGTGCCGAGCCGCGCGCGCGTGCACGGCGCCAAGGAACTGTTCGAGACCATCGAATATCCGGCCCTGATGCACTGCAAGTCTGGTGCTGACCGGGCGGGCATCATGAGTGTGTTCTACATGCACTTCCGAAAGGGCGTGCCGATCCGCGAGGCGATGGACCAGCTCCACATCCGCTACCTGCATGTGAAGCAGGGCAAGACCGGCGTGCTCGACTACACCTTCGAGCGCTACCTGGCCGAGGGCGAGCCGAAGGGGCAGGGCTTCCTCGAATGGGTCGACAGCGACGCCTATGACGAAGCCGCCATCAAGGCCGACTTCCGCGCCCAGATGTGGGGCCGCCTGCTGACCGAAGGCATCCTGAAACGCGAATAACAGATCCTCCCCCGCTGGGGGAGGTGGATCGGCGCGCAGCGCCGAGACGGAGGGGGACTGCTAAGCTGGAAGCCCCCTTAGCCCGCTTTGCGGACAGCTCCCCCAGACGGGGAGCGTCTGACGGCATTTAGCCTGCTTCGCCGTCCTTGCCCGGATCGAGCAGCTTGTGGGCGTGGATGATGAAATAGCGCATCAGGGCGTTGTCGACCGTCTCCTGGGCCTTGCGCCGCCAGGCGGCGAGGGCTTCGGCGTGGCTGGCGTAGGCGCCGACCAGGTCGATCTTTGAGAGGTCGCGGAACCTGTTGTGCTCCAAATCCTCCAGTTCGCCGCCGATCACCAGGTGAAGAAGCTGTTTTTCGGGCATGGTGTTCCCCAATCCGGTCAGTTCGGCAGTTCGATATGCCGGACGCGCTCCAGGATCAATGGGGCGAGGCGCGGGGCGGCGCAGACAAGGCTCGGCTGCGCGGGTTTGCGGCCATTATAGGCAAATCCGCGGCCCCGATGGTCGCCGACGAAGGCGCCGGCCTCACGCGCGATGAGGTCGGCGGCCGCCAGGTCCCAGTCGAATTTCGGCGCCAGGGCCAGGGTCGCATCGAAGGCGCCGGCGGCGATCAGGCACATGCGCAGGGCCGTGGAGTTGCGCGGCTCGATCCGCATCGGCGGCCAGGGCGTCGGCCAGGCCGGATGGGCGAACATCCGCGGGTCTCCGACCATGCCGCAACCCTCGACGGTGTCCTGCTGCGAGGCGCTGATCGCCGTCCCGTTCAGGGTGGCGCCGCCTCCGGCTCGCGCGGCGTAGGTGTCGTCCAGATCGGGCGCGAAGACGACGCCGGCGAGCGGCTGCTGATCCTCCACCACCGCGACCGACACCGCCCACCAGGGGCGGTCCTTGATGAAGGCGCGGGTGCCGTCGATGGGGTCGACCACGAACAGCCGTCGCCGAGCGCGGCGGGCGGGATCGTCGTGCGTCTCTTCCGACAGCCAGCCGTAGTCGGGGCGCGCGGCCCGCAACGTCGCCTTGATCTGCTCGTCGGTCGCCAGGTCCGCGTTGGTGACCGGCGAATCGCCTTCCTTATACGCCGTCGTCAGGCCGGCGCGCCGCAGCTTCAGGGCCAGTTCGCCGGCTGCGTGCGCCGCCTGGACGATGAGGGCGAGGTCCTCGGCGGCGTCCGTCATCAGCGACCGGCGATCGCCAAGCCGTCCACCAGCAGCGACGGGGCGTTGGCCGAGCCGCGGATCTCCAGGTCCGACCCTGGGATCAGGCGGCTATAGATGTCGATCAGGTTGCCGGCCACGGTGATCTCGGTGACCGGATAGGCCAGTTCGCCGTTCTCGAACCAGAAGCCCGAGCAGCCGACCGACCAGTCGCCGGTGTTGCCGTTCAGCGACGGGCCGAACATCGAGGTGATCAGCAGGCCGCTCCCGGCGTCCTTGATCAGTTCGGCCTGGGAGCGCGAACCCGGCTCCAGGGTGAGGTTGCTGGTCGACACCCCCGGCGCGCCGGCCAACCCGCGCGAGGCGTGGCCGGTGGTCTCCAACCCGAGCTGGCGGGCCGAGGCCGAGTTCATCAGCCAGGTGGTCAGCACTCCGTCCTCGATCAACGCCCAGCGCCGGTTCGTCACCCCCTCGTCGTCGAAGGGCGAGGAGCCGAGGCCGCGGACCTTGTGCGGGTCGTCGACCACGTTCACGCCCTTGGCGAACACCTGGGTGTTCAGCTTGTCCTTGAGGAACGAGGTGCCGCGGGCGATCGACGGGCCGGAGATGGCGCCGATCAGCGGGCCGACCAGCGACATGGCCACGCGGTTCTCGAAGATCACCGGCGCGGTGGTGGAGTCGATCTTGCGCGCGCCCAGCCGTTGGGCCGCGCGGCGGGCGGCCTCCTCGCCGATCGACTGCGGCGCCGGCAGGTCGGCGCGCCAACGGGCCGAACGGCCGTCATAGCCGCTTTCCATGACCTCGCCGTCGCCGGCCACGACCGAGGCCATGATCGAGAAGGCCGAGGCCTGGTAAACCCCCGAGAACCCGGTCGAGGTGACCAGCCGCCAGTGCGAGGAGGAGGCAGAGGCCGACCCGCCTTCGGAATTGGTCACCTTGGGGTTGGCGCGGGCCGCATCCTCGGCGGCGCGGGCGACGTCCTCGAGCGACTCCGGCGTGGCCTCGTGCGGATCGTAGAGGTCGAGCTCGGGGAAGGGCCCCTTGGCCAGCCGATCCTGCGGGGCGAGCCCGGCGAACGGGTCCTCCGGCGCCAGCCGCGCCATGGCGACGGCGCGCTCGACCAGCTTGGCGCGGGCTTCGGGCGAAATGTCCGACCCGGAGACGGTCGCCTGGCGCTGGCCGATGAACACCCGCAGGCCGAGGTCGCGGCTTTCCTCGCGCTCGACCTCCTCCAGTTCGCCCAGACGGACATTGATCCCCAGGGCGGCGCGTTGCGCGCCCACGGCTTCGGCGGCGTCGGCGCCGGCCTTCAGCGCGGCGGCGACCACATCGGCTAACAGGCTCTCTTCCATCATGACCATATGGCGGGATGCGCGGCCCGCGGCAAGCCAGACCCTGTCCCGGTTGGCTTGAATCAAGCCGACTGGGATGAACAGGGTCGATTCTTTGAACTCAGGGGGCTCTAGGTGATGGCGTAGAAGAGCAGGGCGGCGCTGGCGAACACATAGGCCAGCCAGGTCAGGGTGACGCCGATCGACCGCGCGAAGGACGATCCGCCGCTGCGCGACAGGCCGAAACCGTGCAGCAGTCGGCCCGCAAACAGCAGCACTCCGGTCAGGTGGATGGCCAGCGGCGGGGCCTGGACCAGGGCCAGCACCGCGATCCCGATCATGGCGGCCGGCACGTATTCGGTGGCGTTGCCGAAGGCCCGGATCGCCTGGGCCAGTTCCGGCACGCCGCCGTCGCCCAGGGCGACCTTGTGCCTCTGCCGTTGGCGCACCACCAGCAGCGACAGCACCAGCAACAGGATCAGATGCAGCCCGACCCAAAGGGCCGCGGCGTGGCCGGCGGCGTCCATGCTCAGTTGTCCCTCGTCGCCCCCCGGCGAAGAGGCGCAGTTGGACTTGGTTTTGTCAAAAAGGGCAAGGGCGGGCTTGGCCCCTGCGTTCAGAGCGTGGTTTCGAAGGTTCTGGAGATGACGACCTTGCCGCCGCGCCTGACGGTATAGGTCGCCACGTACCGGCCCGGGGGCCAGCCGTTCGCCTGGGCCTTCTTGCCGGCCATCATGAAGTACTGCGCCTTGGCGCGGTCCAGGGCCGGCTGCGTGCTCGAAACCAGCTCCTCGCCGCCAGGGCCCTTCAGGGTCAGTTCCTGAACGTCGCCGCCATGCAGGTTGATCGCGCGGACGTAGGCGACCAGCGCGCTCGCCGAGGTCGGCCCGGCCACGCCGCCCGCCTCGATGGCGGCCATGCCGACCGGCGCGCCGGCGAAGCCTGTATTGAGCACCGCGCCGCTCTTGTAGGCCATCGCCTGGGCCGCCGGCGGCGACCACAGGCCAGGGCCGTTGCGGGCCGGATCGCAGGCGCCTTCGGGCGCGGAGGGATCGACCATCGCCCCGTCCTTGCGCACGGTCAGATGCAGGTGCGGGTATTCGGTGTTGCCCGACAGGCCGATGCGCGCGATCGGCGTCCCCGCCGCGACCTGGTCGCCGACCTTCACCTTCAGGCTGCCCTGGGCCAGGTGGCAGTACTGGGTCTCCCAGGCGTTTCCGTGGTCGATGACGATCCCGTTGCCGCAGTCCTGGCCTTGCAGGGCCGCCTTTCCGCGGACGGTCACCGAGATGTCGGGCACGCCGTCGCGCAGCCGCGCGACCCGGCCGGGGGCGGCGGCCAGCACCTCGACGCCCGCCGCCTGGGCGGCCATGTCGGGCACGCGGATATCGACCCCGCCGTGCGCCTCGTAGGTGTTCGAGCCGCAGCGATAGTCCTGAACGCCTGGGCCTGGGTCGCGGTCGACATAGTTCTGCACCTCGCAGGTCGCGCCGATCTGGCACGCGACTGGGAAGTCCAGTTGCAGCCCGGCGGGGGCCTTCGCGGTCGCCGCGGGCTGCGGGTTCTGGGCTTGGGAAGCGGGTGGAGCGCAGGCGGCGGCGAGGCCGGCCAGCAGGATCGGGGCGAACTTCAAGCGCGTCTCCTTATCGCCCCCCGCCGCACGGCTATACCGGCTCGCCGTCGCCCGGCAGGCCCAGGCGAGACCACTTTTCCGTGACCGCCGCGACCGTCGCCTCGTCCATGCCCAGCTTCTGGCCCCATTCGCGATGGGTTTCGGGCGGCCACTTGTTGGTGGCGTCCAGGCCAATCTTCGATCCCAGCCCGCTCTCGGGCGAGGCGAAGTCGAGGTAGTCGATGGGAGTGCCCTCGACGAGGGTGATGTCGCGGGCCGGGTCCATGCGGGTCGACAGCGCCCACATGACGTCCTTCCAGTCGCGGGCGTCGATGTCGTCGTCCACGACGATCACCCACTTGGTGTACATGAACTGGCGCAGATAGCTCCAGACGCCCATCATCACGCGCTTGGCGTGGCCCGGATAGGCCTTCTTCATCGAGACCACGGCGATCCGGTAGGAACAGCCCTCCGGCGGCAGCCAGAAGTCGACGATCTCCGGGAACTGCTGGCGGATCAGCGGGATGAACACCTCGTTCAGCGCCTCGCCCAGCACGCTCGGCTCATCCGGCGGACGGCCGGTGAAGGTGGTCAGGTAGATCGGGTCCCTGCGCATGGTGATGGCGCTGACCTTGAACACCGGGAACGGCTCGACCGAGTTGTAATAGCCGGTGTGGTCACCATAGGGCCCCTCGTCGGCGTACTCGTCCAGCATGACGTGGCCTTCGATGACGATCTCGGCCTGGGCCGGCACCAGCAGCGGCACGGTCTTGGCGGGCACGAGATCGACCTTGGCGCCGCGCATCAGCCCGGCGAACTGATACTCCGACAAGGTCTCGGGCACCGGCGTCACCGCCGCCAGGATGGTGCCGGGATCGGCCCCGATCACCGCACAGGCGGGCAGGGCGTCGGGCTTGCCGGCCGCCTTCCAGCGCCGATGATGCTGGGCGCCGCCGCGATGGGCCAGCCAGCGCATGATCGTCCGGTCCTTGCCCAGGACCTGCATGCGGTAGATGCCGAGGTTGTAGTCGTCCTCGCGCTCCTCGGACGGCCCCTTGGTCACCACCAGCGGCCAGGTGATCAGCGGCGCCGGTTCGCCCGGCCAGCAGGTCTGGATCGGCAGCTTGGAAAGGTCGATCTGGTCGCCGGTCCAGACCACCTCCTGCACGGGGGCCTTCTTCACCGTGGCCGGCCGCATCGACATCACCGTCTTGGCCAGCGGCAGCATGTCGAAGGCGTCCTTCAGGCCGCGCGGCGGTTCGGGGCTGCGCAGGAAGGCCAGCAGTTCGCCGACCTCGCGCAGTTCGGAGGCCGTGGTCCGCTCCTGGCCTTCCAGGGTCACGCCCATGGCCACGCGCTTGACCGTTCCGAACAGGTTGACCAGGCAGGGCATGGACGAGCGTTCGCCATCGGCGCGGATCACGTTTTCGAACAGCACCGCCGGCCCGCCCTGGGCCAGCAGCCGGCGCTGGATCTCGGTCATCTCCAGCACGCTGGAGACCGGCTCGCTCACCCGCACCAGTTCGCCGGCGGTCTCCAGCTTGGCGATGAAATCCCTCAGCGACCGATAGGCCATGCGCGCTCCATTCGTCTGAAGGCTGGTCTAGGGCGGGGCCGGGCTGGTGTCACCTGCGCCGGCCCTGTAATTTCGGGGCGCCATGAAACGCATCGACCTCGACGACCTTCCGCCCCGCATCGCCCAACTGCTCGCCGGTCTGGAGGCGGGCGAGGAACTGCTGCTGGTGCAGGGCGGCGCGGTGGCAGGCCGAGTCGTCGGCGCTTCCCCGCCTCAGGCCGAACCCGAAGCCGAACCTTTGCCGCAGGAGCGCGCGGCTGAGATATTCGAGCAGTTCCGCTCGGCCATGGAAGACGAGTTCTAGTCGTCTTCGTCGAAGTCCTCGTCGTCGCCGCCCAGCACCTCGTTCAGGGCGTCGATGATCGCGTCCATCTGGTCGGGCGTGACCTCCAGCACCAGCGGCTGGCCGCCTTCGGCCGCGACCGTCAGCAGATAGGCCTCCTCCGTCTCCTCGAACTCGAAGAGGGCGAGCGGCTTGGCGGCGGCGGTCATGGCGATCTCCTGCGAGGGGGCTTTCGAGGTCTTGCTGTATCGAACGCACGGACCATCGCCCGGGGCGCCGGTCCGCGCCATCTCCGTTTCAAGATATCTTCGCAGGCTGGAACGCCTTGACCGCCGCCTTGGGCGCGATCTTGCGCCAGCGGCGCTCGAGCAGGCCGTAGAGCGAGCCGGGATGCAGGGTCTCGATCCTCGCCAGCACGCTGGGATAGTCCTTGTAGTGCGGGGTGATGTGGAAGATCGCCGGCTCGGCCTCCATCAGCATCTCGCGCTCGTCGGGGCCGACCTCCATCAGCACCAGGCTCTCGTCCTCGGCCCGCAGCCGGGTGAAGAACTTGCCCTTCACCTTGAAGGCGGGACGGCCATAGGAGGTCCCTTCCTCCACGCCGGGGAAGCTCAGGATGATCGCGCGCATCTCGTCCTGGGTCATGGCGGCTCCCTTCGCGACAGCTTGCGCCCCAATGCGGGCAGGTCAATCGTGGTTCGTGCGCCCGCCCATGTTGCACTGCACCCAAGGTCTCGCTATATCGGCGGCAGGGGATACTAGACATGCGAACCATCGACGCCATGGCGGTGTCGTTGGCCGTGATCGCAGCCCTTGCGATCGGCCAGCTCGGCGTCCAGCCCTCGCCGGACGAAATCGCCGCCGAAACCTGGATCCTGGAACAGGACGTCATCGGCCTGCTCGGGGTCATGAGCCGCCCGGCTGAGGCCTGCTACGCCACGGCCCTGGAGCCGAGGGCCGGCGAGAGCCTGATGGGCATGGCCCAGCAGCGGGCCGGCTTGATCCTGGCCGCTTCCTGCGATCCGACCACCATCGCCCAACTGGCCTGACCCGGGGCGCCGCGCGTCAGGACGGCAGGGTCCAGACCGCCGTCTTCTTGACCTCCTGGTCCTCCAGCTCGCGCGTGGTCGGCACCTGGTATTCGGCCAGCTTCTCCAGCCCCACCCGCGGAAAATAGCTGCGCCCCGGATCGCCGATCAGCACGCGGGTTCCGCGTACGTGCGCCGCGGCCAGCCAGTCCATGACCTTCTGCGCCAGCGGCTTTTCGTAGCAGATGTCGCCGGCCAGGATCACGTCGACCTCCGGCGGCGGAGCGTCCAGCAGGTCCTGGTCGGTAAAGTCCAGCCGCACGCCGTTCAGCTCGCTGTTCACCGCCGCCGCCGCGCCGCAGAACGGATCGATGTCGGCGGCCAGCACGTGCCCGGCCCCGGCCTTCAGGGCGGCGATCGCCACGATGGCCGAGCCGGAGGCGAAGTCGATCACCCGCTTGCCGGCGACCTCCTGCGGGTGGTCGAGGATGTAGCGCGCCAGGGCCTGGCCGCCGGCCCAGGCGAAGGCCCAGAACGGCGGCGGCAGGCCGATCTCGGCCAGGGCCTCCTCGGTCATGCGCCAGATCGGCGTCACCTCGTCGGCGAGGTGCAGCGAGAGTTCCGGCGTATGGGGCGGGGACTGGACGCGGGTGTTTTCAAGGATGAAGGCCTGGCGGCCTTCCAGGGACTGGATGATCACCGCCGACCCATAGCATGGCCGCCGCGCGGGCAAAGCGGAACCATAGGCGCGGTGCGGCCATTACTCCGGAAACGGAGGCCCGGACCATGAGCGTCGACCAGGGATTGAAGGCGCCGAACCCGCTGTTCGCCGCCCGCATCGCCGGAGTGGCCTGGCAGGCCATCGTGCTGCGCGGCCTGATCGGGGTCGGGTTCGGTCTCCTGGCGGTGTTCTCGCCGGTGACCACGGCGCTGTCCCTGGTCATCGTCTTCTCGATCTATCTGATGGCCGACGGCCTGCTGGCCATCGTCAGCGCCTTCAAGGCCTCGCGCCAGCGTCACGCCTGGGGCCTTGTCGCCCTGGAGGGCCTGGCCAGCATCGCCGCCAGCGTGGCGATCTTCGTCTATCCGGGCCTGGGCATGGCGGTGTTCGCGGTGATCCTCGCCGTCTGGTCGCTGTTCGCCGGCGGGGTGAAGCTGGCCGTCGCCATGCGGCGCGAGCCGGTGGCCGGCCGCGGCTGGCTGATCGCCTCGGCCCTGATTTCGCTGCTGTTCGGCCTGGCGCTGCTCCTCGCCCCGCTGATCGGCGCGGTGGTGCTGACCTGGTGGCTCGGGGTCTATGCGATCGTCTTCGGCGCGGCCCTGCTGGCGCTCGGCCTCCAGGTCCGCGCCCTGCGCAAGCGCGCCGGCTAGAGCGCGTTAGGGCGAAGTGTGGGCGGTTCGCCCGCCCGAACGCGCTCTACATGCTTGATTTAGAGCCCTTTAGGGTTTGGTGATTCCACCAAACCCTAAAGGGCTCTAGGCCTTGGACGAGGCCAGGGCCAGCACCTGCCGGTAGCCCTTCGGCTCGATCAGCATCCGTTCGGCATAGCCCTTGCGCGCCAGGATGCGATGGGCCCGGGGCAGGTTGTAGCAAGGCACGTGCATGAACATGTGATGCTCGCAGTGATAGTTCACATAGTAGGGCGCGATCAGCAGGCGCTCGATGACGCCGGCCCGGGTGGTGCGCGCCTGGCGCATCGGATCGGGCTCGTTCACCGCGATGCAGGCATGTTCGGCGATGTTGCGCAGGCGCGTGACCAGCGGCAGCCAGGTCGCCTGGGGCAGCACCCACAGCACCGGCCACAGCCACCACAGGCCGAAGGGGGCGCCGGCGGCGGTGACCAGCGCGCCGAAGGCCAGCCAGCGGCGCTTGGCCTTGATCTCCGCAAAGACGATCGGCGCCAGCGGTTCGCCGGCCTTACGCGCCTTCAGCCTGGCGACGAACGATCCGAAGCGCTGCTTGAAGAAGGTCTGGCCGGTCAGGTCGCGGATCATCTTGCGACGCAGGGAGAGCCGCGTGATCGGGAAGGGCGCCGACAGCACCAGGTCGGGGTCCTCCGACTGCTGGGCGAACCTGTGGTGCGACAGGTGATAGGGGCGATAGCGACGGAGCCCGCCCGGCGTCAGCCACTCGCCCATGAAATCGTTGAGCTTCAGGTTCTTGTGCAAAGCGCCGTGGGCGGCGTCGTGCATCAGGATCGCCAGGCCCAGTTGCCGCGCGCCGATGATCATCACCGCCAGCGGCAGGGTCAGCGGCCAGACCACCACCATCGCGCCGGCCGCGATGATGGTCGCCCAGGCGTGGGTGATCATCGCCGGGCCTTTCCACCACGAGCGTGTGGAGATCGGCGCCCATTCCTCCGGCGTGAAATAGTCCTTGGGGTCCAGGCGGGCGGCGGCGGCCATCAGGCGGTCTCCCCGTGCTGCAGCAGCCTCAGCATCTCCTCGACCTCCTCGGCGGTGGTCGCCCCGGTGGCGCCTTCGCGCAAGGCCAGGCCCAGAGCCAGGGTCCAGAACCGGCGCGCGGTGGCGGCGGTGTCGGCATGGCCGCTCCAGCCGCGCCGGGCTCGCGTCTCGGCATAGGCGCGCTCGCCCTGGGCGTGCAGGCGCTCGAAGGTGCGTTCGATCAGCGGGGCCAGATCCTGGCGGCGGCGCACCAGCGACAGCGCTTCGACGAACAGCGCCAGGCCCGGCGCGCCCACCACCGCCTCGACCAGCCGGCGGTTGTAGTCGCGGCCGGTGGCGGCGCCGGCCGCAGCCTCCTCGGCGCGGCGGGCGACATAGAGCACCTCGCGGCAGGCCGCCTCGACGAACAGCGCCTCCTTGGTGCGGAAATAATAGGTGATCTGGCTGGGATAGGCCCCGGCCGCCGCGGCGATGTCCGCCACCGAAACCCCGGCCGGTCCCTTGTCCTTGAACAGCTCGACCGCCGCGTCCAGCAGCCGCGAGCGCATCCGTCGGCCCGGTTCGCGCGCCGGACGTATGTCAGCCAGGGAGCGCACATTTGTCATGCGCTGTTTGTATGTCATACAAATATGAGCGTCAATGCCTCAGGCGTTGCGGGCCATCAGGCCTCCGTCGACCGGGATCGTCGCGCCGGTGATGTAGGAGGCCGCCGGCAGGCAGAGGCTCAAGGTCATGTGCGCCACCTCCTCCGGCTCGCCATAGCGGAGCAGGGCGGTGCGTCGCCTGGCGAACACCGCCTTCTGGTCGTCGGCGATGCCGGCGGTCATGCCGGTGGAGATCGGGCCGGGGCAGATGCAGTTGACGGTGATCCCCTCGCGGCCCAGCTCGACCGCCAGCGCGCGGGTCAGGCCGGTGACGCCCGCCTTGGCGGCCGCATAGGGGCTGTCCATCGCCGTCGCGCCCAGGGCCTCCGTCGAGGCGATGTTGACGATGCGCGGCGCGGCCGAGGCGCGCAGGAACGGCAGGGCCGCGCGGATCACCCGCTGATGCGCGGTCAGCAGCACCGCTATCGCCCGGTCCCACACCGCCTCGTAGCTGTCGGAATCGATGGGCGAGAAAGCCGATACGCCGGCGTTGTTGACCACCGCGTCCAGCCCGCCCAGTGCCTCGCCGATCTTCCTGACCGTGGCGGCGATCTCTGCGGCGTCGGCGACGTCGAGCTTCCAGGCCCGCGCCGAGAGGCCCTGGTCGCGCAGGGCGTCGGCGGCTTCCTCGACCGGCTCGATCAGGTGGTCGGTGAGAGCGACATGCGCGCCTTCCTCGGCGAAGGCCCGCGCGGTGGCCAGCCCCATGCCGGAGGCTGCGCCGGTGACCAGGACGCGGCTGCCCTTCAGGGATCGGCTGAACCGGCTCACAGGCTGAGCCCTCCGTCCACGACCAGGGTCTGGCCGACCACATAGGCCGCCAGGGGCGAGGCCAGGAACAGCGCCGCTCCGGCCATGTCCGACGGCTGGCCCAGGCGGCGGGCCGGGATGCGCGCCATCGCCCCGCGCAGGCGGTCCGGATGTTCGGTGGTGACCGTGGTCAGTTTGGTGTCGACCAGCCCCGGCGCCAGGCCGTTGACCCTTATGCCGTCTCCCGCCCAGGCCTGGCCCAGGGTCTTGGTCAGGCTGACCGCCCCGGCCTTGGAGGCGGCATAGGCCGGGTTGCCGCGGTTGGCCTGGAAGCCCGAAACCGAACTGACGATGACGATCGATCCCTGGGCGACGGCCAGCATGTCGTGGAACTTGGCGGCGCAGGCCATCAGGCTGTCGAGATTGACCGCCATGACGCGGTCCCAGCCCTCCGGCGCGAACTCGCCGCGTTTGTAGATCACCGTCCCCTGGCACAGCACCAGCACGTCGAGGCGGTCGAACGGCGGGACATGGGCCTCGATCTCCCCGCGGTCGGCCACGTTCACTTTCGCGTAGACCAGGCCCGCCAGGTCCGAGCCCTCGGCCGGGTCGTAGTCGGCCGGATCGCTCCGCGTGCCCCAGACATGCACCTGCGCGCCGCGCTCCCGGAAGCCGTGCGCGATCCCGTTGCCGATCCCGCTGGAGCCGCCGACGACCAGTACGGTCTTGCCGCTGAAATCCAGGTCTCCCGCCACGCCTGCCTCCCGTTTTCCGGCATCCTTCCGCGGGCGCCGCCGGGCCACAAGGCTGACCCCACGTCACACTTGACGCGCACGTAAGCCAGGCGTTGGGTTGCAGGGTGACGGGCGCGTAAACAGACGCCCGCCGGAACCTCGGGAGGAAACGATGCTTCAGAAGCTTCGCCGTCCGGCGAGCACCTTCACCATCACCCAGCTTTGCCGCGAGTTCTCCACCACGCCGCGCGCCCTGCGCTATTACGAGGAGCAGGGACTGCTCTCTCCGGCGCGCGACGGCCAGGCGCGGGTCTATTCCTATCGCGACCGCGCGCGGCTGGTGCTGATCCTGCGCGGCAAGCGCGTGGGCCTGTCGCTCGCCGAGATCCGCGACATCTTCGACCTCTACGACCGTGACGACGGCCTGGTGGCGCAGAACACCCACGCCCTGCGCAAGTACCGCGAGCGGATCGCCGCCTTCGAAGCCCAGCGCCAGGAGATCGACCAGGCGATCGCCGAACTGCACACGGCCAGCGCCCGCCTGGAAGAACAGCTCGCCGCCCAGGCCGGCAAGGCCGCCTTCGGCTAGACCCCGTTCCTCCCCTTCGGGCAAGGCTATCGCATATGGAGTTCCCGAGCGAAGCTTCCTTCTCCCCTTGCGGGAGAAGGTGGCAGGCGAAGCCTGACGGATGAGGGGTGTTCAGCCTCTCCATCAGGAGCAATCTCGGCCGTTCTGAGCCGGCAAGCGCCGCTGACCCCTCATCCGACCCCGCTCCGCGGGCCCACCTTCTCCCGCAAGGGGAGAAGGACTGGTGACATCTTCGCCATAGGCGATCGTCCGGCCAGTCAGGAAGGATTTTGCGGGAGCATCTAGGCCAGGCCGGCGCCCTTCCACATCCCGGCGGCCAGCGCCAGGAACAGCAGCAGTCCGGCCAGGCTGTTGGACTTGAAGAGCGCCAGGGCCAGCGGGCCGTTGGCGATGTCGACGCGGGCGGCCTGGCGCGACAGGTGCATTCCATAGAGCGCCGCCGGCGGCAGGAACAGCGGCCCCAGCTTCCCGGCCCAGGCCGTCGCCAGGGCCAGGGCGAAGCACAGCACGTAGAAGATCAGCACGCCCTTCTGCACGCCCGCCCCCAGCCGCCGCGTCGACGACTTCACCCCGACCAGGGCGTCGTCCTCCAGGTCCTGGATCGCGTAGATCGTGTCGTAGCCGAGCGTCCAGAATATCCCAGAGGCGTAGAGCAGCAGGGCGGGCAGGTCGACCCGGCCGGTCGCGGCCGCATAGGCCAGCAGCGCGCCCCAGTTGAAGGTCAGGCCCAGCCAGGCCTGCGGCCACCAGGTGATCCGCTTCATGAACGGATAGGCGCCGACCAGGGCGAGCGAGGCGACGCCCAGCCCGATGGCCAGCGGCCCCATGGTCAGCAGGATCGCCAGCGAGGCCAGGCCGCACAAGGCCATGAACGCAAAGGCCTGTTTGACGCTGATCTGGCCGCTGGCCACCGGCCGCATGGCCGTGCGCGCCACCTTGGCGTCGATGTCGCGGTCGACCACGTCGTTGAAGGCGCAGCCCGCCGCCCGCATCAGCGCCGCCCCCGCCAGCACCTTGGCCAGCAGCCAGGGATCGGGCAGGGACCCGGCCATCGCCGCAGCCAGGGCCGCCCCCTGCCAGCCGGGCAGCATCAGCAGCCAAATCCCGGCCGGCCGGTCGAAGCGGCCGAGTTTCAGCCATGGCTGCAGGGCCGGCGGCGCGTAACGGTCCACCCAGTTGCTGGGTGCGGCGTCGGGAAGCTGGGCGGTCATGCGGCAGGCTTTACCCCGGCTGTGGCTCCGCGGCCACTCTCGGCGCGCAACCGAGCGATGTGGATGAAATAACGCCGGTCATCGGCATTGACAGGGTGAAATCATGCGCCCAAGGTCCCTCTCGTCGTCCTTTCGGCCCGCAAGTCTTGCGAGGGCCACAACCATCTGCGAGGGGAGGTGATCAGCGTGACAGCATTCAATCATCGACCGCAGATGCCGCTTGTCGCCCAGATCGCCTACGCAGGCAGGTTCCGCGACTAAGTCGCCCGCGGCCCGCTTTCCGGGCCGATCTGCACCCTCATCGCCAGCCTGACCGCACGAAGCTTCGCGCTTCCCTGGCGTTTCCCGACTTTTCGGATTCCCGACCGCGTGAGCGCGGAATCCGTCCGTCTCGAAAGACGACCAAATGACCCTTGCCGATACGGCTTACGCCCGGCCCAACGCGCCCCTTCCCAATCGCTACGGGGCGATGTGCACGGAAATCTACGACCTCGACAAACCGCCGGGCAGTCTCCCCGACGTTCCCTTCTGGATCGACCGGTTGGCGGGAACCGACGGCCCGATCCTGGAGGCGGGCGTGGGAACCGGCCGCCTGCTGATTCCCCTGCTGGAGGCCGGCTTCCAGGTGGAGGGCTTCGACGGCTCGCCCGACATGCTCGCCGCCTGCGACCGCCACTGCGCCGGGCGCGGCCTGTCGCCCGCGCTCCGCCAGGCCAGGTTCCAGGACTTCGCCTACGACCACAGCTTCGCGGCCATTCTCGTGCCGGTCGGGACCTTCAACCTGATCGACGACTTCGCCGAGGCGCTGGGCGTCCTGCGGCGGTTCTTCGATCACCTGGCGCCCGGCGGGCGGCTGATGATCGACCTGCTGCCGCCCGGCTACCTGACGGGCGAACGCCCCGACATCCGCACCTGGACGACGCCCAGCGGCGACCTCCTGCGGATCGAGGGGCGGGCCGTGGATATCGACCTCGTCCGTCAGCGCCGCGTCACCCACGACCGCTACGAACGCTGGCGCGACGGCCGGCTGGTGGAGTCCGAGTTGGAGATCATGGCCTTCCGTGTCTGGGGCCTGAAGGAGTTCGAGATGGCGCTCGCCATGGCGGGCTTTTCTCAGATCTCCGTCGGCGCCGACCACCAGCCGGGCAAACGGCCGGGCCGATCCAGCCGCATCCTCAACTTCGAGGCCCTGCGACCCGCCTGACGGGGCGCGGCAGCGGCGCCGGGACGGGGCTCCCCACCCGATCCCGGCGCCCACCCTCGTTCTTCCGTTCATTCCCGGCTCCGCGCCGGACCTTGAGTTTCCGCCATGACCGAATTTTTCGACGACGAAGACGACGACAACCGTCCCCGAAGTCTGACCAACCGCCAGGTGCTGGGCTTCATGGCCGGCCACTGGCTGCGCGAACCGCGCAAGTTCGCGGCGATCATCGCCCTTGGCCTGGTGGCGACGGTCTGCGACCTGTCGATCCCCTGGGCGACCCGCGGCCTGATCAACGCCGTCTCCGCGCCCGAGAAGGTGACGCAGGCGGCCTGGGCCGCCTGGGCCAGCCTCTCGGTGCTCTACCTGATCTTCTACATGTCGCGGACCAGCATGTTCCGGGTCATGAACGGCTTCTACGCCCGCATCATGTCGCGGATGGTCAAGGAGGGCTTCGCCCGCGTCCAGGCCTTCTCGGCCGACTGGCACGCCTCGAACTTCGCCGGCGCCACCGTGCGGCGGGTCAGCCGCGCCATGTGGGGCTATGACAGCGCTTCGGACGCCCTGATCGGCATGCTGATCCCGACCGTGCTGGTGCTGGGCGGGCTTGCGATCTCGCTCGGCCTGCGCTGGCCGGTCGCGGGCCTGTTCGTCGCCGTCGTGATCGTCGCCTTCGCGGCCTACAACGTCCTGATGTCGGTGCGCTACGTGCGGCCGGCGAACCTGAGGTCGACCGCGCTCGACTCCCACATCGGCGCGGCCCTGGCCGACGCCATCGGCGCCAATCCGACGGTCAAGAGCTTCGGCGCCGAGGCGCGCGAGGAGGCCCGCTTCGCCTGCACCGTCGACGCCTGGCGCTGGGCGGTGAACAAGACCTGGGACCGCTTCAACGTGGTCGGCTTCGGCCAGAACCTCCTGCTGATCGTTCTGCAGGCGGGCCTGACCGGCTTCCTGGTCCATGCCTGGTCGCAGGGGCGCGCCTCGCCGGGCGACGTCGCCTTCGCCATCACCTCGTTCATCGTCATGGCCGGCTACATGCGCAACTTCAGCGAGATCACCCAGATGCTGCAGAAGGGCCTCGACGACATGCTCGACGTCGCCGCCTACATGCGCACCGAGCCGCAGTTGAAGGACGCTCCGGACGCCAGGCCGTTCCGCGGCGAGCTGGGCGAGATCGTCTTCGACCGCGTCACCTTCGGCTACGAAAGCCAGCCGCGGCCGCTCTACGAGCGCTTCACCCTGGTGGTGGCGCCTGGCGAGCGGATCGCCCTGGTCGGGCCGACCGGCTCGGGCAAGTCGACCTTCGTCAAGCTGGTCCAGCGCCTCTACGACGTGCAGGAGGGGCGCATCCTGATCGACGGCCAGGACGTCGCCCATGTCGACCAGACCAGCCTGCGTCAGGCCATCGCCGTGGTGCCGCAGGACCCGGCCCTGTTCCACCGCTCGATCGCCGAGAACATCGCCTACGCCCGTCCCGGCGCGACGGCGGAGGAGGTGATGCTGGCCGCCCGGCGCGCCCGTGCGCACGACTTCATCGAACGCCTGCCCAATGGCTACGACACGCCGGTCGGCGAGCGCGGCGTGAAGCTGTCGGGCGGCGAGCGCCAGCGTGTGGCCATCGCCCGCGCCTTCCTGGCCGACGCCCCGATCCTGGTGCTGGACGAAGCCACCTCCTCCCTCGACGTCGAGACCGAGCGTCAGGTCCAGGCGGCGATGGAGGAATTGATGGTCGGCCGCACCACTATCGTTATCGCCCACCGCCTCTCCACCATCCGCGGGGCCGACCGCATCCTGGTCTTCGACCGGGGCCGGATCGTCGAGGAGGGCGGCCACAGCGAACTGATCGCGCGCGGCGGCGCCTATGCGCGCCTCCATGCCGTGACCGAAGGAACCGCCACGTGACGGAACATTACGAAGACACCGAAGACACCAAGGCCCGCGTCCTTTCCAACGGCAAGGTGCTCGGCTTCATCGGCAGCTTCTGGCTGCGGCGGCCCTGGCTGCTTACGGCCTGCATGGTCCTGACCCTGGCGGCGGTGGGGTTCGATCTCGCCCTGCCGTGGGCCGCCGGGCGGCTGGTGGACGCGGTGGCGGCCGGGCCGTCCCAGGCCGACCTCGCCTGGCGGGCCTGGGCGTTGTTCGTCGGGGTCTACCTCGTCTTCGCCCTGGTGCGGAACGCCGCCAACCGGTTCTGGAACCCGCTGGCCGCCGGCAACATGAAGGAGATGACCGACGAGGGCTTCGCGCGCGTCCAGTCCTTCTCGGCCGACTGGCACGCCGACACCTTCGCCGGCGCCACTGTCCGCCGGCTCAGCCGCGCCATGTGGGGCTACGACCTGGCGTCCGACGCCCTGGTGATGTGGCTGGGGCCGGCCCTGCTGGTGCTGGTGGGCCTGTCGGGCGTGATGATCGCGCGCTGGCCGATGGTCGGCCTGTTCTCCCTGGCGGTGGTGATCGTCTATGTCGCCTCGAACATCCTGCTCTCGGCCAGGTACATCCGCCCGGCCAACCTGAAGTCGGTGGCGCTGGACAGCCGCATCGGCGGCGCCCTGGCCGACTCCCTGACCTCCAACCCGACCGTCAAGGCGTTCGGGGCCGAGGCCCGCGAGCAGGCGCGCATGGAAGAGATCACCAGCCTCTGGCGGCGCCTGACGCTGACCACCTGGACGCGCGGGGTCAATGTCTGGCTCTGGCACAACCTGCTGCTGGTCGGGCTCCAGGCGGGGCTCACCGGCCTGCTCCTGCGCCTTTGGGCACAGGGTCAGGCCAGCGCCGGTGACGTCGCCTTCGTCATCACCTCGTTCATGTTGATGAGCGGCTATCTGCGCAATGTGGGCGAGAACATCCGCATGCTGCAGAAGGGCATGGACGACGTCGAGGACATGGCCCGCTACAGCCGCACCGAGGCCGAGGTCCAGGACGCGGCGAACGCCGCTTCCTTCGCCGGCGACCTGGGCGAGATCGTCTTCGACCGCGCGACCTTCCGCTACAAGTCGGCGCAGGAGCCGCTCTATCGCGACTTCTCCCTGCGGATCGCGCCCGGCGAAAAGATCGCCCTGGTCGGGCCGACCGGCGCTGGCAAGTCGACCTTCGTCAAGCTGGTCCAGCGGCTCTATGACTTGGAGGGCGGCCGCGTCCTGATCGACGGCCAGGACATCACCCAGGTCGACCAGGGCTCCTTGCGGCGCGCCATCGCCGTGGTGCCGCAGGACCCGGCCCTGTTCCACCGCTCCATCGCCGACAACATCGCCTATGCGCGGCCCGGTGCGACGCAGGACGAGATCGAGCTGGCGGCGCGGCGGGCGCGGGCCCACGACTTCATCGCTCGCCTGCCCGGCGGCTATCGCACCCTGGTCGGCGAACGCGGCGTGAAGCTGTCGGGCGGCGAGCGCCAGCGCGTGGCCATCGCCCGCGCCTTCCTGGCCGATGCGCCGATCTTGGTGCTGGACGAGGCCACCTCGTCCCTCGATGTCGAGACCGAGCGCCAGGTCCAGGCGGCGATGGAGGAACTGATGGTCGGGCGCACGACCATCGTCATCGCCCACCGGCTTTCGACGATCCGCGGGGCCGACCGCATCCTGGTCTTCGACCACGGCCGCATCGTCGAGGAGGGCCGCCACGCCGAACTGGTGAGCAAGGGCGGCGCCTACGCCCGCCTGCACGCCGTCACCGAGGGCGCGGTCTAGGACATGTTGGAGCGCCGGGCGCCGGCCCGTCGTCTCTGACCGCTGACACGGGGATGGCGCCCCGTGTTAGACATCCCCCAGGGCTTCGGGCCCAGGGGGATGTTCATGTCGTATGTCGAGCAGGTGGTTCAGTGGCTGCGTGACCGGTTGGCGCGCGATCCGCCCCTGGCCGATCCGCGCGAACTGAACCTCGTCCTGCGGGTGCTGGCCATCTGGCGCTCGCGCGCCATCGGCGAGGCCTATGTCCGCCACCATGGCGCGAAGATCATGCAGGGGCCGTTCGCCGGCATGGACTACCTGACCGTCGCGACCGAAGGCGCCCTGACGCCGCGCCTGATCGGGACCTACGAATCGGAGCTGCACCCCTACCTCGCCCGCTTCGCCCAGGACCCGCCCGACTGCGTGATCGATGTCGGCTGCGCCGAGGGCTATTACGCCGTCGGCCTGGCGCGGATGATGCCGGGCGTCACCGTCCACGCCTTCGACATCCAGGCCAAGGCCCGCGCCGCCTGCGCCGAGCTTGCGGCCCGCAACGGCGTCGCCGATCGCGTCGTCATCGGCGAGCGGTTCGAGCCGGACGGTTTCGAGGCCTTCAAGGACCGCCGCTGCCTGGTGCTGGTCGATATCGAGGGCGCGGAGGACGACCTGCTGCGCCCCGATCTCTCGCCCGCCCTGGCCGGCATGAACCTGATCGTCGAAACCCACGACGTCTATCGCAAGCGCGTGCTGGATCGGCTGGTCCAGCGCTTCTCGCCCACCCACGACATCGTGCGCCTCGATCCCCAGCCCAAGACCCTGCCGCTGCCCGCCTTCCTGAAGGGCGCCGGCCACCTGGACCAACTCCTGGCCGTCTGGGAGTTCCGCCTCGCCGCCACCCCCTGGCTGGTGATGACCCCGAAGGGTTAGGTCAGCGCCGCCGCCAGCGCCTCGGAGAGGTCGCCCTTGGGCGCGGCCTCCACGCGGTCCAGCCCCAGCCAGCCGGCCATCAGCCGCAGTTCGGCGGCGAGGCGCGCGGGCGTCTCGGCGTTGGCGTCCGGCTCGGCGTGCGCGGCCTGGACCTTCAGCACGCCGCTCTTGCGCTCGGCCTTCAGGTCGACCCGCGCAGTGATCGCCTCGCCCTGCAGGAAGGGCAGCACATAGTAGCCGTGCACGCGCTTGTGCGCCGGGGTGTAGATTTCCAGTCGCACCCGTGTTCCGAACAGTCGCTCGGTCCGCTCGCGGAACCAGATCAGGTTGTCGAACGGCGAAAGCAGGGCGTTGGCGGCGATCTTCCGCGGTCGCCGCGCTTCGGGGTGCAGATAGGCCGGCTGCTCCCAGCCCTTGACGCTGGCCGGCGTCAGGTCGCCCGCCTCGACCAGTTCGGCGATCCGCGCCTTGGTCTCGACCACGCCCATGCGGAAATAGTCGCGCAGGTCGCGCTCCGTCGCGATCCCCTGGGCGCGGGCGGCGATGCGGATCAGTTCGCGCTGCGCGTCCTCACGCGGCGGCGGCTCGCCTCTGGCCGCCTCGGGCAGCACCTCGCCGGGCAGGCCGTAGACCCGCTCGAACGTCCCGCGCCGCGTGGCGGTGGTCAGGTCGCCGACCCAGAACAGGCACTCCAGCGCCCGCTTGCCCTCGCTCCAGCCCCACCAGCTTCCGGCGCCCTTGGCCCCCAGGCTCAGTTCGGAGGCCGGCATCGGTCCCCTGGCCGCGATCTCGGCCAGGCACTGGTCGATGAACTCGCCGTGACTGCCCAGGAAGCGCGCCACGCCCCTCCAGATCCCCACGCCCTGCCGCGCATCCTCCATCCGCCAGCGCAGCAGCCGGTGCGTGGCCGCCGGCAGCAGCGAGGCCTCGTGCGCCCAGTATTCGACCAGCGTCCGCCGCTTGCCCCAGGCGATCTCCTCCAGCAGCGGCCGTGGATAGGCGCCCAGGCGGGAGAAGGCCGGCAGGTAGTGGGTGCGCGACACCACGTTCACCGAATCGATCTGGATCACCCCCAGCCGCTCGATGGTCTTCAGCAGATGCCGCCGGCCCGGCGCGGTGGGCCGCCGGTCGGCGAAGCCCTGCGCCGCCAGCGCGATGCGCCGCGCCTCGCGCGCCGAGAGCGTTTCCGTCCCCACCCTAGGGATTAAGCCGTCCGACGGCGTCGATCTGGAACGGGAAGAGGATGTCCGGGTCCGGCGCTTCCACTTCTGCGGCGATCTCCTCGGGCGCGATGGTCTTGATGACGTGGCGCATGACGTTGAGCCGCGCCTGCTTCTTCTTGTCGGTCACCACGCAGGTCCAGGGCGCGATCGGCGTGTGGGTGCGCGTCAGCATGTCGTTGCGCGCGGCGCTGTAGTCGTCCCACTTCTCCTGGGCGACGTCGTCCATCGGGCTGGTTTTCAGGGCCTTCAGCGGGTCTTCGCGGCGTTCCTTCAGCCGCTGCTCCTGCTCCTTGCGGCTGATGTCGAGCCAGATCTTCACCAGCTTCAGCCCGCTCTCGACCAGCATCTCCTCGAAATGCGGCACGTCGCGCAGGAAGGTCTCCTGCTGGGCCGGGGTGGAAAAGCCCATCACCCGTTCCACGCCCGCCCGGTTGTACCAGGAGCGGTTGAAGATCACGACCTGGCCGGCGGAGGGCAGGTGCGGCACATACCGCTGGAAGTACCACTGGCTGGTCTCCAGCTCGGTCGGCTTGGGCAGGGCGACCACGCGGGTCGCGCGGATCGACAGGTGCTCGGTCATCCGGCTGATCGCGCCGTCCTTGCCGGCCGCATCGCGCCCTTCGAAGATGATCAGCGCCTTCTCGCCGCTCTTCATCGCCCCTTGCTGATAGCGGACCAGGGCCAGTTGCAGCCGCGCCAGATCGGCCTCGTAGGCGTCGTCTTTGTCGTTGTCGGGTTTTCCCATGGGACGAACCTAGTCCTGATCGTGCGCGCAGGGCTAGAACCTCCTGCATGATCCGACTCTACGTGACCGCAGACCTCGCCCCCGGCGTCGCCGTGGCGCTCGACCACGGGCAGAGCCACTATCTCGCCTCCGTCATGCGGCGCGCGGTCGGCGACGAGGTGCTGGTCTTCAACGGCCGTGACGGCGAATGGCGCGCCCCGATCGAGGTGCTGGGCAAGCGCGGTGTCATCGTCCGCCCGACCGTGCAGGAGCGCTCCCAAGCCCTCGGGCCCGACCTCGATCTCGTCGTCGCCCTGGTCAAGCGCGCCCGGGTCGAGACCATCGTCGAGAAGGCCGCCGAGCTTGGCGCGCGCCGCGTGCGCCTGGTGATCACCGAGCGGACCAACGCCGAGCGCACGCGCCTCGACCGCCTGGCCGCCATCGCCGCCGAGGCCGCCGAGCAGACCGGCCGCCTGGACGTGCCGCACATCTTCGAACCGGTGAAGCTTTCCAGGCTGATCGAGGATTGGGACCCCGCGCGCCGCCTGTTGTTCTGCGACGAGGCGGGCGACGCCAAGCCCGCGCTGCATGCGCTTCGTGACGCTCCGCCCGGCCCCTGGGCGATCCTGATCGGCCCCGAGGGCGGCTTTTCCCCGGCCGAGCGGGAAGCCCTGCGGAACCTTCCCTATGCGACGCCCGCTACCCTGGGACCGAGGATCCTCCGGGCCGACACCGCCGCGATCAGCGCGCTCACCCTCTGGCAGGCCGTCCAGGGGGACTGGGGGGCGGCGTGAGGGCGATTGGCGGCGCCTTGAGGTTTCCTGAATTGCGCGCACCTGTCTGAACGGCGTAAAGATCGCGCCCGTTTTGGAGTCCAGGGGCAGGGGAGAACCAGATGGCCGACGTCGTGACCGACGAACGACCTCTCACGTTTGAGGACCTTGTCCGCTGGTTCGAGGCCGGCGAGAAACCCGCCGACGCCTGGCGCGTGGGCGCAGAGCACGAGAAGTTCGTGTTCCGGCTCGGCACGTACGAGACGATCCCTTACGAAGGCCCGGCCGGCATCCACGCCCTGCTCCAGGGCCTGATGCGCTTCGGCTGGGAAGGCGTCTACGAGGGCGAAACCCTCATCGGCCTGGAACGTGGCAAGGCCAATGTCAGCCTGGAGCCGGGCGGCCAGTTCGAGCTCTCCGGCGCGCCGCTGGAGACCATGCACGATATCTGCGAGGAGACCAGTCAGCACCTGGAGGAGGTGAAGACCGTCGCCGGCGAGCTCGGCCTCGGTTTCCTCGGCCTCGGTTTCACGCCGGTCTGGCGGCGCGACGAAATCCCGGTCATGCCCAAGGGCCGCTACAAGATCATGCGGGCCTATATGCCGAAGGTCGGCAATCTCGGCCTCGACATGATGTTCCGCACCTGCACGGTGCAGGCCAATCTCGACTTCAGCTCCGAAGCTGACATGGTGGCCAAGTTCCGCACCAGCCTGGCCCTGCAGCCGATCGCCACGGCGCTGTTCGCAAATTCGCCCTTCGTCGAGGGCAAGCCCAGCGGCTTCCTTTCCGCGCGCGCCAATGTGTGGACCGACACCGACCCCGACCGGACCGGCATGCTGGACTTCGTCTTCGCCGACGGCTTCGGCTACGAGACCTACGCCAACTATGCGCTCGACGTGCCGATGTACTTCGCCAAGCGCGGCGGCCAGTACGTCGACCTCTCGGGCCGCTCGTTCCGCAAGTTCATGGACGGCCAGCTCGACGAGCTTCCCGGCGATCGCCCCTCGATCAAGGACTGGGCCGACCACACCACCACCGCCTTCCCGGAGGTGCGCCTCAAGCAATACTTGGAGATGCGCGGCGCCGATTCGGCGCCCCTGGGCCGCCTCTGCGCCCTGCCGGCCCTGTGGGCGGGCGTCTTCTACGACCAGGCCGCGCTCGCGGCCGCCTGGGATCTCTGCAAGGACTGGCGGGTCGAGGACCACGAGCGCCTGCGCGCCGACGTCGCCCGCCTGGGCCTCAAGGCGCAGGTCGGCGGCCGCAGCGTCCAGGACGTGGCCAGGGACATGGTCGCCATCGCCAAGCAGGGCCTGAAGAATCGGGCTCGCCTCAACGCCGCCATGGTCGACGAAACCGTCCATCTCGCCGAGCTGGAAGAGATCGCGGGCCGCGGGATCACCCCGGCCGAACGCCTGCTGGAGCTCTACAACGGCCCGTGGAAGGGCGACGTGCGCCACGTCTTCGAAGACTTCGCCTACTGACGCCGAGGCTCGTCGTCGGCCGGTAGCCGGCCGCTAGACCACCCCGCCGTCGCGGGGCGGACTCTCGACATTGGGCGGCCAGTGTTCGCCCTGGCTGACGCCCGAGCCGCTGTCGGTGTGCTGCACGATCTCGTCCACCGCCGCGTGCGGATGCTTGGGGTCGACCAGCATGTCCTCGACCGCATAGACCTCGACCTTGTCTGGATAGAAGGCCAGCCGCCCGCGGATCGACTCCATGGCCGGATAGGGCTCCTCATAGGTCCAGACCGCGTTCTCGGCGAATCGTCCGTCCATCAGGATCGTGTAATAGGCCGCATCGCCCTTGTAGGGGCAGTGCGTGTGCCGGTCGGTGCGCGAGAAATACTCCATCGAGACGTCGGCGCGCGGAAAATAGACCACCGGCGCATAGCTGGCCTCGGTCAGGATCAGCGCATCGCCCGTATCGGCGATCACATGCTCGCCATACATGGCGCGCCAGCGCGTCTTGGCGGGGGCGATGTCGATCGGGTGGTCGGGGCCGGGTGTCAGCATGGACGCTCCTCCTTCGCCGGAACCAACGCCTGACATGGGCCCGGGGCTCCCGTTTGGCTAGACCATTTTCGGCTTGGGCGTGGCGCTCCAGGGGCGGCGGATTGCTTGTGCTTGTTTCATCGGCGTGATCTTCTCGCGCCAAATCGGCCCGGCTGGGAGGAAACGACCCCGATATGACGCCGGCCCGCCCAAGCAATCGGAACACCAGGCCCTCATGAACATCGTAGTCCTTCTGGGGATCGTCATCACCTTGGCGACCGGCATCCCCGTGCTCCTGCAGTTGCTGAAACAGCATCCGCGCGGATTGATCATCCTGTTCTTCGCCGAGATGTGGGAGCGGTTTTCCTACTACGGGATGCGGGGCATCCTGATTTTCTACCTGACTCAGCACCTGCTGTTCGACGACGCCACCGCCGGGGCGCAGTACGGCTCCTACACCAGCCTCGTCTATCTCCTGCCGCTGCTTGGCGGCCTGGTGGCCGACCGCTATCTGGGCACCCGCAAGGCGGTGGCCTTCGGCGCCCTGCTGCTGGTCGCCGGCCACCTGACCATGGCGGTCGAGGGAACGCCCGCCACCCAGCAACTGGTCTATGGCGGTCAGAGGTACGAGGTGGCGGCCGAGGGCCGGATGGAGTCGCGCAGCGTCAAGCTGATGGTCGGCGACAAGGCCTACGACTTCGGCCCCGCCGCCAACGGCGGTCTGGAGATCAAGGGGCTTCCTGCCGGCGGCGCCTTGCCGACCGTGTTGCCGGAAGGCAGCTTCACGATGGAGAAGCAGGTCGATCCCCTCGGCAAGAACGCCTTCTACCTGGCGGTCTCGCTCATCATCATGGGGGTCGGGTTCCTCAAGCCGAACATCTCGACCATCGTCGGCCAGCTCTATCCGCAGGGCGATCCACGCCGGGATTCCGGCTTCACCCTCTACTATTACGGCATCAATCTCGGCGCCTTCTGGGCCTCGGTGCTCTGCGGCCTGCTCGGCCAGACGGTCGGCTGGTGGGCGGGCTTCGGCCTCGCCGGCGTCGGCATGGCGCTGGGCTGGGTCGTCTTCGTGTTCGGCAAGCGCTACCTCGAAGGCAAGGGCGAACCGCCCAATCCCGAACTGCTCAAGGCCCGCGTCGCCGGTCCGATCAACCGCGAATGGCTGATCTATCTCGGCGGGATTCTCGGCGTCCTGCCGGTGTGGTTCCTGGTCCAGAACAACCAGCTCGTCGGCTACGCCCTGGCCATCTCCACGGTCCTGTCGCTGATCTTCATCGCCTATTTCCTGGCGACCAAGTGCAACAAGATCGAGCGCGAGCGGATGATGCTGGCCATGGTGCTGGTGCTGGGCTCGGTGGTGTTCTTCACCCTGTTCGAACAGGCCGGCACCTCGCTCAACCTGTTCGCGGCCCGCAACGTCGACCTGATGGGCGTCTCGGCGGCCCAGACCCAGTCGTTCAACGCCGGCTTCATCCTGATCTTCGCCCCGATCTTCGCCGCCCTCTGGGCCTGGCTCGGCGCGCGCGGCAAGGACCCGAACCCGGTGCTGAAGTTCGGCTTCGGCCTGTTGCAGGTCGGCCTCGGCTTCCTGGTCGTGGTCTGGGCCCAGGGCATGGCCGACGAGAACTATCGCCTGCCGCTCATCATACTGGCCCTGCTCTACATGCTGCACACCACCGGCGAGCTCTTCCTCTCGCCCGTCGGCCTTTCCGAAGTGACCAAGCTGTCGGTCGCCTCGGTGGTGTCGTTCATGATGGCGGTGTGGTTCCTGGCTTCCTCCATCGCCCAGTTCGTCGGCGGACTGATCGCCGGCGCCATGGGGGCCGAGACGGTCGGCGGCCAGGTGCTGGACCCGGCCGCGGCCCTGGCCACCTCGATGGACGGCTTCAACAAGCTAGGCTGGGCCGGCGTCGGCGTCGGCGTCGTCTTCGTCGTGCTCAGCTTCTTCATCAAGCACTGGGCGCACGGCGCCAACACCGCCGAAGGTCATGCCCGGCCCGAGCCGGAAAGCCTCAGCGCCGACCGCACGGCCTGACGGCCGGGCGAGCCTGGAGCCAAAGGCGGCCGGATGCGCGAGCGTCTGGCCGCCTTTCATTGACTAGGTTACGAGGACTCTAAATCGTCTCCACGACCTAGGCGCCGAACGTCTTGCGCAGGCGGACGTAGAAGGTCCGGCCGAATGTCAGGTCGCGGTCGTCGGTGAACGCCAGGGGGCTGACGTCCCGCGGTCCGGAATAGATGTTCCGGGTCGTGCGGATGCCGCGTTCGACCAGGTTGTTCAGCTCCATCCGCAGCATCAGGTCCGGTTGCAGCCGGATTTCCACGAACGGCTTAACCCAGGCCGATTCCAGCTTCACCGTCGCGACGCGGTCGAACTGATAGGAGGTCTCGCGCCACCCGCCGAAGACGTCGATCCCCCAGGTGGCCTTCCAGCGCGGCAGGTCCTGGCTGAAGGTCGCCTCCCACTCCAGCGGCCGCAGGTCGGAGATTTCGCGCGCCCGCCCGGTCGTGGGATCGATCACTTCCGACCAGCGGCGGGTCGCCTCGCCCTTGATCTGCGCGCCAGGAAGCCCCAGCCGCGACAACGGCACGGTCAGGTTGACGATCAGCTCGTCCTTGGTCCCCGCGCCGATGTTGCTGGGCGCGTCGAAGACGCCGGCGCTGGTGAAGATCAGCGCGCGGTCGATCACGTCGTCGAGCGCCGAGCGGCGGTAGGTGACCACGATGACCCCATCGGTCCAGAATCGCTGCTCGACCGCCGCCTCCGTCACCCAGGCCTGTTCGGGATTGAGGTCGGGGTTGCCCGCCGTGACCGTCCCCTTGTTCAGCGAGGAATCGGCGACGAAATCGTCGAAATCGAGCTGGCCGACCACGCGCTCGACGCGCAGGCGAAGCTGGGTGTCCGGCAGGGCCTGCCAGGTCGCCGCCAGTCGCGGCTTGGCGAAATGCAGCGACTTCTCGAGCTGGACGTCTCCCGCCGACGAGATCGAAGAGCTTTCGTAGCGCAGGCTGGCTTCCAGCGTCACCGCCTGGGCCGGCCGCCAGGTCCCCTTGGCGAAGACCTCGTTGCGGGTTTCCTCGACCGTGACATTGGCCGCCGGCAGCTCGACCTCCGCCCCGCCCAGGGCCAGGTGGGTGTGGCTGTCCAGCTTGTTGAACGCGCCTTCGCCGCCGACCTCCAGGCTGAGGGCCGGGGACACCTGGCGTTTCACAACCGCCCGGCCGATGGTCTCGCTGGACTCTCGCAGCAGGTTGAAGCGGCCGGTCTCGGCGGGCGAGGCGAAGGCGGAGGTGATGTCCTGGTCGCGGGTCTGGCGAATCCCGATGAATTCCAGGTCGGTCCTGGGGCCGAAACTGCGGGTGAAGCGGCCGCCCAGTTCGGTGTCCTTGCGCAGATAGACGTCGTCGGTGGTGTGCAGTTCGAAGACCGGGTCGGTGATCTGGCGATCTTCCTCGAACTTCCAGTGGTCCCAGAACATGCGCCCGTCGATCCGCGCCTTGCCGCCCAGCAGCGGCTGTTCGTACGCGCCGGTCAGGGTCTTCTGCAGGCCATCGCTCTCGGACTCGATCTGCGACCGCTCGATGATCGCGCCGTTCGGGCCGATCTTCACGCCGGGGCCGTCGTCGCCGCCGTCGTCGGCCCCGTAGCCGTAGCGGGCCGAGCCTTCCCAGTTGCGGCCGTCCTTGCCGCCGGACAGCTCCAGCCGGACGCCGTGGTGGTTGCGCCCATCGTAGATCGCGTTGTTGGCGACCGCGACCAGGCCGCGCAGTCCGCCTCCGGGCTTGCGCACGACATTGGCGACCACGGTCTTGCCCTGCATGTCGATCCCCGGCGCCCCGCCGCGGATCAGGTCGATGCGTTGGATTCGGGCGGCCGGGATGCGGCGCAGGAGTTCGTCCAGCGGGTCGGTCTTGCTGGTGGGGCGTTGGCCGTCGACCAGGGCGTTGCCGCCGCCGCCCTCGAAGCCGCGGATGGTATCGCCGGTGTCGAGCGCAAAGCCCGGCAGGCGCAGCAGCATCTCCCAGGCGTTGCCCGCCTGGGCGCCGGCGAAATAGGCGGCCGGGTAGCTGATGACCCCTTCGGCCTGCGCGGACGTCGGCGCTTCGGCCGCGACGGGCCCGGCCGCTTCGCCCTGTGCGGCGGCGGTCAGGGCGAGGGCCGAGGCCATGGCCGGAACAAGCATGTGACGAACTCCCCAAAGGTCGCTCGCAAGTGACCCGCGCGCCGGGGGAGACGCTAATTAAATCCAGGAAAGGTGGATTAAAGATCCGAAATGTATCAGCCGGTTAGGGATCGAAATCCCTTGCCAGGCCTCAGATGTTGGTGCCGCCGACCGTCAGTCCCGTGATCTTCAGGGAGGGCTGGCCGACGCCGACCGGCACGCTCTGGCCCGACTTTCCGCACACCCCGACCCCGGGATCGAAATCGAAATCGTCGCCGATCATGGTGACGCGGGTCAGGGCCGACGGACCATCGCCGATCAGGGTCGCGCCCTTCACCGGCGCGGTGATCTTGCCGTTCTCGATCAGATAGGCCTCGGTGCACTGGAAGACGAACTTGCCGTTGGTGATGTCCACCTGGCCGCCGCCGAAATTGGCGCAGTAGAGCCCGCGCTTGGTCGAGGCGATCATCTCCTCGCGCTTGTGGTTCCCGCCCAGCATGGCGGTGTTGGTCATCCGCGGCATGGGCATGTGGGCGTAGGACTGGCGCCGCCCGTTGCCCGTGGCGGCCATGCCCATCAGGCGTGCGCTCATCCGGTCGTGCATGTAGCCGACCAGCACGCCATCCTCGATCAGCACGGTGCGTTCGGTGGGCGTGCCCTCGTCGTCGACGGTCAGCGAACCGCGCCGGCCCGGCAGGGCGCCGTCATCGAAGACGGTCACGCCCGGCGCGGCCACTCGCTCGCCGATGCGGCCCGAGAAGGCCGAGGTGCCCTTGCGGTTGAAGTCGCCCTCCAGGCCATGGCCGACGGCTTCGTGCAGCAGCACCCCGTTCCAGCCGGGGCCCAGCACCACATCCATCTCGCCGGCCGGGCAGGGGACGGCGTCCAGATTGACCAATGCCTGGCGCAGGGCTTCCTCGGCCTGCTCCTGCCACTTCTCCGGCGTGATCCAGGCGTCGAAGCCGGCCCGGCCGCCGGCGCCGGCGAAGCCGTTCTCGCGCCGGCCGTCCTTTTCGACCGTCACCTGCACATTGATCCGGCAGAGCGGGCGCACGTCGCGGATCAGCCTGCCGTCGGCGCGCAGGATCTCCACCGTCCGCCGCTCGCCCGCCAGGCTGGCCATCACCTGCACCACGCGCGGATCGCGCGCGCGCATCCAGGCGTCGATCTCCTGCAACAGGGAGACCTTGTCCGAGAAAGCCGGCGAGGCGGTCGGGTCGTCCTCGCCATAGAGCTTGGCGTTGGTCGCGCGCGGACCTTCGGCCGAGACGCCGGAATAGCCCCGCTTGGCCAGGGCCGAGGATTGTCCCGCCCGCTTCAGCGCCGCCTCCGACACTTCGCTCGAATGCGAGTAGCCGGCAGTCTCGCCCGCCACCACCCGCAGGCCGAACCCTTCCGACGAATCATATGAGGCCGACTTCAGCCGTCCGTCGTCGAACAAAAAGGCTTCGCTCTCCGAGCGCTCGACGAACAGTTCGCCATCGTCGGCGCCGGCCAGGGCTTCGCCGAGGATCTCGCGCGCCCGTTCTGGAGCGACGCCGGCGGAGTCGAGGATCGAGGGGGCGGAGGTCAGGGCGTTCATCACTTCGGGCTTTCGCGATACGAGCCCACAGAAATAGGGGCTTGGCGGGCAAACGTCACCCCATGCCGGGCCATGCGGCAGGTTGTTGCGAGCCCAGGTCGGCAACCTGCCGACAGATCGGCCGATTACGCCATTTTCCGTCCCCCGCGGTCCCATGACGCGCAGTTGACGCCGAGACATTGCGCCATAGGGGGGCTTGGCGTCTTGGCAAGCCTCGGGAGAGCGCGTATGGACCCCGACTTAAGGGCGGGGTCTCGCAAGTTTGCGGGGCGCCGCCTCGATTCCAGTCGGCGGGGGCGATCGTCTTTCGCGAGGCGCGGCCGGCCAAGCAGACCGAGGGGACATGAAGTCTAGGGTTCAGGGCATGCGGACGTGGGCGGCGGCCGCCGCGGCGGGCGC
>NZ_JAYRST010000018.1:0-14737 GCF_041920015.1 Phenylobacterium sp.
TCGTCGGGGCGGATATCGTCGCGTCCCGGTAGCCGCCCACCCTCGCGAAGCCGCGCCCAATAGGCGTACAGCTCCTCATGCGCGCGAGCGGCCGCCGCCGAAGCCCCCATCTGTGCGGCCATGTTCAGATTCCTTAACAACCCCTTGGAATCACGACGAATCACTTATCGCCCGAAGGGTGATTCTCGGGCAAGGACAAATCCTAACGCCCGGCAATAAATCGGGCCGAAAGGTGGCGCGGCTGCACCATGGAGGGCCGCGCTCAGGGCAAAGAAAAAGCCCGCCGTCGCCGGCGGGCCTTTCCGGTCGGCGCGAAGCCTCTGCGACTATTTGGCGCGCTTGCGAGGCGCCTGGCGGCCACCTTGGCCGAGGCCCATCTGCTTGGCCAGGTCCGAACGCGCCTTGGCGTAGTTCGGCGCGACCATCGGATAATCTTTCGGCAGCCCCCACTTCGCGCGGTATTCCTCGGGGCTCATATTGTATTTCGTGCGCAGGTGGCGCTTCAGAGACTTGAACTTGCGGCCGTCTTCCAGGCAGACCAGATGATCTGGCGTGATCGAACGGCGAACCGGAACCGCCGGTTCTTTCGGCGTGGCTTCCTGAACGTCGGATCCTGTTGAAATACCGGCAAGCGCGCGATGAACGCTCTGGATCAGATTAGGGAGATCGGCCGCCGCGACCGAATTGTTCCCGACATACGCGGAAACAATATCCGCCGTCATCTCAATGACTTCCGATTTCTCGTCCATATTTCTCGGTTCCGTGGCGCAGTTGCACCAAGCTGGGGGATCACTGATTCAAAACGTCAGTGATCGCGTTAATATCTGGAACCCAATTCAAGCACAAGAGTCGAATAGGCGGCTGTTCTTCACCGAACAGGCATACAATCAAGTCTAGGCGCCGCACTGCACCAATCGGTTGAATGACGCACCACTATTCCGGGGACCATAGATCCCTGGCCGGCGTCATCAACCGCCGAAGTCCTTTGAAAAGGCCAGCATCGCCGCACGCTGCGCGGTCGAGTATTCGTCGATCGTATCTTCGTCGCCGTCGCGGATTGCGCGCAGCAACGCCGGCGTCAGGGCCGAGGTCAGCGACCAGTTCCAATAGCGCAGCACCGTCTGCGCCCGGTCAACGGCGATCGTGTCATAGGCGATCATCGCACGCTCCAGCAGCGTCGAGGGCGCGCCGCCGGCGTCGATCTCCGCGCGCTTGAGCCCGCGCCAGAGCGCCCGGATCGCCTGCTTGGGCAGGCCCGTGGCCTTGCAGAGGATGGCCAGCGGCTCGCCGCCCGGATCGGTGAAGATCTTGGCGCCCGTCATCGGTTTCAGGCCGGCCAGGTAGGAAATCTCTTCGGCGATCTCGCGGGTGAGGCCGTCCTGGGCGGCGGCCACCGCGGCCTCGAGATTCTCGAACGGGCTCCGCTCCAGCGCCGCGCGATTGCGCTGGCGCCGTTCGATGAACTGAAGCGCCTTGCGCGACAGCGGGTCCTGCCACTTCTCCGCCGCGGCCATCGGGAAGATGTCGCTGGTGACCTCCTGCAGGACCTCCCGCGAGACGGCGAACCGCTGGAGGATGATCTTGCGCGCCTCGGCGTCGGCCCACCAGAACAGGACATAGGCGTGCGCGGGCCGCAGCTCGGACCGGCGCAGCAGCAGGGTCGTCAGCCGCGGGTCGCCGCGGGTCATCGCCACCACCGCCTCGATCCCGCCGTTGGAGAACCGCGCGTCCTCGTTGCGCAACAGGCACTCCAGCACCAGCACCTCGCCGAACTCGACCAGGGCGTCGCAGACGACCTCGCTCACGCTGCGCCGCAGGGCGATCAGCCGCCGGTGCTCCAGGTTCATCAGCCGCGCGCAGTCCAGCAGGTCGGCGTCCGACAGGCCGGCGGCGTTGACCAGCAGCTCCTCGGCGATATCGACCTCGTCGCGCAGCAGCAGCCGCACGAGGCAGTTCGGAATCTCGGTCAGGCCGGCGATGCGCCGGCCGACCTTCTTGCGCTCCTCCGGCTCGGCCTCGCGCAGCAGGTCGACCAGCAGGTCGGCGGTCATCGCCCGCTCGAAGGCGTTGACCCTCGACATGGGCAGGCACACCACGTCGGCTAGGCGCTTGAGCAGCGCCGCGCGCGCCCGCGAAGGCGTGGGCGTCTCGACACTGGACTCGGGCGACGGCAGGTTCATGCGATCTCGGAGCCTATACCTGCCGATATCGAATCACACGCCGCTTAACCGGTCGTTCACTTGAACGTCGGCGCCGTCCAATGGTCCCAGATGTCCGGCAGGTCGCTGGAGACCTTGTTCGGAAAGGCCGCCGGCCGCTTTTCGAGGAACGACATCACCCCCTCGCGCGCATCGCCCATCCGCCCGCGCAGATGGATGCCGCGGCTGTCGGCGCGATGGGCCTCCATCGGATGCGAGGCCCCGGCCATCCGCCAGATCAGTTGCCGTGTCAGGGCGATGGAGACCGGAGCGGTGTTGTCGACGATCTCGCGCGCCAGCGCCCGGGCGGCCGGCAGCAGTTCGTCGGGCGCGTGCAGCGAGCGGACCAGCCCCTTGTCGAACGCCTCCTGCGCCGGGAACACCCGGCCGGTGTAGCACCACTCCAGCGCGGTCTGGACGCCGACCAGCCGCGGCAGGAACCAGGACGAGGCCGCCTCCGGATTGAGGCCGCGCCGCGCGAACACCAGCCCGAACCGCGCCTCGGTCGAGGCCAGGCGAATGTCCATCGGCAACTGCATGGTCACGCCCACGCCCACCGCCGGGCCGTTGATCGCCCCGATCACCGGCTTGAGGCTGTCATAGATGCGCAAGGTGACGAGGCCCCCGCCATCGCGCTGCACGCCGTCCGGCCGGCGCGCCGCCAGATCCTCGCCGCCGCGCTTGTCGTAGTCGAAAGTGTCGCCGCCCGAGGAAAGATCGGCTCCGGCGCAGAACCCGCGGCCCGCGCCTGTGACGATCACCGCCCTCACCGCATCATCGCCGTCGGTCTCGTCGAACACGGCGATCAGGTCCTTCATCATCTGGGTGTTGAAGGCGTTGAGCTTGTCGGGCCGGTTGAGGGTGACGGTCGCCACCCCGTCGGTCACGTCATAGGCCAGGGTCTCGAAACTGGGCGCCGTCATGAAGTCCTCCGCTGATTTTCGATCAATCGGGCGCGCTTGACGGACGGTCCGTCAAGGCCCGCATACTCGCCTTAACAACGATAACTTTGGGAGGAGGTCCGAGGCCCCGCAGAGGGTCCGGCCGCCAAGAGGAAGACTCCATGCATCCGGCCACGCACGCCAAGACCCATCCCGACCGCGCCGCCTACATCATGGCCGGCTCGGGCGAGACCGTGACCTACCGCCAGCTCGACGAGCGGTCGAACCAGGGGGCGCAGCTCTTCCGCTCGCTTGGCCTGCAGACCGGCGACGTGATCGCCATCCTCATGGAAAACAATCCGCGGTTCTTCGAGATCGCCTGGGCCGCCCAGCGCGCCGGCCTCTACTACGCCTGCATCTCGTCCAAACTCACGGCCGGCGAGATCGAGTACATCATGCACGACTGCGAGGCCAAGCTGCTGGTCACCTCGCCCGGCGTTGGCCCGGTCGTGGACGAACTGCCGCCACGCCTGCCCGGCGTGAAGCTCTACATGGTCGGCCAGGCCCGCGCCCCCTACGAAAGCTTCGAGGCCGCCCGCGAGCGCCAGCCCGCCACGCCCATCGCCGACGAGAGCGGCGGCGCCGACATGCTCTATTCCTCGGGCACCACAGGACGGCCCAAGGGCATCAAGCCGCCGCTGACCGGCGCGCCGATCGACACCCCCAACGCCCTGGCCATGATGGCCGAGAGCCTGTTCGGCTTCCGCAGCGACAGCATCTACCTCTCGCCCGCCCCGCTCTATCACGCCGCGCCCCTGCGCTGGTGCATGAGCGTCCACCGCCTGGGCGGTACGGTCGTGGTGATGGAGAAGTTCGATCCCGAGGACGCCCTGGCCTTGATCCAGAAGCACCGGATCGACGTCGGCCAGTTTGTTCCCACCCATTTCGTACGGATGCTGAAGCTGCCGGAGGAGGTGCGCGCCCGCTACGACGTCTCGTCCCTGCGCTCGGCCATCCACGCCGCGGCCCCCTGCCCGATCCCGATCAAGGAGCAGATGATGGCCTGGTGGGGACCGGTGATCCACGAATACTACGCCGGCAGCGAGGGCAACGGCTTCTGCTACATCGGCCCGCATGACTGGCTGACCCACAAGGGTTCGGTCGGGCGCGGCACGACGGCCGAGGTCAAGATCGTCGGCGAGGACGGCGAGGCCCTGCCTCCGCGCAACGAAGGCGTCGTCTATTTCGCCGGCGGCACGCCGCTGACCTATCACAACGCCCCTGACAAGGTGGCCGAGAACACCAACAAGCACGGCTGGACCACGCTGGGCGATGTCGGCTGGCTGGACGAGGAAGGCTTCCTCTACCTGACCGACCGCAAGAGCTTCATGATCATCTCCGGCGGGGTGAACATCTATCCGCAGGAGATCGAGAACCTGCTGGTCACCCACCCGAAGGTGGCCGACGCCGCCGTGGTCGGCGCCCCCGACGAGGAGATGGGCGAGAAGGTGGTGGCCGTCATCCAGCCGATGGACTGGGACGCCGCCGGCGAGGAGCTGAAGGCCGAACTCGCCGCCTATTGCCGTGCCAACCTCTCCCACGTGAAGTCGCCGCGCGTCATCGAGTTCATGGCCGAACTGCCGCGCCACCCGACTGGCAAGCTCTACAAGCGCCTGATCCGCGACGCCTACTGGGGCAAGGAAGGCTCGCGGATCGTGTAGCGGCCGCACTGAACGGGTTCTTAGTCTTGGCCCGATAGGATTTTTGCCGACTTCGATCAGGACCGACCTGATCGACGGCGCGCAAAATTTCGCTCAACCGCAAAGGCGCCCACGTAAATGAATCCGCCGACGGCCGATACGATCACGTCCGATCTTGTCGACTTCAAGTTCCCGGTCATCGGCTTCACACCCGACCGGGAAATCTGGGGATTTCCCGACCGCAGGTCGCTCACGACCTGCGGCTCCCAGACTCTCAACGAGAATATCCCGGCGGGTATGGAGTTGATCGGCGCCGATGGGGCCAGGTTCCAGGTCACGGCGATCCACGACAAGGGGCGAGCCGGCTCCCCACTCTCCCGGTTGGTAAAGGGACTGCTTTCGGGGCGGCAGTATCGGATCGAATACAGCCTCGTCCCCCTTGCGCAGGCGTCGCTGGACGATGTGAAAAAGCTGGCGCGCCAGTCGCTTGACGCCTTCCCTGACGACTACTGCCTCGGGGAAGACCCGGAGACGGTCCTGCCGCCACTACTGGCCTCGCTGCAGGCGGCGCGCAGCGCCGAGGAGATTTTCACGCTCCTCGGGCTGGACAGCTTCGAATCCTACTGAACTCAGACCTGGGCTGGCGAGACCGCTCCCGCCGACGATCAGTAAGCCCGCCCGATCAGGATTTCCTCCACGCCCGGCTTGCCGGTGAAGACACACGGCCCGAACGTCGCCGGCTGGTCGGTGGGGGCGTTGCGCAGGGTGAGCTTCAGCGCCTTCAGCCGCTCGACCACCGCCTCCAACTCATCGCCCGTCGGACGGCTCCAGGATGCGCGCACCCAGCCCTTGAAGGCGGCGGTCTCTTCATCCTCGTCCGACACCTGGCCGAAATATTCGGCCACCTGGTCGAAGGTCGTCAGATCGGTGCGGACATTAGCCTCCAGCCGCGCCTTGGCCTCGTCGAACAGCGCCTGCTGGATTTGCGCCAGCAGGGACGGCGCGTTCGCGACGAATTCGTCGCGCGGCGCCTGGTGCGACTTGACCTTGTCGCCGTCGCGCAGCGCGTCGCGGCGCATGTAGCTGACCTGGCCGCCGGCCGCATCGCGCGGGCCGAGCTCGATGATGATCGGCGCGCCGCGGCGCACCCAGTTCCAGCGCTTGTCGGCCGACTTCTGGTCGCGGTCGTCCAGCAGGGCGCGGATCGGCTCGCCCAAGGCGAACTGGGCGTTCAGGTCCTGCACCAGCGCCTTGGCGAAGGCCAGGACCGCGGCGTCCTCCTCCTTGCCGCGCAGCATCGGCACCACGACGATCTGGCGCGGGGCGATGGCCGGCGGCAGGCGCAGGCCGTCGTCGTCGCCGTGGGTCATGATGACGCCGCCGATCAGCCGGGTGGAAACGCCCCAGCTCGAGGTGTGGCAGAACTCCATCTCGCCGCTGTCGCTCTGGTAGCGGATGTTCTGGGCGTGGGCGAAGCTGGTCCCCAGATAGTGCGAGGTGCCGGCCTGGAGCGCCTTGCCGTCCTGCATCATGGCTTCGATCGAAAAGGTGTTGGCCGCGCCGGGGAACCGCTCGTTCTCCGGCTTCTCGCCGGCGATCACCGGCATGGCCAGGACGCTTTCGGAGAATTCCCGGTACATCTCCAGCGCCTCCAGGGTCGAGGCCAGGGCCTCTTCGCCCGATGAGTGCGCGGTATGCCCCTCCTGCCAGAGGAACTCCGAGGTGCGCAGGAACAGGCGCGTGCGCATCTCCCAGCGGACCACATTGGCCCACTGGTTGATCTTCAGCGGCAGGTCCCGATAGCTCTTCACCCAGCGCGAGAAGGCGTCGCCGATAATGGTCTCCGAGGTCGGACGAACGATCAGCGGCTCTTCCAGCTTCGCCTCGGGATCGGGCTGCAGCTTGCCGTCGATGCTCTTGAGGCGATGGTGCGTCACCACCGCCATCTCCTTGGCGAACCCCTCGACGTGCTCGGCTTCCTTGGTGAAGAAGCTCAGCGGGATGAACAGCGGGAAATAGGCGTTGTCGACGCCCATCTCCTTGATGCGGCGGTCCATGACCTGCTGGATGCGTTCCCAGACGCCGTAGCCCCACGGCTTGATGATCATGGAGCCGCGAACCGGGCTGACTTCGGCCATGTCCGCCTCGCGGACGATCGCCTGGTACCAGTCGGGGAAGGTCGACCTGTTGCCGGTCATCCGGCTGACGCTGAGAGCTCGTTGCATGGGCCGCTCTTTAAAGTTCCTGGCGGCGACGTAAAGGCGTTGCTCGCCCTCAGCCAGATGCTAGACCTCGAACATCTGTTTCAATCGAATTGGGAGCAAACGATGAACCCGGTGGAGTTCAAGGACCTGCCCGGCCTGGTGGGTCAGGAAGTCGGCGTGTCGGACTGGCTGGAAATCACCCAGGAGCGCGTCAACCAGTTCGCCGAAGCCACCGGCGACCATCAGTGGATCCACGTCGACGTCGAGCGCGCGACCAAGGAGATCGGCGGCCCGATCGCCCACGGCTACCTGACCCTGTCGCTGATCCCGTTCCTGGGCGCCGGCATGCTGCCGATCAAGGGCGTGACCCGCGGCATCAACTACGGCTCCGACAAGGTGCGCTTCATCAACATGGTCCGGGTCGGCAAGCGCGTGCGCATGCGCCAGAAGCTGATCGGCGCCGAGCCCAAGGCCGGCGGCATGCAACTGAAGAACGAGTGCACCATCGAGATCGAAGGCGAGGCCAAGCCCGCCTGCATCGCCGAGACCATCTCGGTCGTCTACGGCGCGTAAGGACTCCTATCCTCCCCCATCACGATGGGGGAGGACCTGAAGCGCCCGCGCCCCTGACTCCTACGGCGAAACCGCCTCCTCCGCCGAGGCCGCTCGCGCGCCCGTCACCGGCTCGAAATGCGCCACCGTCACCGGCGCCAGCGGATCGTCCATCAGGGCGATGGTCTCGCGGATGTACTTGGCGTGGGTGACGATGCCGATCTCCAGGCGCTCGTTGTTCAACTCCACCTGCTGGGTCAGCAGCCCGGCGATGAACTGCACGTCCTGGCCGTTCTCGGTCGCGCCAACCCGGCGGCGCGCGGCCTGGGACATGAACACCGGCCCGCCGGAATTGCCCGGGAACACCGTGAAGTCGAGCAGGAAGGTCGGGAAGCTCCTGGCCGGCGCGATCGGGAACGAAGCCACCCGCCCCGAGCGCAGGATCGGGAAACCCGCCTGGTTCGCCGCCAGGCCGCGGGGGAAGCCCAGGGCCATCATCTCGTCGCCCGCCCCGACCTGGTTGGCCTGGAAGGTGTCGTCCTGGGCGAGCCAGTCCAGCGGGATCGCCGCCTTGGCGAAGGCGTCCGGCGCGGTGATCGACATCACCGCCACGTCGCGCGACGGATGCTGGGTCCACAGCTTCTTGCCGTCGCCGTCGCGGATCTTCAGCGGCTGGGGCGAATAGCTCCAGGTCCCGTCGGCGTTCTCGATGCGATAGCCGATGCGCGCGTCCTGGCCCGGCATCTTGGAAAAGACGTGGCCGGCGGTGACCAGCACCGTGCGCGGCGTTCCGTCCGGCGCGATCTCCGAAATCAGGAAGCCCGTGCCGACCGTCCGCGTGCCGTCGCCCAGCGGCTGCTCAAGCTGGACAGTCGCGTGGATCAGCTCGACAGCAAGATCCCAGGCCATGGACGCCCCTACTCAATAAACTCGCATGCTCCCGACATACGAATAGTTGGACCGCGCCTTCGAATAACGCAACGCAATTGGTTCCATGGGATCGCTGCGCCAGATCGCCGCGTGTCCTGCGGGCGACAGTTTGCGGCGATGGACGCTTGAGAGCGGGCCTTGCGCGTCGCATGTAGCGGGGATGAGCGCTCCCAAGCCCCCCGCCGCCCGCCGCGATCCGAAAGTCATCGAACAACTCGGCCGCACCCGCACAGACGACTACGCCTGGATGAAGGACGACAACTGGCGCGAGGTGCTGCGCGATCCCAAGGTCCTGCGCGCCGACATCCGCGAACATCTCGAGGCCGAGAACGCCTACACCGCCGCCATGCTGGCCGGGACCGAGGCCCTGCAGGCCGAACTGTTCGCCGAGATGAAGGGCCGCATCAAGGAGGACGATTCCAGCGTCCCGGCCCCCGACGGCCCCTGGGACTACTATGTCCGCTACGAGATCGGGGCCGAGCATCCGTTGCACGCCCGCCGCCCCCGCGGCCAGGACGGCGGCGAACAGGTCCTGTTGGACGAAGACGCGCTTTCCAAGGGCAAGGCCTTCTTCCAGGTCGGCGCGGCCAGTCACAGTCCCGACCATCGGCTCTACGCCTGGGCCGCCGACGAGCAGGGCTCGGAATACTACGCCATCCGGGTCAAGGACCTGGAGAGCGGCCAGACCCTCGATCACGTCATCGACAGCGCCTATGGCGCCTTCGTCTTCTCGCCCGACAGCCAGTGGATCTTCTGGATCTGGCGCGATGCGAACGCCCGCCCGTCCAAGGTCTTCCGCCGCCCCGCGCGCGGCGGCGATGACGTGCTGGTCTACGAAGAAGCCGACGATGGCATGTTCCTCGGCGTCGGCCTCGCCTCCGACCGCAGCCACCTCATCATCCACGTCGGCAACCAGGAGACCACCGAGATCTCGCTGATCCCGGCCGCCGATCCGACCGCCGCGCCCGTGGTCGCCGAACCGCGCCGCGTCGGGGTCAAGTACGACCTCGACCACTGGTCCGACCGCTGGGTGATCCGCACCAACGACGACGGGGCGGTGGACTTCAAGCTGATGCAGTCGACGGCGGCGATCCCGTCCCGGGCGACCTGGACAGATTTCGTCCCGCACGAGCCGGGCCGCTACATCACCGGCTTCGCCGCCTATGCCGGCCATCTGGCGCGGTTGGAGCGCGTGAACGCCAATGATCGCATCGTCATCATGGCCCGCGGCGGCGAGACCCACGAGATCGCCTTCGACGAGGAAGCCTACGCCCTCTCCCTGGAAGGCGGCCTCGAATACCAGACCAGCGTCCTGCGCTTCGTCTACCAGTCGCCGACCACGCCGCGGCAGTGGTTCGACTACGATATGGACAGCCGTGCGCGGACCCTGCGCAAGACCCAGGAAATCCCCTCCGGCCACGATCCGGCCCGCTACGTCGCCCGGCGGCTCTACGCCACCGCCCAGGACGGGGCGGAAGTTCCCATCACCGTGCTGATGCTGAAGGACACGCCGCTCGACGGCTCGGCACCGTTGCTGCTCTACGGCTACGGCTCCTACGGCCACGCCATGGAGCCGGCCTTCTCGATCCGCAATCTCAGCCTGGTGGACCGCGGCTGGATCTGGGCCGTCGCCCACATCCGCGGCGGGTCGGACAAGGGCTGGGGCTGGTTCCTCGACGGGCGCAAGAACAAGAAGACCAACACCTTCACCGACTTCATCGCCTGCGCCGAACACCTGTCGGCCAGCGGCTACGGCAAGGCCGGGCGCATGGTCGCCTATGGCGGCTCGGCCGGCGGCATGCTGATGGGCGCGGTGGTCAACCTGCGCCCCGATCTCTGGAGCGGGATCATCGCCGCCGTGCCGTTCGTCGACGTGCTCAACACCATGAGCGACACCTCCCTGCCCCTCACACCGCCCGAATGGCCCGAATGGGGCAATCCGCTGGAGGACGCCCAGGCCTACGACAAGATCGCCAGCTACAGCCCCTACGACCAGGTCGCCGCCAAGCCCTATCCGCCGATCCTCGCCACCGGCGGCCTCTCCGACCCGCGCGTCACCTATTGGGAGCCGCAGAAGTGGGTGGCCAGGCTGCGCGAAAGAACCACGGGCGATGCGCCGATCCTGCTCAAGATCAACATGGAGGCCGGCCACGGCGGCGCCTCGGGCCGTTTCGACTTCCTCAAGGAGATCGCCCTCGACTACGCCTTCGCCATCTGGGCGCAGCAGCGGGGCTGGGAGCGGTGATCGTCAGGGCCTCGACCGCGCACGACGCTCCGGCCCTGGCCGCCATCTACGGCCATCACGTGCTGCACGGTTTCGGGACCTTCGAGGAAGTCCCGCCGAGCGCCGAGGAGATGGCCGCCCGCCGCCAGGCCGTGGCCGAACGCGGCCTGCCCCATCTCGTCGCCGAGCAGGCGGGCGAGGTGCTGGGCTTCGCCTACGCCGCCCCGTTCCGCCCGCGCGCGGCCTATCGCTACACGGTCGAGGACAGCGTCTATGTCGCCCCAGGGGCCATCGGCCGCGGCGTCGGCAAGGCGATGCTCTCAGCCGTCCTGCGCGACTGCGAGGCCTTCGGGGTCCGCCAGGTGGTCGCGGTGATCGGCGACTCGCAGAACGCCGGCTCCATCGCCCTGCACTCGGGCCTTGGCTTCGAGCATGCCGGCGTCGGCCGCTCGCTCGGCTGGAAGCACGGCCGCTGGGTCGACATCGTCTGGATGCGCAAACCGCTCAACGGCGGCGACGCGACCGCGCCTGAAGTTCCCGGCATGATTCTGGGCGGCGCATAACCAAACCTGCCGCTCACGCCGGAACGTGCAACCCTGACGATGACGGAAGAACGTGGCTGGGGAACTAGGAGGTGGGTCGCCAGTCAGAAAACAACACAAAATCAATCCGCCTTGTAGGCGCGACTTCTAGGTTCGGATCGTTTGTGACATCGTTTTGGATGTTCGCCAAGGCGTCAGCACACAAGCCTTCCACGTCCAGAACAGATCACCTCTCGCGCTTGTCACGAAGATCGCTGATCAGACCGTTCCAATACCGGACGTATTCAAAGTGCTTCTGCCGGGTGATCCACGCTTTGTTTTGGGGGTCGATAGGATCGCCACCAAGTATGACAGGCTTGATCTCCACCAACTCCATACCCCGAGTTCGCCCGCTGCTAGACGGACTCATTGGGTGTCCGCCAGTTTCGCGAATAAATGGATGAAATCCTCGGCTATAGGCGTCGCGTAGCGGCGTTCCATTCCTATGAATGGCAACTGAACTATGGGGAGCCCGGCTAATTGGGTGTCGAAGCCATAGCCTTCGCCGCCGCCATTCGAGCCGAATAGGATGATGCCGGGGGCATACTTGGCAACTTCGTATTCTCGGTTGAAATCAACCAAATCCTCAGCCCGCCACAAGACGACGTAGCTATCTCCAACGAAGCCCTCGCCACCATTGTGCTGTCGAAGGAACGAGAGATAGCTAGGGGGCAGAGCGACGCCCAACCCGGAGGTTAGGCCCGCGATGACATCGGAATCGCCGGGCGGATCAAGTTGCCCTTCTGTGAGCCTATAGCTGATGGCCGTTGCTCCTTCAGACATGGCTCCAAGGTAGCTTAGAATCGGTCTTCCACAACGGGCGGGCGCCGGTGCCCATCATCAGGCCGCCTTGGCGATGCGGTAGAAACTCGCCCGGCTGATGTTGGTGAGCTTCATGATCTCCGCAGGCTTGCACCCTGCCCCGATCAGGCGGTGAACCTCGGCGGCCTTGGCGCGGGCGGTCGGCGCCCGGCCCTTGAACTTGCCCTCGGCCTTCGCCTTGGCGATCCCGGCGCGCTGGCGTTCCAGCATGATCTCGCGCTCGAAGGAGGCCACGGCGCCCATGAGCGTGAGCAACAGCTTCCCGGTCGCGCTGTTGGTGTCGATGTTCATCGACAGCAGCCGAACCCGAACGCCGCGCTGCGTCAGTTCCTCGACGATGCGGAGCAGTTCGGTCGTGCTGCGCGCGAGCCGGTCGGGCTTGGTGCAGACGAACTCGTCGCCATCACGGAGGAACTGAAGCGCGGCCTGAAGCTGCGGGCGGGCCGCGTCAACGCTCGAAACCTGCTCGGAGAAGATACGGGTGCAGCCCGCCGCCTTCAGTTCAGCAATCTGGTCATCAAGGCCCGCGTGTTGATCGGCGGTCGAAGTGCGCGCGTATCCGATCACGACACCGGAGGATGTATTCTCAGTGGACATAATGACTTTGTGAGACGGATTGTCTCAAAAGTCAAGTCGAGAGTCATGTGAGACGATTTGCCAGTGTCGCGTGAGACCATGATTTGTGAGACGTTGAAACGTGGCCACGACCCACATGCGACGATCAAGCATTCCGTCTTGCGGCGGCGACCAAGCACGCGACCGTGGCGATGAGACCGACCAATGCCCCGAGACCCACGAGGGCGGCGACTTCAAAAATGCCGGGCGCAATCTGCTTGAGCGTGGGCGCCGCAGGCAAGCGTTGAATGGTCTCAGCCATATGGAAGCTATTCATTGCACCCGTCAGAAGCCCTACGCCGGGGCCAGCAAGGCCCAACGTTGAAACCAGACGATACAACGAGACGCTGTTAGAGTTGTTGGCGCGGAAAATCAGAGCGGTAGACAATATGATCAACGGAATGACGGAGATCAGAGCGATCAGCACGATCTTCTGGGGCAGGGCGGCATTGGAAAAAACTGAAAACAACTCTTGATGAAACATGTATTTCTTCCTGATGCGCCGCGTTCCTTGTTGAACAAGGAAGTAAAGTTCTATATGGGTTATATTCACGCCAACCCATAGAGATTAGCAATATCCGTTCGTGGCAGCGAGTCATCAAAGACCCTTCGCCATCGCCTCTCGCGCCCGATCATTCGCCTTGTTGAGCGTATCACCTTAAACGCGCCGAGCGTCGGCATCCTTCCGATCCGCAGCCTGAAGGCGCCGAGACCGCTCCTGCCCGGCAGGCAGTGCGCGAGCCGAAGCCTTCAGGTCCGCGACCTTCGCCTGCTTGGAGCGCAGCGTCCGCAGCGCATCCGCAGTCCTCTCGGTCTGCTTCCACACTTCGGCGGCGGCGCCCGCTTCGACGATCTCCCGGTAGCGCATCGGATCGCAGTCAGAACCGGAGATCACGGAGCCGCGCCAACTCGGCGGGATCGTCAGCAGCATCGGCGAAGATGCGGTCGATCTCCGCTTGGGCGGCGGCGTGCGAATGGCGCAGGTGCGCCAGATAGGCGTTCAGGTAGCCCGAAGGGAACGCGCCGTTCCGACCCTTCAGCATCAGGTCTTCGACGCTGAACGGCGTTGGCGACGGATCGTGCTCACTTCGCATGGGGCGCCTCGTCGAGCAAGGCCAGCAGCACCTTCGCCGCCAAGTCCGGGTGGCCTTCCGCGAGCAGTCGCTTCCGTAGATGGATTGCAGTCTCGGCAGGTAGCGGCTTCGCCCAGCAGGTCGTGGCGAAGTTGTGGGAACGCCCCGCCCACTGCTCGCTCCAACTCCTCATCGACTCTGTCAAATCTCGCTCGAACATTTCATTGTAAATCTCACCAACAACCATTCTTCACCTCCGCTCAACATGGTATTTATGCTGAGCGATCCAGAATGATTTAGGCCGGTAGGCGGGCATACCGCTAAAGTGAACCTCAAGACTAAATAGGTTCACTATGCCGAACTACTTGGACGATCAGAGCTTCGAGTCGCGTTTCAACATGACGCGCCGCTCGGCCTATTCCCGCTGGCTGAACGATCCGACGTTGAACGTCGCTATGACGTTGAACTTCAACCGACCCATCTCGCTGGCGAACGCCCGGACGGCCATCGGCCAGTGCTTCGGCAAGGTGGATCGCAAGCTGCTGGGAACGCGGTTCACGCGGCGGCGCAATGACCGCACGACCGGCGTGTTCGTGTTCGAGCACCTGAAGTCCAACCTTCACGCGCACGGCCTGCTGCGGGTTGCGCCGGAGCGGATCGAACGGTTCGGCGAGATGTTCCCGCCGACCCAGCGCGGCCTGTGGTCGGATGTGTGGGCTGGCGGCTCGCAGTGGACGACGAATGCCGACCGTCCCGCCGGATTCGCCTTCTACATGGCCAAGGAACAACACGCCTCGTCCGCCCCCGAGACGATGCTCTTTCTGGAAGACTTCTTCCCGACCGAGGGGTGATGCGACCGCCTCCCTCTCCGCTGCACCAGCATTGGGAACGGACACATCAGACAGTCAGTGCAGCGGCGGGTTCCGACCCCGCATTGGCGAAGCCATGTCTATAACT